>NZ_KB902789.1:0-123258 GCF_000379585.1 Bradyrhizobium sp. WSM2793 | reverse complement strand
GAACGTATCGTGGCTCGGGATGCCATGTTCCAGGCGAAGGAAGAGCCGCAACAACTCCTCCTTCGACTGTCCGAAGTCCGCCATGTCCGAGCACGAATCCGCCCCGCACAACGTCGCCGCCAACGCGATGAACAGTACTTCCAGCAGATCATGCCGGGCATTGTCCGCGCGCGGGTCCGGCAACCGCCGAAAGGCCTTTCTGAACTTCTGCATCCGACCCCCTCCGTCTTCCGGGAGTCGTCTTCAGAATCCGTCTTGCCTTCCAATGCAATAGCTAGACAAAACCCATATGCGATTCCCCTGCGCTTGCGGGGAGAGGTCGAAGCCGGAGCGCAGCAAGGCTTCGGGTGAGGGGGACTCTCCGCGAGTCCAACTTTCATCGTCCTTGCGGAGACTCCCCCTCACCCGCCGCGCGTTCCGCGCGTCGGCCTCTCCCGGCAAGCGGGCGAGGCGAAGACCCTACACCGCCTGCTCGCGCGGCTGGTAGATCGCAATGTGCTGGCAGTGGGCGAGCGGCGTGGTGCCGTTGGCGACGACGAGCGCGTCGAGCTCGACGAAGCGGTGGCCCTTCTTCTCGTAATTGGCCGTGACCTTCGCCCGCGCGGTGATCTCGTCGCCGGTGCGTACCGCCGATAGCAATTGCATGCGGCTGCCGACATGGATCCACGGGCCGAGAATGGTGTTGTCGACCAGCACGCGGTTCATGACGCGCTGGATCAGCCCGGGATGGCCGAGTCCTTCGCGCGCAAAGATCGGATCGGTTTCCCTGATGTCGGCGAGATAGTCAGCCGCATCCTGCCCGGCCCAGCGCCGGGGCGTGGTGCCCAGCCATTTGCCCATCTCGAACGTCGCGGGACTGACCGGCTTGCGCTCGGCCACCGCGGGCACGGCGACATAGTCGCTCAGCAACACCACAGGCGCGGCCGCCGGCAGCGAGGCCGTGCCTGTCGCGCAGAGCTCGGTGCGGCTGAACACCTCGATCGTCAGCAAGCCGTTGTGCTCGGTCGCATCGACATCGGCGGTCTCGCCATCATAGACCGGCTTGATGAAGCGGGCCTCGACCAGCCCGCGGGACAGGAAATCGCGGCCCCAGCGCGCCACCGGCACGTGCATCATGTAGGCGAAGACATCGACGCCCGGGACCAGCCCGCCGGAAAAGCCGAAGCGGCGCGCCACCGTGTCGTCATGCATCTTGTTTTCGGATTGCTTGGCGGTGTTGTAGGCCTCGACGCGCCAGGTTTCGAGCCGGTTCGGCATGGGGTCATCTTCCCTGTTCTTGTTGTTTCGGACGGATCGTAGGCCCCAGGGAACACCGGTCAATCCCCTCGCCTTTGCGGCCCGAATGGGGTACCACGCGGCGAATGACTGACACCCCCACCCGCATCTATGTCGACGCCGACGCCTGCCCGGTAAAGGACGAGATCTATCGCGTCGCGCTCCGGCACGGCGTGCCCGTGAGCGTGGTCGCCGGCAATTTCATCCGCGTGCCGCACGATCCGCTGATCGAGCGCATCGCCGCAGGCGCCGGCATGGACGCCGCAGACGACTGGATCGTCGAACGCGTCAAGCCCGGCGACGTCGTCGTGACCTCCGACATTCCGCTGGCCAGCCGCTGCGTCAAGGCTGGCGCCGACGTGATCGCGCCGAACGGCAAGCCGTTCACGGAGGAGTCGATCGGCATGACGCTGGCGGTGCGCAATCTGATGACGGATCTGCGCTCGGCCGGCGAAGTCACCGGCGGCCCGCGATCATTCGCGCCGCGCGACCGCTCCGCCTTCCTCTCGGCGCTCGACCAGACGCTGCGCCGGATCCAGCGCCGCCGCGCCGATCAGGCCGCAACGAGCCAGAATTTGAGTCAGGGCTGACATGGCGCCGCCGCTGATCCAACTGAAAGACATCAGGCTGACCTTTGGCGGCACGCCGCTGTTGTCAGGCGTCGAGCTCAACGTCGCGCCATCCGAGCGCGTCTGCCTGATCGGCCGCAACGGCTCGGGCAAGTCGACGCTGCTGAAGATCGCGGCCGGCCTGGTGGAGCCCGACGGCGGCACGCGCTTCGTGCAGCCCGGCGCCACCGTGCGTTACCTGCCGCAGGAGCCCGACTTCGGCGAGCACAAGACCACGCTTGCCTATGTCGAGTCCGGTCTCGCCCCCGGCGACGATCAGCACCAGGCGCGCTACCTGCTGGAGCAGCTTGGCCTGACCGGAGACGAGAACCCGCACAATCTCTCCGGCGGCGAGGCCCGCCGCGCGGCGCTGGCGTATGTGCTGGCGCCCTCGCCGGACATTTTGCTGCTGGACGAGCCGACCAACCATCTCGATCTCGCCACCATCGAATGGCTGGAGCAGGAGCTCGACTCCAGGCGCAGCGCACTGGTGATCATCAGCCACGACCGCCGCTTCCTCACCAATCTCTCGCGCGCCACCGCGTGGCTCGACCGCGGCAAGATCAAGCAGATCGACCGCGGCTTTGCCTCGTTCGAGAGCTGGCGCGACGAGGTGCTGGCGGAAGAAGAGCGCGACCAGCACAAGCTAGACCGCAAGATCGTCGACGAAGAGCACTGGCTGCGCCACGGCGTCTCCGGCCGGCGCAAGCGCAACGTCAAGCGCCTCGCCAATCTGCATACGCTGCGCGACCAGCGCCGCAACTATCGCGGCACGGCCGGCACCGCCAGCCTCGCGGCGGCCGAAGCGGAGCAGTCGGGCAAGTTGGTGATCGAGGCCAAGGGCGTCACCAAGGCCTATGGCGAGCGCAAGATCGTCGAGAATTTCTCGACCCGCATCCAGCGCGGCGACCGGCTCGGCATCATCGGCCCCAATGGCGCCGGCAAGACCACGCTGGTCAATCTGCTCACCGGCGGCGCAGAGCCGGATTCCGGAACGGTGCGCCTCGGGGCCAATTTGGAGATAGCGACGCTCGATCAGCACCGCGAAAGCCTCGATCCCAAATCGACGCTGGCCGAAGCACTGACCGGCGGTCGTGGCGACCAGATCATGGTCGGCGGCAAGCCGAAGCACGTCGTCGGCTACATGAAGGACTTTCTGTTCGCGCAGGAGCAGCGCGGCACGCCGGTGGAAGTGCTCTCGGGCGGTGAGCGCGGTCGGCTGATGCTGGCGCGCGCGCTGGCAAAACCCTCGAACCTGCTGGTGCTGGACGAGCCGACCAACGACCTCGATCTCGAAACCCTCGACGTCCTCGAGGACATGCTCGGCGATTACGAGGGCACCGTCATCCTGATCAGCCATGACCGCGACTTCCTCGACCGCGTCGTCACCTCGGTGATCGCGCCTGAGGGCAACGGCAAGTGGACCGAATATGCCGGCGGCTACAGCGACATGCTGACCCAGCGCGGTGCGGACCTGAAGCGCGAGACGGCGAAGGCCCAGCCGGTTGCGGAGAAGAGAGAGGAGCGCGCCGCTGCTCCCGCCTCCGCACCGAAGCGCAAGCTGAGCTTCAACGAGAAGCATGCGCTGGAAACGCTGCCGAAGAAAATGGAGACGCTGCAGGCCGACATTGCAAAACTGCAGCGCGTGCTCGACGATCCAAATCTCTATGCGAAAGATCGCAAGAAATTCGACGACACCTCCGCCGCTATCGCCAAGGCGCATGATGAACTGTCTGCCGCTGAAGAGCGCTGGCTCGAACTTGAAATGCTTCGGGAAGAAATTGAGCAGGCCTAGCGCGCATTCCGCAAAAGTGGGCACCAGTTTTGCGACCAGAATGCGCGCCAACTAAGAGACGACTCCCATGACAACTCCCCTCGCTGCAAAAATCGCCCGCGAATACGGCACGCCCTGCGCCGTCATCGACATGGACAGGGTCGAGCGCAACATCGCGCGGATCCAGAAAGCCTGCGACGAGGCCGGTGTCGCCAACCGTCCGCACATCAAGACCCACAAGAACCCGACCATCGCCAAGATGCAGGTTGCGGCCGGCGCCAAAGGCATCACCTGCCAGAAGCTCGGCGAAGCCGAGATCATGGCCAACGCCGGCATCGACGACATCCTGATCAGCTACAACCTCCTCGGCGAAGAGAAGATGGCGCGGCTCGGCGCGCTGCAGGCGAAGGCCAACATGACGGTGGCCGCCGACAATTCGACCGTCGTCGCCGGCCTGCCCAAGGCTGCTGCGGCGTCGGGCCGTCCGCTCTCGGTCGTGGTCGAATGCGATACGGGGCGCAAGCGCGCCGGCGTCGAGACCCCGGCGGAGGCGATCGCGCTGGCGCGCGAGATCGCCGCATCCAAGGGGCTGCAGTTCGCCGGCTTCATGCTGTATCCGACCGAGACCGGCTGGGCGGACGCGCAGAAATTCTACGACGAGGCGCTGGTCGGCGTGCGCGCGCACGGGCTGGACGCAAAAATCGTCTCGACCGGCGGCACGCCGAACCTGAAGAATATCGGCAAGCTCAAGGGCGGCACCGAGCATCGCTTCGGCACCTACATCTACAACGACCGCATGCAGGTCGCGGCGGGCTCCGCCACCTGGGACGACTGCGCGCTGCACATCTATTCGACCGTGGTGAGCCGCGCCGCGCCCGAGCGCGGCATCCTCGATGCCGGCTCGAAGACGCTGACCACTGATACCGGCGGTCTCGACGGTCACGGCCTGATCCTGGAGCATCCCGAAGCCAAGATCGCAAAATTCGCCGAGGAGCACGGCTTCCTCGATCTCTCCCGCAGCAACACGCGGCCCAATGTCGGCGACGTCGTCCGCATCGTGCCGAACCATGTCTGCGTCGTCGTCAACATGATGGACGAAGTGGTGATGGTCCGCGGCGAGGAGATCATCGGCACACTGCCGGTGGCGGCGCGGGGCAAGCTGCGGTAGGCGAACTGCCGTAGGGTGGGCAAAGCGAAGCGTGCCCACGACTTCTCGTCGTAACTGCGAAAGATCGTGGGCACGGCGCTTCGCGCCTTTGCCCACCCTACGATTTCTTGAGCCAGCTCAGCACGCCCCTGCCCGCCGCAGCGCCGGTGGCGAACGACGCCTGCAGCAGATATCCGCCCGTGGGCGCCTCCCAGTCCAGCATCTCGCCGGCGGCAAACACGCCCGGCAGCTTGCGCAGCATGAAGTGGTCGTCGATCTCGTCGAAGGTGATACCGCCCGCAGTCGAGATCGCGCGATCGATCGGGGCAACGCCGGTGAGCTGAACCGGAATGGCGTTGATCAGATGCGCAAGCTCGGCCGGCGAGAACGAGGCCAGTGGCCGGCCGGACACGATGGCGGCCTCCTGCATCAGGCCGATTCCGACCGGCGACAATTGCGCCGCCTTGCGCAGGAAGTTCGCGAGCGATTGCTTGCCGCGTGTCCCTGACAGCCGCGTGGTCAGAGCGGCGGCGCCGAGGTCGGGCCGCAATGCGATCGAAAGCGTCGCCTGCCCGAGACTGAGCACCTCCTCTCGTAACTCCGCCGACAGCGCGTAGATCGCGCCGCCTTCGATGCCGATACGCGTGATCATGGCTTCGCCGCGCACCGTATGCGCGCCGATCGTCAGCGCCACGCCCTTGAGCGGCTGGCCCTCGAAACGATCGCGGAACACATCGGACCAAGCGACCGTGAAGCCGGAATTGGCTGGCCGCAGCTTTGAGATGGCAACGCCCTTCGCGGCAAGGATGTCGGCCCAGCTGCCATCCGACCCCAGCCGCGGCCAGCTGGCGCCGCCAAGCGCGAGCACGGTGGCGCTGGCAGTGACGGCCGCTGCGCCATCGCGCGCTCGAAACAGCAGCAGCCCCTCGCCGTCCCAGCCGGTCCAGCGATGACGAAACGCAAATCGCACGCCGCTGGCATCGAGCCGCCGGAGCCACGCGCGCAGCAAGGGCGAGGCCTTGAAGGCCTTCGGAAAGACGCGCCCGCTGGTGCCGACGAAGGTCGGCTCGCCCAGCGCGTCGCTCCACGCACGGAGCGCGTCCGGCGAAAACGCTTCGATCGCCGCCTGCAGCTTCGGGGCCGCCTCGCGATAGCGCGCCATGAATTGCGGTAGCGGCTCACTGTGGGTGAGGTTGAGTCCGCCGCGGCCGGCCATCAGGAATTTTCGGCCCGCGGACGGCATCGCGTCGTACACGGTGACGCGCGCGCCGCCCCGCGCCAGCATCTCCGCCGCCATCAACCCGGCGGGACCGGCCCCGATGACGGCGACATCGGTCAGAGCTTGATCCCCGCCCGCGCCGCGGCCTGCGCCACGTATTTCTGCGTCTGCTCGAACGCCCCGGTCAGCGCCTTGGCTTTCGACATGTCGCTGATCTCGGCGAAATGCGCGGCGACCGCGTCCGGCGTCCATTCGGATTCCGGCAGGTTGATGCCCTCGCTCTCCACGATCTTGATCACGGCGAACGATCCTGCACCGGCGCCCATGATGGTGCGGGTCGGCGCGTCCTCGCTGAGCATGTACTCGACCGCGGGCGTGATCGCGTTCGGCTTCATCAGTTGCAGCGCCTGCGGCGGCAACAGCTCTTCCGTCATGCGGGTAGCGGCCGTCGGCGAGATGATGTTGACGCGGATGTCGGACTTGCGGCCTTCTTCGGCGAGCACGTTCATCAGGCCGACCATGCCGGACTTGGCCGCGCCGTAATTGGCCTGGCCGAAATTACCGTAAAGGCCGGAGGACGACGTCGTCAGCACGATGCGGCCATAGTTGCGGTCGCGCATGCCGGCCCAGGCCGCCTTGCAGCAATAGAAGGTGCCGACGAGATGCACGTCGAGCACCTTTTGGAAGTCGGCCGCTTCCATCTTGCCGAACGACTTGTCGCGTAAAATGCCCGCATTGGCGCACAAGAGGTCGACACTGCCCCACTCCTTGGTGGCGCGCTCGACCATGGCGGTGACCTGTTCGAAATTGGAGACGTCGGCGCCATCCGCCATCGCGGTGCCGCCGGCCTTGCGGATTTCCTCGACCACGGTCTCGGCCGGCGACAGCGAGCCACCGGTGCCGTCACGCGCGCCGCCGAAATCGTTGACGACCACTTTCGCGCCGCGGCTGGCCAGCCCCAGCGCGTGCGCGCGCCCCAGACCATTGCCCGCGCCGGTGACGATGGCGACGCGTCCGTCGAACCTGATTGCCATGAGTGAAGGTCTCTATTTCTTCTTCCCTTCTCCCCTTGTGGGAGAAGGTGGCGCGCAGCGCCGGATGAGGGGTCTCTCTCGACAGATGCGCTCGCGGAGAGAGACCCCTCACCCGCCTCGCGTTCCGCGAGGCACCCTCTCCGGAAGGGGAGAGGGTAAAACCCCGCTCTGGGTTGCCTTTTTGAGCAGCGATGGCTGGCCGGGTCAAGCCCGGCCCGGCCTACGCGAAATAGATCAGACCCAGCCACTCCGCGACCAGCGCCGGCTTGTCCTCGCCCTCGATCTCCACGGTGACATTGGTGCGGGACTGCAATTCATTGGCCTTACGGAGCTTGGCTTCGGCCAGCACGAAACGGCCGCGAACGCGCTTGCCCGAGCGGACCGGCGAGATGAAGCGCAGCTTGTCGAAGCCATAATTGACGCCCATCGTGGTCCCCGAGATCACGGGCATCACCTCATAGGACATGATCGACAGCAGCGACATCGTCAGGAAGCCGTGCGCGATGGTGGTGCCGAACGCGGTCTCCTTCTTGGCACGTTCAGGGTCGACGTGGATGAACTGGTGATCCTCGATCACATCGGCATAGGTGTCGATGCGCGGCTGATCGATCAGGTGCCACGACGACACGCCGATCTCCTTGCCGACCATGGCCTGATAGGCTTCCAAGGAAATCGGCGGCTTCTTCCAGACTTCGTTCACTTAGGTCTCACTCCGTGTTTTCGGCAGTTCCGGAAAATCCTCCTCACGGAATTCCCGGCCGCGCAGCGGATCGTTGCGATCATCGTCCCGCTCCAGCCTGCGTAGCTGCACCCGGCGGATTTTGCCAGAGATCGTCTTCGGCAGCTCGGTGACGATTTCGAGGCGACGGATGCGCTTGAACGGGGCGAGCCGCGTGTGCAGGTGCTGGAAGATCGACAGCGCGGTCTCAGGCGTCCGCTCCGCGCCCGAGGTCAGCAGCACGAACGCCTTGGGGATCGCGAGCCGGATCGGGTCCGGGCTCGGCACCACCGCGGCTTCGGCCACCAGCTCGTGCTCGAGCAGCACGCTCTCCAGCTCGAACGGGCTAATGCGGTAGTCCGACGACTTGAACACGTCGTCGGAGCGGCCGACAAAGGTAAGATAGCCCTCGTCGTCTTCGAACACGACATCGCCGCTGCGATAGAGCTCGCCTTCGGCACCGGCTAGCTTGCCGTCGTCGCTCTGATAACCCTGCATCAGGCCGGCGGGCCGCTCGGCGCCGAGCACCAGCGTGACCTCGCCTTCCTTCGCCTTGTTGCCGTCGGCATCGCTGATCTGCACGCGATAGCCAGGCAGCGGCCGGCCCATCGAGCCGATCTTGATGTTCTGGCCCGGCGAGTTGCCGGCGAGCGCCGTGGTTTCGGTCTGGCCGTATCCGTCACGGATGGTGAGACCCCAAGCCGCCCGCACCTGGTCGATCACTTCAGGATTGAGCGGCTCGCCGGCGCCGCAGACCTCGCGCAAGCTCACCTTGAAGGACGCCAGGTCCTCCTGGATGAACAGCCGCCACACCGTCGGCGGCGCGCACAGCGTGGTGACGCCGCAGCGGCCGATGGTGGCAAGCAGGCTCTTGGCGTCGAAGCGCGGCTGGTTGACCACGAACACGGTGGCGCCCGCGTTCCACGGCGCGAAGAAACAGCTCCAGGCATGCTTGGCCCAGCCGGGCGAGGAGATGTTGAGATGGACGTCACCGGGCTGCAGCCCGATCCAGTACATGGTCGACAGATGCCCGACCGGATAGCTGCGCTGGCTGTGCCGGACAAGTTTTGGTTTTGCAGTGGTCCCCGAGGTGAAATAGAGCAGCATCGGGTCGTCGGCATTAGTCGGCCCATCGGCGCTAAAACTCTCCGGGGCCTTTGCGGCCTCATCATAGGAGAGCCATCCGTCGTGAGCCGTGCCGACCACGATGCGAACGATGTTCTCGGCACCAAGACTTGCGAACTTCGCGACCTGGTCCTCGGCGGCCACCACCGCCCTCGCCTTGCCGCGATCGAGGCGATCGCGCAGCTCATCCGCGGTGAGCAGTGTGGTCGCGGGGATTACGACGACGCCGAGCTTCATCGCCGCCAGCATCGTCTCCCACAGCGGAACCACATTGCCGAGCAGCAACAGGAGATGATCGCCGCGCTTCAGGCCCTGCGCGCGGAGAAAGTTCGCGACCTGATTGGAGCGCTTGGAGAGCGCCGCAAAGGACAGCTTTGTCTGCCGGTCCTGCGCGGCATCGACGATCCAGAGCGCGGGCCGGTCCTTGGCTTCGGCGTCCTTCGCCAGCTCGTCGAACCAGTCGAGCGCCCAGTTGAAGGGAACCGGATCCGGCCAGCGGAATCCTTTGACCGCGGCCTCGTAATCCGTGCGGTGCTTGAGCAGAAACGCGCGCGCGTCCTGAAATGTCGTCATGTTCCGGGCCCGTCGAATTGATCTTCGAACGTAGCCCGGATGGAGCGAAGCGCAATCCGGGGCCGGCTACGCCATTGGAGGCAGCTGTCCCGGATTTCGCTTCGCTCCATCCGGGCTACGAAGCCTCGCTATTTTCCAGCGAGGCTGCGAACGTGCTTGATAATTCCGGAAAAATCCACCCCGCCTTGCCCGGCTGCGTCGAAAGACTGATAGATCTCCTGCGCATGCTTGCCGAGCGGCGTCGCCGCGCCGGCCGCCTTCGCGGCGTCCTGCGCCAGCGTCAGATCCTTCACCATCAGCGCCGAGGCGAATCCCGGCTTGTAGTCGTTGTTGGCCGGCGAGGTAGGCACCGGACCCGGCACCGGGCAATAGGTCGTCAGCGACCAGCACTGGCCCGACGAGGTCGAGGCGACGTCGAACAGCGCCTGGTGCGAGAGGCCGAGCTTCTCGCCGAGCGCGAAAGCTTCGCTCACCGCGATCATGGAAATGCCGAGGATCATGTTGTTGCAGATCTTGGCCGCCTGCCCTGCGCCGGCGCCGCCGCAATGCACGATCTTCTTGCCCATGTTCTCCAGCACGGGCTTTGCCGCCGCGAATGCGCTCTCCTCGCCGCCGCACATGAAGGTGAGCGTCGCGCCCTTGGCGCCGCCGGTGCCGCCGGAGACCGGCGCATCCACCGAGAGCACGCCGTGCTTGCCGGCGAGCGCATGCGCCTGCCGCGCACTCTCGACGTCGATGGTGGAGCTGTCGATGACCAGCGCGCCCTTGGTCATTGCGGGAAGGATTTCATTCCAGACGCCGAGCACATGCTTGCCGGCCGGCAACATGGTGACGACGACATCGGCGCCCTTCACTGCACCCGCGGCGCTGTCGGCGATGCCGGCGCCGTCGGCCTTGGCCTGATTGCGCGAGGCTTCGACGAGGTCGAACGCGACGACCTTGTGGCCGGCCTTGACGAGGTTGGCCGCCATAGGGCCGCCCATGTTGCCGAGACCGATGAATGCGATCGTGGCCATTGTCGTTTCCTCCGCTTCAATCGTTGATTAGTTGAACTTCAGCTCGTCGGCGCCGATCTCGGCGAGATACGGTGCAAGCATTTGCGGCGTCACATCCTCAATTCGTGGCGGCGACCAGATCGGGTTGCGGTCTTTGTCGATCACGGCCGCGCGCACGCCCTCGCGAAAATCATCGCTGCGGAACACCTCCAGCGCGGCGCGGTATTCGCGCACCAGGCATTCCTCCAGGCTCGACGCGGTGCGCGCCAGTCGCAACAGTTTCAGCGTCACCACCATGCCGCGCGGCGATTTCTCATTGAGCGTCTTCAGCGTCGCCAGCGCGAATTCGGAGCCGTCGCGTTTCAGGGCAGCAAAGATATCTTCCATGCGGTCGAAGCCGAACAATGCGTCGATAGCAGGCTCTTTTGCAGCGACCGGGCCCGCACTCTCACCGGTTGCAAAACTGTTGATGAGCTTGGTCACCTCAGCCGCGGTCACGCCCTGACGGAGCATGGTCAGCGTCTCGCGCAGCGCCGGCCATTTCGCCGCCGGCACCACGGCGTCGGCGAATTTCGCGTGGATCGCGTCGGGCCCGTTCATGGTCTGGCCGGTCAGGCCGAAGTAAGTGCCGACCTCGCCCGGCGAGCGCGACAACAGATAGGTGCCGCCGACGTCGGGGAAGAAGCCGAGCCCGACCTCGGGCATCGCCAGCTTCGTGCGATCGGTGACGATGCGATGGCTGGCATGGGCGGAGAGTCCGACGCCGCCCCCCATCACGATGCCGTCCATGAAGGCGATATATGGTTTTGGGAATTTCTTGATCCGGGCGTTGAGGATGTATTCCTCGCGCCAGAGGATCTTGCCGAGGTCGCCGTTGACCTTCGAGCTCTCCCAGAGCGTGCGGATGTCGCCGCCGGCACAGAGGCCGCGCTCGCCGGAGCCTTCCAGCACGATCACGGCAACGGCGGGATCGGCCTCGAAGCGGTCGAGTGCCTTGTCGATGTCGCGAAACATCTCCAGCGTGACGGCGTTGATGGCCTTCGGACGATTGAGCCTGATGATTCCGGCTGCGCCCTCGACGCGGGCAACGAGATCGCCCTCTTCCACTGAACTCATCGCGCGCCCTCGATCAGTTTGCGCGCCACGATGAGCCGCATGATTTCATTGGTGCCTTCGAGGATCTGATGCACACGCAGATCGCGCACGATCTTCTCAATGCCGTATTCGCTGAGGTACCCGTAGCCACCGTGAAGCTGCAGCGCATGGTTGGCGACCTCGAAGCCGACGTCGGTGCCGAAGCGTTTTGCCATCGCACACAGCATGGTGGCATCAGGGTCCTTGCGGTCCAGCGCCGCAGCGGCGCGCCACAGGAAGGTACGCGCGGCTTCCAGCTCGATCGCCATGTCGGCGAGGCGAAACTGCAGCGCCTGGAATTCGTCGAGACGCTTTCCGAACGCCTTGCGCTCCTTCATGTAGGCCCGCGCCTTGTCGAGCGCGGTCTGCGCACCACCCAGCGAGCACGCGGTGATGTTGAGGCGGCCGCCATCGAGACCGGCCATCGCAATCTTGAAGCCGATGCCCTCCTCGCCGAGGCGATTGGCCACCGGCACGCGCGCGTTCTCGAACATCACGGCGCGGGTCGGCTGCGCGTTCCACCCCATCTTGCGCTCATTGGCGCCGAAGGAGACGCCCGGCGTCTTGCCGTCGATGACGAGGGTCGAGATGCCGCCCGGGCCATCGCCGCCGGTGCGCACCATCGCGACCAGGAGATCGGTGCCGCCGGCGCCGGAGATGAACTGCTTCTGGCCGTTGAGAACGTAATGATCGCCATCGCGCACGGCGCGCGTACGCAGCGCCGCGGCATCCGAGCCCGCGCCCGGCTCGGTCAGGCAGTAGCTGGCGATCAGCTCCATGGTGCAGAGTTTTGGCAGCCATGTGTGGCGCTGGGTGTCGCTGCCGAAGGCATCGATCATCCAGCTCGCCATGTTGTGGATGGAGATGAAGGCCGAAGTGGTCGGACAGCCCGTCGCCAGCGCCTCAAAGATCAGTGCCGCGTCGAACCGCGTCATCGCGGATCCGCCGACATCGTCGCGGATGTAGATGCCGCCCATGCCAAGCGTCGCGGCTTCGCGCATCACGTCGACGGGGAAATGCTTCTCCTCGTCCCAGCGCAGCGCATGCGGCGCGATCTTCTCCGCCGCAAACGCCAACGCCATGTCGCGAACCGCGATCTGATCCTCGTTCAGAGCGAACTGCATATGAGCCTCGCTCTCAAGGGGATCACTTCATCAGCGGGATCGAGAACTCCGCGCCTTCCTTGACGCCGGACGGCCAGCGCGAGGTCACCGTCTTGGTTTTGGTGTAGAAGCGGACCGAGTCCGGACCGTGCTGGTTGAGATCGCCAAAACCCGACTTCTTCCAGCCGCCAAAGGTGTAATAGGCGATCGGCACCGGGATCGGCACGTTGATGCCGACCATGCCGACATTGACCTTGGCCGCGAAGTCGCGGGCGGCGTCGCCGTCGCGGGTGAAGATCGCAACGCCGTTGCCGTAGTCGTGATCCGACGGCAGCGCCAGCGCCTCCTTGTAGTCGTGCGCACGCACGACCGAGAGCACGGGGCCGAAGATCTCTTCCTTGTAGATCCGCATGTCCTTGGTGACGTTGTCGAACAGCGAGCCGCCGAGATAAAAGCCGTTCTCGTAGCCCTGCATCTTGAAGCCGCGGCCATCGACTGCGAGCGTCGCGCCTTCCTTGATGCCGATGTCGATGTAGCCCTTGACCTTCTCGACCGCCTCGCGCGTGACCAGCGGGCCGTAATCGGCGGACGGATCGATCGAGGTGCCGATCTTGAGGCTCTCGACCCGCGGGATCAGCTTTTCCATGAGACGGTCGGCGGTGGACTTGCCGACGGGGACCGCGACCGAGACGGCCATGCAGCGCTCGCCCGCCGAGCCATAGCCCGCACCGATCAGCGCGTCGACCGCCTGGTCCATGTCGGCATCCGGCATGATGATGGCGTGGTTCTTGGCGCCGCCAAAGCACTGGCAGCGCTTGCCGGTTTGGGCGGCGCGCTCATAGATGTACTGCGCGATCGGCGTGGAGCCGACGAAGCCGACGGCCTTGATATCGGGATCGTCCAGGATGGCGTCGACCGCCTCCTTGTCGCCGTTGACGACGTTGAGGATGCCGGCCGGCAGGCCTGCCTCGATCATGAGCTCGGCGAGCAGCATCGGCACGCCGGGATCGCGCTCCGACGGCTTGAGGATGAAGGCGTTGCCGCAGGCGATCGCGGGCGCGAACTTCCACATCGGGATCATCGCCGGGAAATTGAACGGCGTGATGCCGGCGACGACACCGAGCGCCTGGCGCATCGAATAGATGTCGATGCCGGGGCCGGCGCCTTCGGTGTATTCGCCCTTCATCAGATGCGGGATGCCGCAGGCGAACTCGGCGACCTCGAGGCCGCGCTGGATGTCGCCCTTGGCGTCCGGCACGGTCTTGCCGTGCTCGCGGGCCAGCAGCTCGGCCAGCTTGTCGTAGTCGCGCTGCACCAGCTCGACGAATCTCATCATGACGCGGGCGCGGCGCTGCGGGTTGGTCGCGGCCCATTCGGGCTGTGCCGCGCGGGCGTTCTCGACGGCGGCGCGGACCTCCGCCTTGGACGCCAGCGCCACCTTGGCCTGGACGTCACCGGTCATCGGCTCGAAAACGTCGGCGGTGCGGCCAGAGGTGCCCTTTACTTCCTTGCCACCGATGAAATGTCCGACTGAACGCATGGAATGATCTCCTTGAGGCCGAGCTTGATCGCTTTGACAAATCCTATCGACCTGCATTTTATAGGATTCAAGTCTGAGATAATGCACCATAGATGTGCGAAAATGCTGGATCAAGGCGCTATCGATTGGGACGACTTTCGCTTCGTGCTGGCCATCGTGCGGGGCGGCTCGGTCTCGGCTGCGGCAAAACAGCTCGGAGTGGACCATGCCACGGTGATCCGCCGCGTCGACCGGCTGGAAAAGCACCTCTCGGCTAAGCTGTTCGACCGGCGCAAGACCGGCTACCTCCTCACCGAGGCCGGCCAGCGCGTCGCCGACAGCGCGGAAGCGATGGAATCGACCATCGTCGCCAACCAGGAGCAGGTCGGCGGCTCCGTGGCGCGTCTGACGGGGACGGTGCGGATCGGCGCGCCCGACGGGTTCGGCACGGCCTTCCTGGCACCGCGGCTGGCCCCCTTCGCCGACCGGTATCCCGATCTCGATCTGCAACTTGTGGCCACCGCGCGGCTGTTCAGTCTCTCCAAGCGCGAGGCCGACATCGCCATCAGCCTGACCATGCCGAAGGAAGGCCGCATCGTCGGCCGCAAGCTGCTCGACTACCGCCTCGGCCTCTACGCCGCACCCGCCTATCTCGACCGCTTCCCTGCGATCACCTCGCGGCAGGATCTGCCGCAGCACCGCTTCGTCGGCTACATCGAAGAGCTCTTGTTCACGCCGGAACTCGATTATCTGCCGCAGGTGTCGCCGCGGATCTCCGCGCGCTTCCGCAGCGCCAATCTGATCGCGCAGCTCAATGCTACGCTCTCGGGCTTCGGCATCGCGGTGCTGCCGCACTTCATGGCGAGCGATTATCCGCAACTCGTTCCGGTGCTGCCCGAGGAGATCTCGATCACGCGGACATTCTGGATGCTGATGCACGCCGACAGCAAGGATCTGGCGCGGATCAGAGCGGTGGCGGATTACATCGGCGAGATCGTCGAGCGCGAACGGGCGCTGTTTGCGGGGCGGTAGCGACGATCCCGTAGGGTGGGCAAAGGCGCAAAGCGCCGTGCCCATCATCTCTCTTCGATAGCGACGAAGTCGTGGGCACGCTTCGCTTTGCCCACCCTACGGCACCTCGCCTAGGTCTTCACCTTCTTCACCGCCGCCGCCTTCGGCTCGCGCTTCGTGCCCTCCAGCGCACTGTCCCGGCCCACCTTCAACACCTCGTCGGACAGCTCGCTCGACCCGGCAATGCGGGCCAGCAGCATGGTGCCGGCCATCGTCGCCAGCGTCGCGACCGCCTGCTTGCGTGCGGCCTTGCGCGGCATGTTCGGAATGTTGTCCGCCAGCTGCTCGATCATCTCGTCGAGCTTGCCGGCAAATGCCTTTCGCGCCTTCGGGCTCTCGCGGGCGATCTCGGCACCGAGAGCGGGAATCGAGCAGCCATGGCCGGGATTGTCGCGATGCAGCGCCGACAGGTAGGCCTCCGCGATCATCGCCAGCCGCTTGTCCGGCGAAACCTCGTCGGTGATCTTGCGCCAGTGCTCCATCGAGCGGTCCATCGCATAACCGAACGCCTCGATCACCAGCGCCTCGCGGGAATCGAAATGCGCGTAGAAGCCGCCATGGGTCAGGCCTGCCTCCTTCATGAGGTCGGCGACGCCGATGCCATGGGCGCCCTTTTCGCGCAGCCGCACGGAGGCCTTCCTCACGATGCGGTCGTGGGTTTCCTGCTTGTGTTCCCGGGAGTAGCGCATGCGGTTCTCATTGAATGTCGATGGTCATCTCATAACACGCAAATGACGAAAAGGGTGCATTAATTCATGTTAAGTTGCTTCCGATCATGGAAAACGTTGCAGTTGCGTGCACCGCAAGGGCGCCCTTGCCGTCCCGGACGAAGCCTTCGGTGTAGCTGGTCTGCCGCCCCAGCTTGATCACCCTGCCTTCGGCCGAGATCAGACCCGAGCGAACCGAGAGCGGACGCAGGAAGGTCATTTTCAGGTCGAGCGTCACGGAGCTCTGCCCGGCTTCCAACCGGGTCGAGATCGCGCATCCCATCGCGGTATCGAGCAGCGCAGCTGCGGTCGCGCCGTGGATGAGGCCGATCGTGTTTTCGAGATCCTCGCGCGGCTCCAGTTCCATGACGATCCGACCCGGCTCGACCACCCCCACATTGAAGCCGATCAGTTTTGCAAAAGGCGGCGGCGGCAGCCGGCCGTCGCGAATGCCCAGCATGGCGTCCATGCCCGACAGGCCCATCGCGACTTTCGCGACCGGCGCCGGCACCTGCCAGTCCACCACGCGCTCGCGCCGCTGCGCGGGCGAAAACAGTTCGAGTTGGTCGGCTTCAGTCATGGGATCCCTTTTGTATGATATATGTCATACTATGCGACGGACTTCGCACTTGCAACTCGCCCCGCCCCGCTTGACAACAAGGACGTTTCGGCCCGGAAGTGGCACCGACCCGCGCGCCTCGCGCCGGTCCACGAAACCTTCGAGATGCCACGATGGAAATGCTCAACCACCACTGCGGCGTGACGCGCGATACGCGCGGGGTCGTTCATGTCGCGATCTGCAACGCCGGCCCGCTCAATATTCTCGGCTCGCCGGTGACCGACGCCGTGCGCGAAGGCCTGCAGCGGCTTGCATCCGACCGCAGCATCCGCGTCGTGGTGCTGCGCGGCCAGAGCGAGAAGAGCATGATCGGCGGCGCCGACATCAAGGAGATGGCCAAGCTCGAACAGAAATCGGCGGAGGCTTTCATCAGCCGCCTGCGCGATCTCTGCGAAGCGGTGCGCCAATTCCCGGCACCGGTGATCGCCCGCATGCCCGGCTGGTGCCTCGGCGGCGGCCTCGAAGTGGCGGCCGCCTGCGATTTCCGGATTGCCGCGCATGATGCGCATTTCGGCATGCCGGAGGTGCGCGTCGGCATCCCCTCGGTGATCCACGCAGCGCTCTTGCCGCGCCTGATCGGCTGGGCCCGGGCGCGCTGGCTGGTGATGACGGCGGAGAACATCGACGCAGCCACCGCGCTCGCCTGGGGGCTGGTCGACAAGGTGGCACTTGAGGGCGGACTGGATGCCGAGATCGAGCATCTCGTGAACGCACTGCTCGCATGCGGCCCCGAAGCGCTGCGCTCGCAGAAGGCGCTGCTGCGACAGTGGGAGGAACTGCCGCTGACGGAGTCCGTGAATCTGAGTGTCAAGGTGTTCGGCGAGTCGTTCCTCACGGACGAGCCGACGCGGCTGATGCAGGCGTTCGTCAACCGGAAGCGGTAGGCGCGCTGTGATGGGTTAGACTCTCTCCATTTCAAAGGCGTCATGCCCCGGCTTGACCGGGGCATCCAGTACGCCGCAGCCTCTCGGCTCAATCATAGCCGCCTCTGGAATACTGGATCGCCCNGTCAAGCCGGGCGATGACAGCGGTGTGTGTGGAACGACCAAGCTTCATCCGCACCCGGCCCAACCTCCCTGCCCGTCTCACACGACCAAATCTCATGCGAACCGCAAGTTTTCTCATCCCTGGCGCGGTTGCATTTTTTGCGGCGCATCATATGATGATCATAATCCTACACATCATCGCCAGGGAGTCCCATCATGGCCGAAGCCGCCGATCCCGTCGTCATCGTCTCCGCCGCCCGCACCCCGCTCGGCCGCTTCATGGGCGAGCTCTCGCCGCTTCCCGCGCACAAACTCGGATCGCACGTGATCGGCGCTGCGCTGGAGCGCGCAAGACTCGCGCCCGAGAAAGTCGACGAGGTCTTCATGGGCTGCGTGCTGCCGGCCGGACAGGGCCAGGCACCCGCGCGGCAGGCGGCGCGCGCGGCCGGGCTGCCCGACGCCACCGGCGCGACCACGGTCAACAAGGTCTGCGGTTCCGGCATGAAGGCAACCATGCTGGCGCACGACATCATTCGCGCCGGCTCGGCCGACATCGTCGTCTCCGGCGGCATGGAGAGCATGAGCAACGCGCCCTATCTCCTCGCCAAGGCGCGCGGCGGCTACCGCGTCGGCCACGACCGCATCATCGACCACATGATGATGGATGGCCTTGAGGACGCCTACGAAACCGGCCGTTCCATGGGCGATTTCGGCGAGGCCACCGCGGAGACGTACCAGTTCACCCGCAAGGACCAGGACGCCTATGCGATGGAGACGCTGAGCCGCGCCCGCAAGGCGGTCGAGGGCGGCGCGTTCAAGGCTGAGATTGCGCCGATCACGCTCGCGGAAAAGGCCGGTCCCCGCATCGTCGCCAATGATGAGCATCCGCTGAAGGTCGATCCGGCCAAGATCCCAGGCCTGAAGCCGGCGTTCCGCGCCAACGGCACCATCACGCCGGCCGCCTCCTCCGCCAATGCTGACGGCGCCGCGGCGCTGGTGCTGGCGAAGCGCTCGCTCGCCGACCGGGGCGGCCTTCCCGTTCTCGCGGAGATCAAGGGCCACGCCACCCACAGCCAGGAGCCGCAATGGTTCACCACGGCGCCGATCCCCGCGATCCGCAAGCTGCTCGACAAGGTCGGTTGGGCTGCCTCCGACGTCGATCTGTTCGAGATCAACGAGGCCTTTGCCGTGGTGGCGATGGCGGCACAGCGCGATCTCGGCATTCCCCGAGATAAGCTGAACATCAATGGCGGCGCCTGCGCGCTCGGGCATCCCATCGGCGCCACCGGCGCGCGGCTGATCGTGACGCTGCTGCATGCGCTCGAGGCGAACAACCTCAAGCGCGGTATCGCCGCGCTCTGCATCGGCGGCGGCGAAGCCACGGCGATCGCGGTGGAGCGGCTGGCGCGCTGACGCGCGGGTGTCCGAAATAGAGGGAAGTCTGTCATTTCAGACTTCCCTTCCCCGTGCCAGACTGGAACCATGACGCGAGTCCCACCGGGCTCGCCAAACCACATTGAGGCCCAATGATCTCGAACTGGCTCGCGGCAGCATTGTCCCGCCGCAACATTCATTACGGCTGGGTGATGGTCGGCGTGACCTTCCTCGCCGCGCTGATCAGCGCCGGCACGGTCGGCGCGCCCGGGGTGTTCATCGTTCCGCTTCAAAAGGAGTTCGGCTGGAGCACGGCGCAGATCTCCTCCGCACTGTCGATCCGTTTCATTCTGTTCGGACTGATGGCGCCATTCGCGGCCGCCCTGCTCAACCGCTACGGCCTGCGCAACGTCACGCTGGCGGCACAGCTCATCGTCGTCTCGGCGCTCGTGCTCTCGCTCGGCATGACCGAGGTCTGGCAGCTCGTCGCGCTGTGGGGCGTGGTGATCGGCATCGGCAGCGGCATGACCGCTCTGGTGCTCGGCGCAACCATTGCCACGCGCTGGTTCGCAGCAAGACGCGGCCTCGTCGTCGGCATCATGACCGCGAGCGTCGCCACCGGCCAGCTCGTGTTCCTGCCGCTGCTCGCAAGCCTCACCGAACGCTATGGCTGGCGGCTCGCGCTCGGGTTCGTCTGCATCATGCTTGGGGTCTCCGCGCTGGCCGTCCTGCTCGCGATGCGCGATCGGCCGAGCGATGTCGGCCTGCGTCCGTTCGGCGATGAGGGCACCGAGCCCCTGCCCGCCCCGCCCGTGAGCCACGGCTCGATCACGGGCGTGGCGCTCGGCACGCTGCGCGACGCCTCGAAGTCGACTGCATTCTGGATCCTGTTTGCGACCTTCTTCGTCTGTGGCGCCTCGACCAATGGTCTCGTCCAGGTGCACCTGATCCCGATGTGCCTCGATTTCGGCATCCCGCAGGTGCAGGCCGCGAGCCTGCTTGCGGCCATGGGCATCTTCGACTTCTTCGGCACCATCATGTCGGGCTGGCTGTCGGACCGCTATGACAATCGCTATCTCCTGTTCTGGTATTACGGCCTGCGCGGGCTCTCGCTGATCTTCCTGCCCTTCAGCGACTTCTCGTTCTACGGCCTGTCAATCTTCGCGATGTTCTACGGCCTCGACTGGATCGCAACCGTGCCGCCGACGGTGCGCCTCACCGCGCAAAAGTTCGGGCCCGAGCGCGCCAATCTGGTGTTCGGCTGGATCTTTGCGGGCCACCAGCTCGGCGCCGGGACCGCCGCCTTCGGCGCTGGTCTCTCGCGGACGGTCTATGAGAGCTACCTCCCCGCGTTCTTCATCGCCGGCGCGCTCTGCGTGTTCGCCTCGCTGATCGTGCTGGCGCTGTCGCGGCAGCCGAAACTACAGCCGGCGGCGGCCTCGGCCTAGTACCGGAGCGTGGAGGTGACGCCGAACACCGCGGCGTCACCGATCCGCGAAACGCCGCTGGGATCGTTCGGGTTCTGAATTCCGCCCGAGGGGCGGAACACATATTGGAAATATGGCGCGATCAGCCAGCCCGGCTTGACGTGCGCCTCGTAGATCATCTCGATCAGTGTCTCGTTGCTGCGCACCGGGCTGCGGATGCCGGTGAAGGCCTGCGTATCGAAGTCGAGATTGCGCGCGGTGTTCGAGATCCGCATGTAGGCCATCGCCACGCCGAAGCGGTCGAGCGGACGGCCCGGCGTGAAGCCGACGAAGCCGATACCGCCGTCCATATAGAGATCGATCAGATTGCGATCCGGCGGGCTGTAGGCGATGCGGCCGAACGCGGTGATGCCGGGGAGCGAGGCCGACGTGCTGGTCTCGGTGACCTCGGGCGGGCGATAGAGCACCTGTTCGATCACGGCGAAGATGCCGTAATTGCCTTTGAGCCTTGCAGGAATACCGCTGCCGCCGGCATCGGCGATCGACATCCCCTCCGCCGTCAAGCGCTGGCTGTCGAACGAGCCGTAATGCTTCCACGCGCCCGGCGTGAAATTGCCGGCGAGCGGGCGGCCGCCGATATCGATGGCGTAGTTGAAGCGGACCTGCCCGATCACCCATGGCGGATCGTTGATGCGAAATGCCAGGCCATGATGGTCGCGCAGTTGCGGATCGACATCGCCGGGCCCTGACGGATCGCCGTTGAACACCGCACCATACGCGGTGATCTTGTCGGTTAGCGCAGCCTTGATGCGAATGCCGGGTACGGCGATCGGCGGCGCCGGGCCGCCGGCCGGAAGGTTGCTGGCCTTGATCGCCGGCCAGCCGAAGGTGCCGTTGACGAAGAGATCGTCGGTCTGGCTGTCGAAGAACTCGACATCGGCGGCCTGCTGGCCGGCCCGGATGTTCAGGCGGTCATTGAAAAAGCTCTGCTCGAAATAGGCATTGTAGAGCCGCTGGTCCGGCAGCGCCTCGATCTCGCTGATGGTGGCGAGGTTCATCACGTAGTTGCGGGAAAGGCCCTGGCCGTAGATGATGAAGGCATTGGCGTAAAAGCGGCCACCGGTCCAGCCGACCAGCTTGTCGAGGTCGGCATCGACCGACAGATCGAGCCGGCCGAAATGGATGGCGCCGCGCTTCACGCCGCCGGCGGCATTGGCGATATTGTCTGCGATATAGGTGGCGCCGAAATTCAGGCCCTTGCCGGCAAGGCCGTCATGCCACGCGTTGAACCATTTGGGAAACAGCCATGCGGCCGCGCTCTCGTCCTTGGCGCCGGCGCGCGCGCTCGTCGCCGTGCAGGCCATCGCAATCGCGGCCGCTACGGATATTTGGGTCGCCCAACTCACGATCGACACACGCTACTTGAAGATACCAGTGCGCCTCATGAAGAGATAGGCCGCAGCAACCGAGGAGGCCATCAGCACCGCTGCCCAGATGAATCCGCTCTCGACGTCGGTCAACGGCAGGCCCTTGGTGTTCATGCCGAAGATGCCGGTGATCAGCGTCGGCGGCAGCAACAGCGAGGTCACGATCGAGAGGGTGTGGAGATGGCGATTGCTCTCCTCCTCGTTCTTGAACCGCAGCTCCTCCTCGAGCAGGCGGCTGCGTTCGCGCAGCTCGACGATGTCGTGATCGAGGCCATCGAGCCGCTGCGCGAGCTTGCCGGCCTGGATCCGCAACGCCGGCGACAAATGATCGGTGTTCTTCTGATCGAGACGGTGAAACAGCGTGCGCAATCCCGTGAGCTGCCGATGCAGCCGCACGCAGGTGCGGCGCAGACGGCCGAGGTTGCGGCGCATCTCGGGCCTGGCGTCATCGGCGAGGATGCGCTCCTCGATATCGTCGATCTCCTGGCCGAGCTTGTCGGCCATCCGGTCCAGCGTGTCGGCGACCTCGTCGACGATCTTTTCGAGCAGATGGGCGACGTTGTCGACGCGGTAGCCGCCTTCGAGCACCCGCCGCGTGGCGTCCGCCGAGCACAGCGCCTGGTGGCGGCCGGAGACCAGCAGCCGCTCGGTCATGGCAAAGCGGAGGAACGCGGTCTCCTCCGTCGCGCTGTCGATCTCGCGCACGAGATCGGAAAATACGCCGTAGACGCAGTGGTCGATGACGTGAAGCTGCTGGAAGGTGTCGCTCGACAGCAGCAGCTCGCGCGCCAGCGGCGGCAGCTGCGACGCTCCGATCCAGGGCCGTGCCCGCGCGTCAGTCAGGTTGAAATGCAGCCAGAGCCGGCCGTCATGGCTGAACTCGATCGGCTGGTCGATCGGCAGCGCCTCGGCACTGCCGTCGCTGTGCAGGCGAAAGGCCCATACCAGGCCGGGAATGGCGGGATCAGTGCTCGATAAGGCGCTGACAAGCTTTGCCGGCTCAGCCATGGCCAACCCCAACCATCAGCAACTGCCCCATTCCGGACGATGGCTGACGGCATCTTCCGGACCCAGGCGGTACTCAATTACGCCAGTGTTACAGTTTGATGATGCCGCCCTATTCCGCCGCCAGCCCGGTCGCGGCCGCCTCGGCTTGCCTGATGTAGTCGTGCACGACGCGGCCGAACGGCAGCGTCAGATCGGCGATGTAGTGATGCGCGCCGAGGCAGCGGCGCACCGGGAAATCCGCGACCGGCGCGTTGACATGCGGCACCAGATGCAGCCGGCCCGGCCCCATCCAGGAGCCCTTCGGCACGATGTCGACGAGGTTGATCGCGACCAGCTGGCAGACCTCGAGACGGCCGTCGACGCCCGGGATCATCTTCAGATTGATCTGCGTCTTCGACAGCGTGGCGCGGGTGAGATCGCCGTTGCCGGCCATGCTCTCGTGCTTGTAGCCCATGGTGCCCATGGCGACGAGCTGGCCGGCATATTCCAGCGTGCCCGTCAGCGTGTCCTTGACGATCTCGAGCTTGGGATGTGCGTACTTCTTGGGAAAGCCCCAGATCTCGCGGCCGGCGGCGATCGGCGGATCGTCGTCCAGATACATCTGCGAGACGAAGTTGACGTCCTCGCCGTTGAGGCGCGCGGGGATGACGAGGCCGGATTCGGTGTAGCTGCCGAAGCCGGAGGAGTCAGGCATTTTGATCCATTCGTAATGCACGATCGGCTGGTCGATCGGCTGCAGCGGCTCGGGCAGGCCGGCGCGGATCAGCTCCGGATCGGTCTCGTAGGTGATGACAAGGAATTCGCGGTTGACGAACCGATACGGCCCGGCCGGATAGCTCGGCCCCGCCGCCGGCATTGACGGAAGTCTCAGCACGTCTTCGCTACGCATCGCAGGTCTCCTGTGATCCTGATCGGCGGCAATTGCTAGCGATCCTCATTGACTGCGATGTGAAGCTTTTCCGTCAGCCGCACGACCCCTGCCGTTGCAGCGTGGTCGGTCTGCGTTGCCGGCGCTGCATCGGTGCCGGCTTGTCATCACGCCGTCACCACGGGACGCAATCGTCTGGCGCAAGCAGGAGGCATCGCCATGGACGCCCGCACGTCGCAACCGACATATCAGACACATCAGGCGCCCTCGCGGGGCTGGCGGCCCGAGCGCTGCGATCGCGTCGCGCTGGTGCTGCAGGGCGGCGGCGCGCTCGGCGCCTACCAGGCCGGCGTCTATCAGGCGCTGCACGAGGCGGGCATCGAGCCCGACTGGGTCTGCGGCGTCTCGATCGGCGCGATCAACTCCGCCATCATCGCCGGCAACAAGCCGGAGAAGCGGCTCGAGGCGCTGCGCATCTTCTGGGAGCGCATCACCAACCGCAAGATCTGGCACTACACCCCTGACGGCGACGTCTTCCGCCAGTGGCGCAATCTCACGAGCGCCTGGATGACCTCGGCGATGGGCCAGCCCGGCTTCTTCACCCCGCACCAGGTCAATCCCTGGTTCAGTCCGGTCGGCGCGCGCACCGCGACCAGCTATTACGACACGATGCCGCTGAAGGAGAGCTTGCTTGAGCTGGTCGACTTCGATCTCATCAACGAGAAAAGGGTTCGCTTCGCGGTCGGCGCAGTCAACGTGCTCTCGGGCAATTTCATCTATTTCGACAATTCCCATGACGAGATCGAGCCGGAGCACATCATGGCCTCCGGCGCCCTGCCCCCGGCGCTGCCGATGGTGCGGATCGGCACCGATCATTTCTGGGACGGCGGCATCGTCTCCAACACACCGCTGCAGCATCTGCTCGACCAGGAGGATGCGCTCAACTCGCTGGTGTTCCAGGTCGACCTGTTCAGCGCGCGCGGCGTGCTGCCGCGCTCGATCCAGGACGTGATGGCCCGCCACAAGGACATCATGTATTCCTCGCGCACGCGCCACAACACGGACGTCTATCGCCGCACCCACAATCTCAAGGTCCTGCTCCACAAGGCGCTGGCGAAGCTGCCGGACGAGCAGCTGTCCGACGAGGAGCGCAAGCTGAAGGCGAGCCTGTGCCATATGCCGGAGATCGCGATCCTGCATCTGATCTACCAGCAGAAGGCCTATGAGGGCGACGCCAAGGACCACGAATTCTCGGGCACCTCGATGCGAGAGCACTGGACCAGCGGCTACGAGGACACCAAGCGCACCCTGAAGCGCCGCGACTGGATCAAGATGCCGGAGGAAGGCATGGGCCTCGTGGTGCACGACGTGCACCGGGAGACGGAGAGCGCGTAGGAGCGCTCGTGTCCCGGACGCGCTGCAATGCGTAGCATTGCTGCGCAGAGCCGGGACCCAGACACTGCGCGGTCCGTCGCAACATAGGCCTCGGCTCTGCAGCCGCATCGTCCTTCTGGACGATGCTTTGCATCGCCAGGGGGACGCCGCGCTACGTCCGGGGCACGAGACTGCCCATAAAACATGATCCATTCAGAAGACACACCGTCGCATTCTCGCGGCTCATTTCGCCCGAGTTTTGACTCTCTTTGTTGCCCTTCTTGTTCAGAAAGGGCGCAGGGAAGGCCGGGCGCCGGCTGGCACCCGCGGTCCCGTGTGCAAGCAAGACGCGCACGGGGTGGACTACAGGTGTAGCCGGGCCACCGGCCTTCCCTGCGCGAATGGCTTTACGGCTTATGTCGCGCTCTCCCCGGGGAGCGATGCACTATTGCCCCCGTCGCCTTGCGGATGACTGATGTACGAACCCGGTTGGGCCGCAACATCACCGCAACACTTGACGCACAGACCCCGGGCGTCAGGACCACACGATTTTGCCGTCCGCGCACATCCCCGTTCCTGTCCCCGATGGCTTGCGTGCGCTCACCATCGAGGCCGAACCGAGGACGCCGTCAGCGCCGTGTCGTATCGCGCGTGCTGCTGCTCACGGGATTCCCGCCCTGCAGCCAGCCCAGCGCGCCGACGCCGTCGCGGCCACCGCCTCCCGGCCCGCGTCTCGTGACGATCGCGAAACGCCCCTTGTGGCGGGCGGGATGGGCCATTGATACGACATATCCGAAATTCGGTAAATAGGAATGTTTTTGCGTCGAGGGATTGACAGGGTGTTTTGCCCGACGGGCGGCGGGCGCGCGCCTGGTCAAGCGTTCGAGCCGCGACATGGAGTGCTCGTCAGGTCAATTGCCCGTCAATTTCCACTGCGCAGCTTCGTCAATGGGGCTGACGGTAATTCTCCGGAATTGCCGTTGCGCCTGCCCCGGTCTGGGATGGGCCATTCAATGCATCCACTTCGAGACAACACGACTGCCCCTGTATCTGTATCGTACATTGAGTCTGGAGATGATCATGCGCAACATTGCATCGGCGATTGCAATCGTGATCGCGTTGAGCGCGCCGGCTTTGGCTCAGAAGGCCGAGATCGAAGCAAACAACGCGAAATGGATAGAGATGTTCAACAAGGGAGATTTTTCCGGGATTGCGTCCCTCTACAGCGCCGATGCGACCGCGCTCCCGCCCGGCTCCGCGATGGTGCAGGGCCGACCAGCCATCGAGGTCATGTGGAAAAGCATGGCTGAACAAGTGAGCGATCCGAAGCTCACAACGGTGGATGTCAAGCCACTCGGTTCTTCCGCGGCCCGTGAGATCGGCACGTTCGTCCTGAAGACCAAGGGATCGACACCGCAGGAAGTGACCGGAAAGTATGTCGTCGTCTGGGAGAAGGTCGGAGACGACTGGAAGCTCGCCACCGACATCTGGAACGACGGCAAGTAGCCGTCTTACCTCCAAACCAGCGCTTGGGCAGGAAGCAGGAGCAATCAAACCGACGCGCGTGTTCATTCGGCGTTGTCATTCGATACGCAGGCGCTATCGTGCGCATGCGGCGCAGCCGCGACATTCATCCGATAATTCTAGTCATGGGAGAATCGCATGAAATTCATAACCACCTGGAGCGTACCTCAAGGCACCTTCAATGCAGCCGTCGCCCGCTTTCTCGAGACCGGTGGCGCACCACCCGAGGGCGTCAAGATGCTGGGTCGCTGGCATGGCATGAACGGACAGGGATTTGCGATCTCTGAATCGAGTGATCCAAAAGCCATGTATCGTTGGCTCGCGCAATGGTCTGACCTGCTCCCGTTGACCGTCACGCCCTGCCTTGAGGACGGAGACGCGGGCGAGGTGATGGCGTCGCTCCCCAAGCGTTGATCATCAATACTCACGTCGCTGCCGCCGCTGAAACCGGCGGTGGTGACGTGCTCGACCGTGGTGATGTCGCCGCTAAAGCGCGATGCGATTAGGATGAATCGTCATCGCGCTTTAGGTTGTTGTTTGAGCATGATCTTTTCGGAAAACCGCTGCGCACTTTTCCGGCTCATGCTTTAGCGCTCAGACAGGGGCCGAATCTCCCGTTGCTCGAGGCGGTCGATTGGCGCGCGGCCGTTCGTGCTGGCCCAGCCATCATGAGGAGAACCAGCGCGCCAGCGAGACCGCTGATACCATCATTGGGCACTTGCGCCATCATCGTCCTCAACCTGCAGAATGGTCTCCGACAGCAGGGCGGCTGCCTTTTGAAGCGGCGCGATGAACCGGTCCAGTTCGACGAAGCTCACGCGCGCCACCGGCACTGAGACGCCCAGGCAAGCGATCAATTCTCGATCGGGTGACAGAATGGGGACGGCGCACCCCACAACGCCCTTGACGTATTCTTCGTTTGTCTTGGCCCAGCCCTTCTGCCGCGTATCCTCGAGGGTCTTCATCAGTCCGTGGACATCGACGATCGTCGTGTCCGTGTATCTGGTCAGAGGGAGTGCGCGGCACAAATTCGCCCTCGTCCGCTCAGGCAGTCTGCTCATGTAGATCTTTCCGGTCGACGTGCAGTGTAGCGGCGCCGCTTCTCCCGGATTGAACTGAAGGCCTTGCGGCTCCGAAACGCGAACGCTGTCGACATAGGCAACGACATTGTCGCGGACGACGCCAATCTCGCACTGTTCGCCGATCTCTCCCGCAACCGCCCGAAGCACCGCGTGCCGTCGCGCGGTGCGGAAGGCCGCTCCGATGACGGTCGCGGACAGTGTGACGAGCTGGTTTCCGACAACGTAACGCTTGGTCCCCAACGCCTTCTGAAGCAGTCCGCGGCCCTCGAGATTTCCGATCAACCTGTGCGCTGTCGGCAGCGGCAGCGAGAGAGCCTTTGCGATCTCTGCCGCCGAGACGGCTTTGCGTTGGTCGGCAACGTGCCGAACGATCGCGAAGGCACGATCCAATGGCCCGTCCTTCTGAATGCGCTTCGTCATTCTCCCCCTCCCGGCCAAATTCGCTTGCGAGATCAAGATCAACGCCACATATTATCATTTTTCGGAATAAAACATATTGAAAAACGACAAATATGTTTGTCGAAACTCCTAAAGCTCATATTCTCGGCGCGGCCGGTGACTGACCAGAAATTGTGCAACGCAGTCTCGCCGTTCCCAGAATCTCGCTCCGCCGCTTGGTCGAGAGCCAAGTCGCTGGCGGGGCGCCAACAGGAGATGTGCATGTCTCGTCACTACGACGTGGACGCCGTGAGGAAGGAATTCCCCGCTGTCGAGCGGATGGTCTATCTGGACTCCGGGTTTCAAACCCCGCTTGCACGCCCGGTGAAGGCCGCCATCGAGCTCTTCCTTCGCGAGGGCTTCGAGACGGCCGGACCGAAGAGCGTCTGGCTCGACCGGGTGGAGCAGACCCGCGCCAAGGTCGCTCGCTTCCTCGGCGTGACGGCGGATGAAATCGCCTTCACGAAAAACACATCGGAAAGCATGAACGTCGCGGCAAACGCACTGCCGCTTCGGGCCGGTGACAATGTCCTGATGATCCACGGCGATCATCCGAACAACGCCTACGCATTCCTCCATCTGCAACGGAAGGGCGTCGAGGTCCGCTTCATCCCGATGACTGACGTCGTCGATGCCGACAGCTTTGCGCCTTTCATCGACGAGAACACGCGTGCGATCTCGATGTCGCACGTGACCTTCCACGCCGGTCACCGCTTTGACATCGAGAGCGTCGGCGCGATGTGCACCAGGAAGAAGCTCTACTTCGTGGTGGACGTGATGCAGGCAATCGGCGTGGTGCCGGTCAACGCGACGGCGATTGGCGCCAGCTTCATCGGCTCCGGCAGCCACAAGGGGTTGCTGGTTCCGCAAGGACTCGGGCTTCTCTATTGGGACAAGACGCTCAAAGAGCTGGAGCCGGCCTATCTGGCGGCCGCGAGCCTCGCCGAGGTCCCTGATGATCTCATCGCGCGTGCCGACAGAATGGCGCCCTCGCCCGCCGCCAGGCGCTTTGAGCTCGGCAACTTCAATCTGCCCGCGGTCCATGCGCTGAGTGCTTCGCTCGACATGATCGAGCAGATCGGGGTCCAGAACATCCAGAACCACTGCTTCGACCTCGGCGATCACCTGATCACGCGCCTGGACGAGATGGGCGTCGGCCTCGTTGGCCCGCGCGAGCGCAAGCATCGCGCTCCGCACATCTACGTCATCGCCCTGCCGGCATCGGACTGGCTTGGCCATTTCGAGGAGAACGGTGTGCGCGTGTCGCCCGAACGGGATGGCATTCGCGTCTCACTCGGCATGTTCAACACCGCCACCGACATCGATCGCCTGATCGACGTCATCCGCCGGCGAGGGCTCGGACGCCCGTCCGCCGCAGCTTGACCTCGAGAACCGATGGGAAGGGAAAAACCATGAAGACGCTTGTTCAGATGCTCGGACGCCTCTCAGGACTCCTGGCCGTACTCCTGGCCGTCAGCCCAAGTCCCTCCACGGCAGCCGACAGCCCGACGCTCGATAAGATCAAATCCAGCGGCGCAATCACGATCGGCCACCGCGAGGCTTCCATACCGTTCTCGTACCTCGGGCCCGATCAGAAGCCCATCGGCTTCTCGCTCGATCTCTGCGCGGCGATCGTCGATCGCATCAAGGAGGAGCTGAAGTTGCCCAACCTCAAAGTCAACTACACGCCAGTGAACTCCTCGAACCGGATTCCGCTGATCCAGAGCGGGACCGTCGACATCGAGTGCGGCGGAACCGCGAACGACAAGAAGCGGCAGGAACAGGTCTCGTTTTCGGTCGCGACGTTCGTCAGCCAACCGCGATGGCTCGTCAAGGCCACCAGCGGCGTGAAGACCGCCGGCGACCTGAAAGGCAAGACGATTGTCGTCACCCAAGGCTCCAACGCAGTCGGTTTCGCGCAGAGCGTCAACGCTAGGGAGCAACTCGGCCTCAACATCGTCCAGGCCAAGGACCATGCGGAATCCTTCCTGATGTTGAACACCGGCCGTGCGGCCGCCTTCATGGAGGACGATATCCTCCTCGCCGGGCTCAAGGCTGCCGCGCCAAATCCGGACGCGCTCCTGTTCCTTCCCGAGGGCTACGCAAAGATCTACTATGGATTGATGTTCACGAAGGGTGATGCCGGCTTCAAGGGCCTCGTCGACGACGTCCTCTCCAAGCAAATGGCATCCGGCCAGTTCGAGAAGACCTACGCGAAATGGTTCACCAAGCCGATTCCGCCCAAGGGTGAGAACCTCGCATTCCCGCTCACGGACGAATTGATGGCGCGGATCGCGCATCCCAGCGATGCTGTCGACTGATTGACGGAGCTGACCGTCCCGCACGGAAATCCTCGTTCGCACCTGCAACCTGAGGGCTCGCGATGTTCGGAGTGCTTTTTGAACAGACGGCGGACGGCCAGCGCTATATCGACTGGCTTCTGTCGGGTCTCGGTTGGACGTTGGCCCTGGCCTTCTTCGGTTGGTGCATCGCCTTCGGCATCGGTGTAATCGTCGGCGTGGGCCGCACGGTGCAGAATCGCTTCTTCTCCGTCCCGGCCCGGCTCTATGTCGAGATATTCCGGAACATCCCTGTCCTGGTGCAGATGTTCCTCTGGTACTTCGTCTTCCCGGAGGTCGTGCCCAGCGCGCTGGGCGATGCCATCAAGCAGATCCCGCCACCCTGGGCGTCGTTTTTCCCGGCGCTCCTCTGCCTCGGACTCTACACGGCGTCCCGAATAGCCGAGCAGGTCCGGGCGGGCATCGAAGCGCTCCCAAGGGGACAGATCGAAGCGGCCAACGCTCTCGGCCTCAATGGCTATCTCACTTATCGATACGTCATCGTGCCGCAGGCCTTGCGCCTCATCGTGCCGAGCCTCACCAGCGAGGTGATGGGCATCTACAAGAACACCTCCGTCGCCCTCACGATCGGCTTGATGGAGCTGACCGCCCAGGCGCGCCAGATCAGCGAGGCCACGTTCCAGACATTTACGGCATTTGGCGCAGCGACGATCATCTACCTTTGTCTGGCGCTGGTTGCCTATCAGGCCATGACCCTCATCGACAAAGCCGTCCGCATTCCGGGCAGCGCTCCCGTCAAGCCCGGGACTGACGAGGATCTGGCCTCTGAGATGCGGCAAGGCGGCACCCTGTCCAACGCCATGGAGGTCGTGAAATGAACACCCTCGATTTCTCGATTGTAACGCAATCGTGGCCCTATCTCTGGTCGGGCCTGCTCTTCTCGCTTGCGCTCACGGCCGCCGCATTCGTCATCGGCATGGTTCTCGGAACCTGCCTGGCGCTCGTTCAGCATTTCGAGATTCCAGTGTTCGCCCAGATCATCCGCGGCTACGTTGCGGTCATCCGATCGATTCCGCTGATCCTCGTCCTGTTCTGGTTCTTCTTCCTGGTGCCGATCGTGCTTGGGCACCTCAGCGGCAACGGCCGCCCGATTCCGATCGGCGCCACCTATACGGCCTTCATCACCTTCGGCCTGTTCGAGGCCGCCTACTACTCCGAGATCATCCGTGTCGGGCTGCGAGCGGTGAACAAGGGCCAGTTCGAGGCCTGCCAGGCGCTCGCGCTGTCCACCTACGACACCTACCGCCATATCGTCCTCCCGCAGGTCCTGCGCGTGGCCAGTCCGATCATCCTCAGCCAGACGATCATCCTCTTTCAGGACACCTCGCTCGTTTACGTCCTTTCGCTGACGGATCTTCTGGGCGCCGCTTCCAAGCTTGCGCAGCTCAATGGCCGCCTCGTCGAAATGTACCTCGTCGTCGCAGTGGCCTATCTCGCCATCAGTTCGGCAGCTTCCCAGTGTGTCGCTGTCCTTCGCAAACGATACGCGCTCGCCACATCGCGATAACGCCTCTAGTCCGGGAGACGAACATGCATCGAGAGACCTCCAGCAATGCCGCACAGCCCGGTGCAATCGTCGTCGTCGAGAGCTTGGTGAAGCGGTTCGGCGCATTCACCGCGCTGAACGACGTCAATCTCAGGGTCGGCAAAGGCGAGAAGATCGTGCTGTGCGGACCTTCGGGCTCCGGCAAGTCGACGCTGATCCGCTGCATCAACCATATCGAGAAGCACGACGGAGGCCGGATCATCGTGGACGGCACCGAACTGAGCAACCGCCTCGCCGACATCAACAGCGTGCGCTGCGAAACCGGGATGGTGTTTCAGAGTTTCAACCTGTTTCCGCACCTCACGGTCGCCGAGAACTGCATGCTGGCCCCGATGAAGGTTCGCGGCGTTTCGCAAGCAGAAGCCCGCGATCGCGCACTGGGCTTGCTGCGGAAGGTTCGCATTCAGGATCAGGCGGACAAATATCCTGCACAATTGTCAGGCGGCCAGCAGCAACGCGTTGCCATCGCCCGAGCGCTGTGCATGCAGCCCAAGATCATGCTGTTCGACGAACCGACATCCGCGCTCGATCCCGAGATGGTCAAGGAAGTGCTGGACACCATGGTCGAGTTGGCGCGGGACGGAATGACCATGGTCTGCGTGACACACGAGATGGGCTTCGCCCGCGAGGTTGCCGACCGTGTGGTCTTCATGGATCGCGGAAGCATCGTCGAGGAGGCAGATCCGGAAACCTTCTTTCGGGCCCCTCGCACGGAACGAGCGAAGGGCTTTCTGAACCAGATCATCCACTAAAGGCGCGATGAGATCAGGATGAATCGTCATCGCGCTTTGATTTAGTGTTTGGCTACTTCACATCCTTGTTCAATTCGATCGCGACTTCCGCCATCCAGGAGCCCGGTGCCTCCATCAGGAAGGACTGATGGTTGCTCCTGGTCTGGATCGTCACCAGCGCGGCCACCGTATTTCCCTCTATTCGAGCCTCGATGAGGCCGTCCTTGTTGGTGCCGTAGACCTTGCCGCCCTGCCGGTACTCGCTCTCGAACCAGTTGCCGGAAAGCTCCGTCCCGCTCTGCTCGATGTTCGCGGACAGGACCATCTTGTACGCATCGCTCGCGCAGCGCAGGTCGAGTGTCAACGACCGCCCCGGCCTGGTCACGTTGTACGCCACCTTGCAGCGAACCTTCTCACGCGGACCGTCCGACGGCTTCATGGTGCCGATGCCCGACCAGGCACCGGCCAGGCTGTCGAACACCGGCTCTGCGCACAATGGGCTGACGCCGCCAAGCACGAGGCAGGCCACGCCGATGCCCGTGCGCGCCGCCGAAAACTTCAATCGCATTCCATCAATCCCGATCTGAAAAGTCCGAGCGCGTTCTACGCCCGAACAGTCGCGGGAAGTTGTCGAAGATGTATAGAAACGTTGCAGAGATTGTCCGAACGTTGCCGCAATCGGCATTTTGGTACTTGGCGACCTGAGCGCGCGCCTCGCCCTTCGAGACGACCGCTTTCAGCGGTCTCCTCAGGATGAGGCTAAGCGGCATCGGAGCCCGTTGAGAGTGCTGCCGCACACTCCGTCCTCATCCTGAGGGCCCGCCAACGGCGGGCGTCTCGAAGGATGGCCACAGAGAAGTCGCCAAAGGCGCTTGCCCTGCCTGCAAGCGGGAGAGAGTCGCGGCAGATCGGAGCGAAACCCGCCTCACCCCGGACCGGGCATATTGCCCGCGAACTGCGGATAGCACTCCCGCAGCTCCTCGCGAATTCGGCCCCGGATCAAGGACAACGTCGCCTCGTCCGGCAAGGGCGTCGTGACCTCGCATTGCTCGTTGTCATACGAGAAGCCCGTCGTGCCTCGAATGTCGCGCCAACCATATCCCGGATGGCTGCTCTCAAGGCGAAAACGTCCCGCCTCCCGGTCAAAGGAAAACAGCGCCGCATTGGTCAGCAGCGCATGAGGACCGCCTCGCCGATAGACCGTCTCGTCGGTAACGCCAGGCGCAGAGACGAAGTCCACGCGCTCCACCAGGGATCGCAGGCTGTGCTCCTCACGGAACAGAATGACCCGCGGCACCAGGAAATACAGATAGGCGGAGCCGAATGAGCCGGGCCATCTGACCGGATTGTTCGGATAGTCGCCGGTGCCGACAAGGTTGACGTTGCCCCGGCCGTCGATCTGGCCGCCACCGAGAAAGAAGGCGTCGAGACGTCCCTGCGCGGCGCAATCGAACAGCTCCTCGGCACCGCCGGTGAAGGAATTGTGCTTGACCGACCCGAGGATCGAGACCTGCACGCGCTCCAGCCCGTCACGCTGGTTGAGCGCACGCAACAGCATCGCTCCCGCCGCCGGTATCGGCGAGGATTGACCGACCGCAACATGCCGCACGCCTTTCAGCAACCGCGAGATCGTATAGATCATCAACTCACGGCTGGTGCACGCCTCGCTCATGCCGCGCTCCCTAGGCCCCGAATGTAGGCGTGGAAGCCCTCCGGCGAGCGCGCCGCGCGCGCGTATTTCTCGATTTCCTGCCCGTCCCTGGGATATTCGGCGTAGAGCCCGGTCGGCCATCCACCCTTCTCGAGCTGGGCCACCGCGCTCACGTAGATTGCGGGCAGCACGCCCGCGGCCATGTTCTCGTCGTCGAGCAGCGACACTTCGGAGATTCGCTCGACGGTCACGAAGGCCTTCTTCGACGCGTGGGCCAGCAGCATTGTTTCGCGCCGGCGCCCAAGCCTGACGTTGCCGAACCGGTCCGCTTCAGGCGCGTGAAACAAGGCGATGTCGGGCTGGATCGCCGAGACCACGACGATCTTCTCAGCGTCATCGAACGGATTGGACGTCACCTTCCAATCGTCGCGCTTCTCCAGGACGTCGCTGCCGATGATGCCGCGGATCGGCATGAACGGCACCCCCTTCTCCGCGGCCGTTAACCCTGCGAACACCGCCGGACAAGTGGCATCACGCAGGCGAATGGATCCGTCGCGCACAGCCCGGCTGAAACAAGGCGCGCCGCCCGCTTCGCCGAGACTGACGGCGCTCGTCTCCAGCGTCGCCACGGCGCCGGCGCCGATCAGCATATCGACCTGCATGCCGCCGATCGGTGCGCAGACCACATGGAGATCGCGAATGCCGCGATCGATCAGCATCCGAACCAATCCGGGGGCCGCGGCGTAATCGTCCGGCGCCAGGCCGAGCTTGCACCCGGAGGGTATCATCTCCGCCATCTCTCGCGGCGTTACGAAGTCTGTCATGTATTCACCTCTTCCTCGGGTTCCCATCAACACGCCGCGTCGCGCACGATAGCGCCCTAGTCCTTTGCCGCAAGGTCCCTTGATACGACGTAGCCATCGCGCGTCTGCGGCAGCTTCCAGCCCAGGACCTTGCTGGCAACCAAGGTGCGCAGCACCTGGGCCGTGCCGCCGCCGATCGTGAACATGCGGACATCGCGCGCCATCCGTTCGAGCGGAAAGTCGCGCGAATAGCCGCGGGCTCCGAACACCTGCAGCGCGTCGTTGACGATCTTGATGGCGGCTTCCGAGGCGAAGATCTTCGCCTGAGCGGCAAGCATGGGATCGGGGAATGCGCTGCCGCCCGGCCCCCGTGAAGCCGCCGCCGCGTGCAGCATCAGGCGCGATGCGGTCAGTTGCGTCTGCATATCGGCGAGCATCCAGTGCAGCCCCTGAAATTCGCCGATCGGCCGGCCGAACTGCTCGCGCGTCTTGGCCCATGCGATGGCGTGCTCCAGTGCGCCGGCCGCAATCCCCATGGCAACCGTGCCGGCGCCGACGCGCTGGCTGTTGTAGGCATTGATGAGGTCGGCGAAGCCGCGCTTGAAGCCCGACGGCGGCAGCAGCACCATGTCCGGCGTGATCTCGAGGTCCTCGAACACGAGCTCGCCTTCGGGCATGCCGCACAGCCCCATCGTCGTCTCGCGCTTGCTGACGCGGAGCCCTTCCGCCTCGCCGCGCACCGCCAGGAAGCCGCCGACGCCCAGCTCCTCTCCGCTCTCGTCGAACACGCGCGCAAAGATCAAATGGAGACGAGACACTCCGGCGCCGGTGATCCAGTGCTTCTTGCCGTTGAGCACATAGCGGTTGCCGCGCTTGTCGGCTCGCGTCGTCATTCCGCTCGCGTCACTCCCCGCGTCGGGCTCGGTGATGCAGATGGCCGGCTTGTCGCCATCCAGGACGAGATCGGCAGCGCGCTTTTTCTGCGCGTCGGTGCCGTAGGCCATCACGGTCGAGATGGCGCCCATGTTGGCCTCGACCACGATGCGCGCAGACACGGTGCAGGACCGGGCGATCTCCTCGATGACCAGCACCGTGTCGAGGAAGCTCCGACCCTGGCCGCCATAGTCCGGCGGAATGGTCATTCCCATGAAGCGCTCGGCCTTCAGCGCCTCGACGACGTCCCATGGATATTCACGCGACCGGTCGATGTCGGCGGCACGTTTGCGGATCGTCTCGTTGGAGAGCGCAGCAGCCCTCTCCTTCAGCGCCAGCTGCTGGGATGAGAGCTCCATGTCCGTTCTCCATGTCCGCGGACGAGCGTACTTGCCGAACAGGTCAGTCAGCCCGATCAGCCGCGTCCCATGTTATAGAATTCCGGGTTCGGACGCATGCTGGTGACGTTGGCAAGCCGGTTGGAGAGGCCGAAGAAGGCCGAGATCGCGGCGATGTCCCAGATGTCGTCTTCCGTGAACCCGTGCGATTTCAGCGTGGCGAAATCGGATTCGGAAACCTTGTAGGCCTCGGTCGAGACGCGCACGGCGAAGTCGAGCATCGCCTTCTGCCGGTCCGTGATATCCGCCTTGCGGTAATTGACCGCGACCTGATCGGCAATCAGCGGATCCTTGGCGCGGATGCGCAGGATCGCGCCATGCGCGATAACGCAATACTGGCATTGATTGAGGTTGCTGGTCGCAACCACGATCATTTCCCGCTCGGCCTTGCTGAGGTTGCCGGGCTTGTCCATCAGCGCGTCGTGATAGGCAAAGAACGCGCGAAACTCGTCCGGCCGGTGCGCCAGCACGAGAAAGACGTTCGGAATGAAGCCGGACTTCTCCTGGACGGCGACGATGCGGGCGCGGATGTCGTCTGGCACGTCGGCCAGATCAGGGACAGGGAAGCGGCTGACTGCAAGTGCCTGGGTCATGGCGTTATCCTCGGTACTCGTCGATGGAAGTTGGTACGATCACGCGTTCCTTGGCCTGGATCATCGCGAGAAATCCTCGCGCGAAGACGTCGAGTGCGTCGGGGCGTCTTTCCAGCTTCGCCCGCAGCACCGCGCCCTCCCAGCCGATCCAGAAGAAATGCGCGAGGCTGTCGCAATCGGCGTCTTTCGGAATGTGGCCCGCCTGCTGCGCCGCGCGGAGGCAGCGGGCGGTCCGGGCTTCCCAATCCCTGAGAACGGCAGCGAGGCGCTTTCGGAACGGCTCCGGCAGCGCCCCCATCTCCTGCCCGAGATTGCCGACGAGACAGCCACGCCGATAACCGTAGCGAGCCATGCCCGACCGCGCGTCCGCGATGAAATCGCGCAGGCGGTCCAGCGGAGCCCGCGCTGCATCGTCGAACCATCGATCCAGCTTGCGGGCGAAATAGGCGGCGTAAGCATCGATCAGCTCGAGGCCGAAAGCCTCCTTGCTGCCGAAGTAGTGATAGAACGAACCCTTCGGCACGTCCGCGGAGTCCAGGATCTCCTCGACGCCGACGGCGCTGAATCCCTTCTCGGTCAGAATCGCAACGCCCGTGCGCAACAGACGCGCGCGCGGCGCGTTCGGCTGCGACTGGTCCCTGGGAGGACGGCCCCGCCGGCGCGGCTCTGAAACCGAGGCTGCTCTGTTCATGAAGGTTTATTAGACCGATCGTCTTGTCAAATCAACCCTCTTCCTCGCAAGGCTCAGATCTCCCGCGGACCGCCTTCGTCACCGGCTGCAGTTCGAGACATCTTGCCGTTAGACTCCCTGCGCCAAACGTGGACAATACCCGGGCACGTCACGTGCGCAGTGCACACCAAGATGCGCCAGGGGAAACGAAAATGCCGACTGCCTTCCCGTCGTCCGAACCCGCTATTCCAACCGCTCCCTTGACTGCCGAGATGCGCGATGCGTTGCGCGCCATCGTGGGTGACAAGGGCCTCATCGAAGATGAGCACGGCAAGCAACCGTTCGTGACGGATTGGCGGGGATTGCTGGTTGGCGGTGCCGGCGCCGTCGTCCGTCCTGGCAGCACCGAGGAGGTCGCGAAAGTGGTCCGGCTTTGCCATGAGCACGGCGTCGCCATCGTGCCGCAGGGCGGCAACACCGGCCTGATGGGTGGGGCGACGCCCTGGCCTGCGCACACCGGCATCGTGTTGTCGCTCGGCCGCATGAACCGCGTGCTGGACGTCGATCCCGTCGGCTACGCGATGACGGTCGAGGCCGGCTGCGTGCTGCAGACGCTTCAGGAGACGGCAAGCCGGCACGACAGGTTCTTGCCGCTCAGCCTCGGCGCCCAGGGCTCGTGCATGATCGGCGGCAATCTGTCGACCAACGCCGGCGGCGTGCAGGTGCTGCGCTATGGCAATGCCCGCAATCTCGTGTTGGGGCTTGAAGTCGTCCTGGCAAACGGCGAGGTCTGGGACGGATTGCGCGCGCTCAAGAAGGACAACACCGGCTATGACCTCAAGCACCTCTTCATGGGCGCCGAAGGCACGCTTGGCATCATCACCAAGGCCGTGCTCAAGCTGTGGCCGGCGCCGAAGGACGTCTCTACATCATGGCTGGCGATCCGCGATCCACGCGCGGCCCTTGAGATCCTGTCGGAAGCGCACGCGGCATCCGGAGACAATGTCGGCTCTTGCGAGCTGATGAGCCGCAGCGCGATCGACATGGTGCTGCGTCATATTCCCGGCACCCAGGATCCTCTCAAGGCCGACACGCCGTGGTACCTGCTGCTGGAATGGTCGTCCTCGCGGGCGCGCCAGGACGGCACTGAGGGCATGTCCGGGAAAATGGAGCGGTTTCTCGCCGATCAACTCGAGGCCGGCCGCGTGCTCGATGCGGTGATCTCCCACACGGTCAGTCAATCGCGCAACATGTGGCGCATCCGCGAAAGTGTCGCCGAGGCCTCCCGGGCCGAAGGTCCGGGGCTCAGCTTCGATGTGTCGGTGGCGATCTCAGGGATTCCGGAGTTCATCGCCAAGGGCACCACGGCGGTGCTCGACATTCTCCCGACCATCCGGCCCTATCCTTTGGGACACATCGGCGATGGCAATCTGCATTTTTCGTTCATGGGGCCGACCGGCATGGATCAGCAGACGCTGACCCAATACAAGGGCGCCATCACTCGGGCCGTGAACGATCTCGTCACCTCGATGGGCGGCTCGATCTCGGCGGAACACGGCATCGGCATCGACAAGCTCGACGAGCTCAGCCATTACCGCTCGAAGACCGAGCTCGACATCATGCGAACCATCAAGCGCGCGCTCGATCCGCAGAACATCATGAATCCCGGCAAGGTGCTGCGGCTGTGACCGACGCTGCGCCCCGCGTCAACGATCGATCGAGCGTGGGCAGGTCGCAACGAAGTTGCGACCTGTCCGCGGTCTTGTCGAGAGTGGTGTCCGCGACCCTCAAGCCGCCGAACCGCCGCGCGGATTCACGATCGCGTACCCTCGCAATGAACGTGCGTGGATTCGCGTAGCGTGTCCGCCCGAGTTGGCGTCATAGGCCATCCAGACATCGCCTCCGAGGTGCTGCTCCAGAACGAAAACGTGTCCTCGGCGCGCAGCAACCATTCCCGGCGCGGGTGATGTCCGCGGAAAGCGCAGCCAATTGGCCGCAAGATTCAATTCCGGCACGATACGACCGAACACGCGCAGAGCCGCGCCGCAGCCGCAGAAGGACGAAGGGCAGCCTGCCGGACGACCGCCGACAACGCGAGCCCCGGAAACACCGGAGACGGTCGCCGGCGTGGCGGCGCCCCCTGCGTCAGTCACTGTCAGCTGCGTCGAGCGGTACGCTTGCAGTGACGGCGTGGAATTCAGTGAGGATCTGGAAGCTAGTGAGTATCTGGAAGTTAGTGAGGACCTGGAAGTCCGCTCGCGCTGCATCTGCGAATACGAGAAGTCGCAGGGCATGGTGACATTGCATTCGGAAGCATGATGAATGCGATAAGGTCGCGCTTCCGAAGGGATAGAGCTCAAGGCAACGAAGAGGTACGCAGAAATTACTAGCCTGTACATTGCAGGACTCCAAAATAGAGTGGTCCTGCCCCAGGCAACGAGAAACCAATAACAGTTTGGCTGAAATGGGCCTAAAGAGCGGCTGAAAATGGCTGCATCTGCGCGACGCTGTCTGCAATCATCATAGCCTACAAATAGCGCCCGAAATGATTAACTCGCAGAGAACGAATGAACGCTCGGCGGGTCCAACGCACCGCATGCAATCAAGTCCGGTTCGTATTCGTCGTGGATTTTGCGGCAAGCTCTCCTCGTCACTGCGCTGCCCCTGATCGGCGCGACGCCGCTATTCACTGCATCATCGCTGCTGCGATCTTCTCCGCCGACATCAACACGGGAAAGTTGGTGTTGGCGCATGGCACCACCGGAAAGATCGAGGCGTCGACGACGCGCAGGCCCTGGATGCCCTTGACGCGGCCCTGATTGTCGACCACCGCCATCGGATCGTCGGCGCGGCCCATGCGGCATGAGCAGGAGGCGTGCCACACGCCGATCGTCGCCTTGCGCACGAAGGCCTCCAGCGCGTCGTCGTCGTTCATCACCTGATCGAAGGTGAAACCTTCGACCACGAAATTGTCGATCATGTAGTGGCGCAGCGCCGCCGGCCCGTCCATCAGCGTCGCGGCGATCTTGGTCAAGATCCTGTTCTTGGTGTTGACCACGCCGATCTTGCGGACCTTGTCCGTATAGGCGGCCGGGAACGGCTTGTCCGTCACCGCCTTGACCACGTCGCTCATCTGCACCGCCGCCATCTTGCGGAAGCCGCTCATCAGGCGATCGAGATCGCGCCGGTCGGACAACAGGTTGAACTCGACGATCGGCTCTGCCGACGGATCGCGCGAGGCGAGCTTGACCTGTCCGGTCTCGGAATAGGTCTTGTTGACGAAGGTCAGCAGCGAGCCGATCTGCTCGCCGACCGCATGCCAGGCCGACTTGGAGAGCAGGACGACGAACATGTCGCCCTTCGGCACGCCTGCGAGATCGGAGGAATAGCGCAGGCCCAGCTGCATGTGGCGCCTGGTGTGCTCGTTCATGCGCGCGCCGCGGCGGACAAAGGACGACAGCGAGATCGAGGGATGATCCATCAGGCGCTGGCCGACGCCCGGCAGTCCCATCAGCACAGGAATGCCGAGATCCTTGAGGTGGCCGACCGGCCCGATCCCGGCGCGCAACAGATGCGCCGGCGAATGGATGGCGCCGCTGGACAGAATGATCTCGCGTCCGCGGAATTCCTGCTCGCGTCCGTCAACCATCGCTTTGACGCCGACGCAGCGCGTGCCCTCGAACAGCAGCTCGCGCACTTGCGTGTTGGTGGAGATGGTGAGATTGGCGCGCTGGCGCGTGTCGCGATCGAGATAGCCCATCGCGGCGGAGACGCGTTGTTCGGCCTGGTTCGAATGCGTCACCGGGAAGAAGCCGTCGACGAACTCGCCGTTCTGGTCCGGCAGGAATCGGTGGCCGGCCTGCTGGAAAGCATCGGCGAACGCCTGCGAATGCCGCGTCCAGTGCTCCCTGGGGATGCGGCGGACCGGGATCCGGCCATCCTTGCCATGGTACGGTCCGTCGAAATCGAGGTCGCGCTCGACTTTCTTAAAGAAGGGCAGCACGTCGTTCCAGGTCCACCCTTCGGCGCCGCGCGCGTCCCATTCGTCGTAATCGGTGGGGGCGCCGCGGTTGGCCATCTGGCCGTTGATCGACGAGCCGCCGCCGAGCACGCGCGCTTGCTCGTATTTGCGCAAGGGAGGCCGGCCCACGTGTGGGTTGTTGTGGCTGACGACCTGCGTCGTGACCTTGAGCTCGGTCCAGTGGAAGCGCGGATCGAAATAGGCCGTGCCCGGATAGCTGTCCCTGATCTCGGCCGGCTCGTTACCGGGCGGCGTGTCCTGGCCGGCTTCGCACAGCAGGACCTTGTTGGCACTCTTCGCGGAGAGCCGGTGGGCCAGCACGGACCCCGCCGAGCCGCCGCCCACGATAATGAAGTCATACACGATTGGCGCGTCCTCTTGTTCTTGTTCGGGGAACGTAGCGCGTAATTGTTTTGAGGTCACGCCATCGCAGCCGCGACAGGATTGTCGCGCGGCAGCGATGGCCAATATCAAGGCCTGATCGAAAAGTTCTCCGGCGGCCCCGGCTTTCGCAGCGGCTCGGCGAGGCGCGCGAACTCGCACAGCAGCGACCTCGTCTTCCGGGGATCGATGATCTCCTCGACCCAGAACTTTTCGGCCGAGCGGAACGGAGAGCGCAGCTTGTTGAGGCGCGCCTCGATCTCCTTCAGCTTCTCCGCCTTGTCCTCGGCCGCGTCGATGTCGGCGCGATAGGCGGCCTCGATGCCGCCTTCGAGCGGCAGCGAGCCCCAATAGGCCGACGGCCAAGCGTAGCGGATCGAGAAGCGGTCGGCCGGCTGATGCACGACACCCGCAACACCAAACGCGTTGCGCAGGATCACGGTACACCAGGGCACGGTGGTCTGGTTCACCGCAGCCATGGCGCGAACGCCGTGGCGGATCGTGGCCGCCTTCTCGGCATCGAGACCGATCATGAAGCCCGGGCAATCCATGAGATAGACGACCGGCAGATGGAAGGTCTCGGCGAAGTCGACCCAGCGCACCACCTTCTGGCAGGCATCCGCCGTCCAGGAGCCGCCATAGTGAAAGCTGTCGCTGGCAAGCAGCAGCACCGCCCTGCCCTCCAGCCGCGCAAGGCCGACGATGACAGGCTTGCCGAAATTCTTGCCGATCTCAAAGAACGAGCCCTTGTCCACGACGGACTCGATAATGGGGCGCATCTTGTAGACCTGCTTGCGGTTGCGCGGCACCGCATTCATCAGCGCCTCTTCGCTCCGCTCCGGATTGTCGGTGCAGGGCAAGGTCGGCGGCAGCTCGTAGACCGACGACGGCAGATAAGACAGGAAACGCCGCGCGCAGGCAAAGGCCTCTTCTTCCGTGTCGACGGCATGATCGACCGCGCCGGCGCGGGTCTGGATGTCGGCGCCGCCGAGCTCCTCCTTCGAGAGGTCCTGCCCCAGCGCCTTCACCACCGGCGGCCCCGCGACGAACATCGCGGACTTCCGGGTCATGATGGAATAGTGGCTGGCGGCAAGCCGCGCGGCGCCAAGGCCTGCGACCGAGCCGAGGCCGAGTGCGACCACCGGCACGCGCGACAAATTCTCCGTCGTGAACCGATACCAGCGCGTGCCGCCGATGCCTCCAGGCAGATTCGCCGCGCCCTTGGTCTCGATGGTCTTGACCGAGCCGCCGCCGCCGGAGCCTTCGATGATGCGGACGATGGGCAGACGGAAATCGTGCGCCATCTCCTCCGCCATCAACGGCTTTGCCGAGATCGACGCATCAGCCGAACCGCCGCGCACCGTGAAATCATCGCCGACCACGACCACGGTGCGGCCGTCGACGCGCGCACGGCCGAACACGCAATTCGCCGGCGTGAGCTTTTTCAAATCGCCGCTGGAATCGTACTCGCCGATGCCGGAGACGGTACCGATCTCGTGAAAGCTGCCTTTGTCGATCAGCTTGTCGATACGCTCCCGAACAGTCAGCCGGCCCTGGTCATGCTGTCGCTTGACCTTGTCAACGCCGCCCATCTCCCGCGCGAAGGCTTCGCGCCGGGCGAGCTCGTCGAGTTCCGGCTTCCAGTTCATTCACTCCCTCCGAATGGATCGGCTTGTTATTGTTATGCACGGCCATTGCGACCGGTTTACGCGGGAAGGCATCGCCCTCGGAGCCTTCCATCAGGCTGCCGAGCGAGCGACCGAGCGTAAGCATCAGCGGCGCGACTTCGTCATGCAGACGCTGCTCGTCATACATCGCCGAGAGCAGGCCGATCGTGATGACCACGAAGGTCTGGTACTGCGGCGACCAGATCGGCACCGCGAGGCCGTTGATGTGCGGGCTCCACAAGCCGCAGGCCACGACATAGCCGCGCTCTCGCAACATCTGCCGGTTGGCCTCGATGCGGGGCTTCAGGATCTTCGCGGCCTCGGGCGCCTCCCGTTCGAAGTCCGCGATGAAGGCATCGCCGATCTCCGGCGCCAGCGCTGCGGTGTAGGCCGCGCCCGCGGCGGTCGAGGCCATCGAGATGCGACTGCCGGTGCCCTCATGCAGGCCCAGCGCAGAGGGCGAGCGTGCGAACTGGAGATAGACCAGATGAAAGCGGTCGGGCACGACGAATCCCACCGTGCCCGGCAGCTGCTCGGCGACTTCCTGGAGCCGCTGGCGGATCATGCTGCGCAGCTGCGCGCCCTTCATCATCGAAGCGCTCATCGCAACCGCGCTCGGGCCGATGCGATATTTCTGATCGCGCGGCAGATAGACGAGCTGGCCCATCCGCGTCAGCGTATGCGTGAGCCGCGACACCGTCGAGCGCGGCAGGCCGCAGCGATTTGAAATCTCGAGATTGCCGAGCCTTGCCTCGTGGCCCTCGAAGCATCGCAACACGTCGAACGCGCGCGAGACCACCTGGATGACATCACCCTCACCGGCATCGCCAGCGAGCACGCCTTGCCTACTCAACCGCTCCGATCGTCGTCCCATGTGTTCCCTACCGTTGTTCCGCTCTGCGGAATTAAATTCCACTTGCAGACGACGCTACCTCAGGCATTTTGCGACGACAACAAAAAGGGATGGCATGCCAGAAATTAAGATCGTCACGGAGGTCGCCGGGCGCGTCTGCGCAACTCCCGTGCAAGTTGGAGGAACCATTGCGGATGGCGATGAAATTGTAATCGTCGAAGCAATGAAGATGGAATTACCGGTGCTCTCGCCTGCAAGCGGCACGATCACATCGCTTCTCGTCAAGCTCGACGACGTCGTTGCGGAGGGACAGGCGGTCGCGATTGTCGCGTGCTGACGGCGTTATCCGTCGCTTCCGCGGCAATCTGTCAGTCTCGTTCCCGCATGCGCGGTACGGCGTTGCCATCGCCCGACGCGGGTGACATGATCCGTCGCAAACAAAACTCTGTTTCAAACAAAGAACGAAAATCTTCGCGGCAAACGCGAAAGATCATTGGAGGGAAACATGCTTCGTGGGCTGCTCGTGCTCGCGCCTGCCTTGGTGGCGGGCATCTCTTTTGCGTCTACACGCTATTCGTTCGCCGAAGACATCAAGCTGCCGGCGACGTTGACGTTCACCGCCTATGACACCGGAACCGCCGGCTTCAACATCGCGGTCGGCGTCGGCAAGATGATGAAGGACAAATACGGCACCGACGTGCGCGTGCTGCCCGCAGGCAACGACGTTGCCCGTCTCGCGCCGCTGCGCGCCCAGCGCGCGGCATCCTCGGCGATGGGATCCGGCACCTACTTCGCGCAGGAAGGCGTGTTCGAGTTCGGCGCGAAGGAATGGGGTCCGCAGCCGCTTCAGATCCTGCTTTCGAGCGTCGACTGCAATTGCGGTTCGCTCGGCGTCGCCGCCGACACCGGCGTGAAGGAGCTGAAGGACCTCAAGGGCAAGCGTGTCGGCTTCGTGGTCGGCTCACCCGCGCTGAACCAGAACTCGCTCGCCGTGCTCGCTTTCGCCGGGCTGACGCAAAAAGACATCAAGGCCGTCGAATTCGCAAGCTACGGCGCGATGTGGAAAGGGCTGATCAACAACGACGTCGATGCCGCATTCGGCACCACCATCACCGGCCCCGCCAAGGAAGCCGAGACCTCGCCGCGCGGCCTGATCTGGCCGCCGCTGCCTGCCAAGGACAAGGAAGGCTGGGCGCGAATGCAGAAGGTCGGATCGTTCTTCTTCCCGCAAGTGGCGACCTGCGGGGCCGGCATCTCGCCGGACAAGCCGGTCGAGCTCGGCAACTACCCCTACCCGATCTTCGTCGCCTATGCCTCGCAGCCGGCCGACCAGGTCTATGCGATCACCAAGGCGATGATCACGAACTACGACGCTTACAAGGATTCGGCGCCCGGTGCCGGCGGGCTCGCGGCCGACCGCCAGACCAAGAACTGGGTGGTGCCGGTGCATCCCGGCTCGGTGAAGGCACTGAAGGAAGCCGGACAGTGGAGCGACGCGCAGGAGGCGCACAACAACAAGCTGATCAAGCGGCAGGAGGTGCTGGCAGCCGCGTGGGCCGATTACGGCAAGTCCAACCCGCCGTCGGACGACAAGGCGTTCCTCGATGGCTGGATGAAGGCGCGCGCAACAGCGCTTGCGAAAGCCGACATGCCGAACGGGTTCGAGGATTAGCGCACGATGTTGTTGGGCTTGATGGCCGCCGCGCGAGAAGTGCGCTCCCTCTCCCGCTTGCGGGAGAGGGTTGGGGAGAGGGTATCTCCGCAGTGGGATTCCCCCAGAGGAGACAGCCCTCACCCGGCGCTGCGCGCCGACCTCTCCCGCAAGCGGGAGAGGTTGAGGAGCCCGCGGCTTGATCGATTCAACCAACGGCCATTCGCTTAGTTAGTTACCAGCCCACACGCGGGATCGACGATGTCTTCTGTTTCCACCTCCACTGCCCCGCAAGACGAGACCAAGCGGATCGTGTTCGACGATCCCCATGGCGCGGCCGGCAACATGCAGGAGGCCGAAGTCACGCGCGTGCGCACCTTGCGCGGCGCCTGGCGCTGGACGCTGGTCGCAGCGACCGCGGCGACGATCCTGCTCTGCATCAACCAGCAGTTCTCGCTGCGCTTCTTCATCGGCTACACCCAGCTCAACACGGAGTATTTCTATCTCCTGATCGCGTTGATGCTGCCCTTCACCTTCCTGATCTTTCCCGGCACGGAGCGCGCGCCGCTCGACCGGATCCCCTGGTACGACCTCGTCTTGTTCGTCGCGACTTTCGCCGCAGCGCTGCTGCTGATGTCGAACGTGCGCAAGGCGGCGGAGGCCGGCTGGGAGTTCGGCGGCGCGCCGAACAACGTGATCGCGGCGGGGCTCGTGATGTGGGCGATGCTGATGGAGGCGTTGCGGCGCACCGGCGGCTGGAGCCTGCTGTTGAGCGTGCTCCCCTTCACGGTCTATCCGCTATTCGCCGAATCCAGCTGGCTCGGCCCGTTCCGCGGCACGCAATCGACGCTGGAGCAGGCGACCGCCTATCACGTGCTGTCGGGCGAGAGCCTGCTCGGCATTCCGATCCAGGCCTTCGCCGACACCGTGATCGGCTTCCTCGTGTTCGGCACCGCGCTGATGATGACCGGCGCCGGAAAATTCTTCATCAACCTTGCCTTCGCGCTGTGCGGCACCTTCCGCGGCGGCGCGGCCAAGGTCTGCATCTTCGCCAGCGGCCTGCTCGGCATGATGTCGGGCTCGATTATCTCCAACGTGCTGACCGCCGGCACCATGACCATTCCCGTGATGAAGAAGAGCGGCTTTCGCGCCTCCTATGCCGGCGCGATCGAGGCCTGCGCCTCGACCGGTGCGGTGCTGGCGCCGCCGGTGATGGGCGCGACCGCCTTCGTGATCGCGCAGTTCCTCAATGTCAGCTACGCCGAGGTCGCGGTCGCCGCGATCATCCCGGCCGTGCTTTATTATGTCGGCCTGTTCATGCAGGTCGACTCCTACGCCGCGCGCCACGGGCTGAAGGGAATTCCGCGCGCCGAGCTGCCGCGGATCATGGATACGATCAAGGACGGCTGGTACTACGTCTTCGTCATCGCCCTGCTGATCGTGATGCTGCTCTACTTCAAGCGCGAGAGCCATGCGCCATTCTACGCGACCGCGCTGCTGCTGGTGCTCAACCAGTTCTTCTCCAAGGACACGCGCTGGACCTTTGCGACGATCGGCAAATTCCTGGAGGTCAACGGCCGCACCTTCGTCGAGCTGGTCGGCATCCTCGCCGGCTGCGGTCTCCTGATCGGCGCGTTCTCGATGACAGGCGTGGTGTCGAGCCTCGCCAACGACCTCCTGCATATTGCCGGAGACAATCCCTTCCTGCTGCTCGGCATGTGTGCGCTCACCAGCCTCATCCTCGGCCTCGGGCTGACGACGACGGCCTGCTACATCTTCCTCGCCATCCTGGTCGCGCCCGCGCTGGAGAAGCTCGGGCTGAACAAGATGGCCGTGCACATGTTCATCTTCTATTGGGGCATGCTGTCGTCGATCACCCCGCCGGTCGCGATCGCGTCCTTCGCGGCCGCCGGCATTGCCGGCTCGCCGGCGATGAAGACGGGCTGGGAATCGATGTGGGTCGGCAGCATCATCTATTTCATCCCGTTCTTCTTCGTGCTCAATCCGGCGCTGGTGCTGCAAGGGCCGAGCCCGTATCTCGCCGGTCTCGGCCTGATGGGACTTGCGGCGTTCGGCACGCTGTTCATCTGCGGTGGCATCCAGGGCTATCAGCCCTTCGTCGGTGACCTCCGCCGCGCCGGCGCGCTGGAATGGCCGATCCGCGTGCTGCTGGTGATCGGCGGCTTCGTGGTGGCGACACCGGGCGGCGGGATCATGCCGCTGTCGCAGATGCAGGTGACGCTGCTGGGCCTTGCCATCCTTGTGCCCACGGCGTTGCTCGCCCTCCTGCTGGTCCGGCGGCAGACCGTGGTTCCGAACGGGTTGCGCGTGCCCTGATTGCGTTGCACAAGAGAGGCGATGACCCCGCTCTCGCCTCTCGCCGCCGCCTGGACCCGCTCGAAGCCGCCCTTGCTGCGGTTTCTGGACAATTGCCTCAACGAATTCTCCGCCGAAACCTCGGGCAGCGTCGCCAACTACATTCCCGAGCTGAGCAAGGCTGATCCTGCCTATTTTGGCATCAGCCTCGCGACACTGGATGGCCACGTCTACGAGGTCGGCGACTCCAGGGTGCCCTTCACCATCCAGTCGATGTCAAAACCGTTCGTGTTCGCGCTGGCGCTGGACCTTCTGGGCGCAGGCCGCGTCGAGAGCGCGATCGGCGTCGAACCGTCGGGCGATCCCTTCAACTCGATCCGGCTTAATTCCGAGAACCACCCGTTCAACCCGATGGTCAATGCCGGCGCGATCGCCTGCACCGGGCTGATTTACGACAGCAAGGGCGCAGATGCCTTCGAGCAGATTCGGCTCGCGCTGAGCCGCTTCGCGGGCCGCGATCTCGCCGTCGACGAGGCCGTCTACGGCTCGGAGAGCCAGACCGGCGACCGCAACCGCGCGATCGGTTATCTGCTCAAGACCAACGCGGTGATCTCCGACAACGTTGCAGCCGTGCTCGACGTCTATTTCCGGCAATGCGCGGTGCTGGTCACCGCGCGGGACATCGCGGTGATGGCGGCGACCCTCGCCAATCGCGGAGTCAATCCGGTCACGGGCGAGCAGGTGCTGACGCCTTACGCCATCTCCCGCACGCTGTCGGTGATGACCTCCTCGGGCATGTACGACTATGCCGGCGAATGGATCTACCGGATCGGCATTCCCGCCAAGAGCGGCGTCGGTGGCGGCATCCTCGCCGCGCTCCCCGCCCGCCTCGGGCTCGGCAGCTATTCGCCGAAACTCGACAAGCACGGCAACAGCGTGCGCGGCATCAAGGTCTGCGAGGCGCTGTCCTCGCACTACGATCTGCACATGCTCAACCGCAGCGACGATGCCCGCAACGCCGTCATCGCCGACTACGATATCGGCAAGAGCCCGTCACGCCGCGTGCGCCGGCCGCAGGAGCGCGAGATTCTCGCCGCGCATGAGCAGGAAGTGCGGATCATCGAGCTGGTCGGCACGCTGTCGCTGTCCGCGGTCGACTACGTCTCCCGGCGGCTCGCTGCCCGGCCCCGCCCCCAATTCGTGATCTTCGATCTGCACCGCGTCACCTCCACCACGCGCGCCGGCGCGCGGCTTGTCGCCGAAGCGTTCGCGGAGCTCGCCGCACTGAATGTCACGGTGGTGCTGTCGGGCGTCAGGCGCGCATCCAGGGAGTGGGACACGTTGCGGGAATGGACGGCCGAGCTGAAGAACGTCCGCGACTTCTACCTGCTCGACACCGCGATCGAATGGGCCGAAGACCAGATCGTCTACCGCTACGGCGGCTCGATCGACTTTCATGAGACCACCGAGCTTGCCGAGCAGCCGCTGCTCGAGGGCCTCGGCGAGGACGAGCTGGCGGATCTCGCCTCGATCTGCACCATCCGCACCTATCAGTCCGGCGCCAAGATTCTCACCACCGGCGATCGCACCGATTCCCTGTTCTTCCTGCGCAGCGGCGCCGTGCACGTCACGCTGCCTGACGGCGTGCGGCTCGCGACGCTGACCGCGGGCATGGCGTTCGGCGAGATGGCGCTGCTGGAGTCCACGCGCTCGGCCGACGTCTTCGCCGACATGGCGGCGACCGCCTATGAGGCTCCGCTGCAGGAATTCGAACGCTTCCGCCAGCAGCACCCGCACGCCAGCGAGCGCATCATGCGCAATCTCGCCCAGCTCCTCGCCGATCGCCTGATCGTGGCGAACGCGAAGGTGGATATTTTGACGTCGACGTGAGCGAGCCTACCGGCTCGCCGCCTCGCTCAGCCGCCGCTTGATCTTTGCCGCGCTCCTTTCGAGCAGCTCGGACGGTTTCTGGCCGGTCGTCGCGCAGAGGCAGGCCCAGTAATAGATGACGTCGCCGAGCTCATCGACGAGGCCAGCCTTGTCGAGCCAGTCATCGCGCAACAGCTTCTTGATGTGCTCGGCGACCTCGCCGGCTTCACCTGCGAGGCCGAGACCGAGATAGGACAGCCGCTCGTTGGACGGATGTTCATCGACTTTCGCAACGCTCGCGGCCCAAACCGCATATTCATCGATCGTCATTGGCATCCCTCGCCGCGGTGCTTCGATCAGCCCACCACTTCGGTAACGGGCTGGAGATCGATCTCGAACGTCTCCAGGAATTTCGAGGTCATGATGTAGAAGCCGACCGAGAGCTGGAGCTCGACCAGCGCGGCCGGCGTCAGCTTCGCTGCGATCGCCTTGAAGGTCGCATCCGTCGGCTTCCTGAGCTTCACGATCTCGTCGGTGAAGGCGAGCGCGGCGCGCTGCACCTCGTTGAAGCACGTCGCCGCCTGCCAGTTTTCGAGCGCCTCGTTCTGCGCGTCGGTGACGCCGACATTCTTGCCGATCCGCTTGTGCGCGACGATCTCGTACGGCGCCTCGCACAAGATTCCGGTGCGGGTGATCGCAAGCTCGCGCACGACCGGATCGAGCTCGCCCTTGTGACGGATGGCGCCCCCCAAGCGGCAGTACTGCTCGAAATAGCTCGGCGAGTGCGCCATCATGCGGAAGATGTTGGCGTTGCGGTTCTTGTCGAGAATTTCGCGGGTGCGGTCGGATGCCTTGGACGGGTCGCTGTAGCTGATGCGGGCCATGATTTTCCTGAAGTTTTCCCTGATTTTTTGATGCTTTTTGTCGTCGTCCGCGCAAGTTCCCAAAGACTCTATTCGCGCGAGGACGCAGGAGCAACATTATCGAGTCAAATTGCCGCCGCATTGCTGATCGACCCTGACACAGTCGATATTCGCCGCGTGGGGACAAATCGCGGTGAGTACTCGCAAATGGGGTGTTCCGAGTCAAACAATTGGCCATCGGGTGCGCTAGCCGCACAACGATGAGTCACGCCCAAGTCTAGGGAGAAAAAGGCATGAAGGAAGCCACCAAGGGGGCGGCCTCGGGAGCGCTCGCGCATATGCTGGCGGTGACGGCGATGCTCGTCATCGCCAGCATCTTGTTCTACGGGCGTTAGTTGGAGTTTTAGAGTTTTCGTCATTCCGGGGTGGCCCCTCGCACAGGCCAGGCCCAGAATACCCGTTCCAGGCTCGGTCCATGACCGCCCCCGAATGACGAATCCCGTTACATTTCCTTCGTGAAGAACGGCACGAGCTCCCCGGCGAACGGTTTGAAGCTCGCAACGACCGAGTCGCCGATGGCGAGTCCGTTGTCGCCATGCGCCATCATGCGAAAGCCCTCGGCGCAATCGACCAGCAGGATGTTGTAGGGCACGTGTGCGCGCGTCTCGGGTGTGGCGGCGCGGCAGACCAGCGAGGTGGCATAGACCCTGCCCTTGCCGCTGGCGCGCTGTTCGTGCGGATCCGATTCGCCACAAGCCGCGCAGAAGGCGCGGTGGAAATACTGCACATGCCCGCATGAGTTGCAGGTCTGAAAGGTGATGGCCGCTTCGCCCTTGGTCCAGTCTGCCAGACGCCCGCTCATCGCACTCGCTCCAGGAACATGCTCACATGCGACGACAGCACGCCGCCGTCGCCATGGAGCAGCGCAATCGAGGCGTCGCGCACCTGGCGGCTCGCCGCCCGCCCCGTCATCTGCAAATGCGCCTCGACCAGATGCGCCATGGCGCCGCCGACGCCGCAATGGCCGTAACTGAGCAGGCCGCCATGTGTGTTCAGCGGCATCGCGCCGTCGCGGCTGAAATGGCCTGATCGCACGCGGGCTGCGGCCTCACCGCGGCCGGCAAGGCCGAGGTCTTCCAGCAGCATCGCGAGTGTGATGGTAAAACTGTCGTAGATCGCGGCGTAGCGCACGTCGGAGATCGCAAGGCCCGTGGCCTTCTTGGCGCGGGCGATGGAGATCTCGGCGCCGAGTTCACTGAGCGCGGGCGCGGCCGTGACATGCTGATGGGTATGCGCCTGCGCGCAGCCGCGGATGCGCACGCCCGCCTCCCCGGTCCGCTCGCGGCTGATGACGAAGGCGGCGCCGCCGTCGGACACCGGGCAGCAGTCGAGCAGCTTGAGCGGCATCGCCACCGGCTTCGAGGCCATGACGTCGGCGACGGTAATGGGGTCGTGGAATTGCGCACCGGGATGGGTGCAGGCGTGGGCGCGCATCAGCACCGCGAATTCGGCGAGATCCTCTTCGGTCACGCCATATTCGTGCATGTACCTGCTGGCGACGAGGCCGTAATAGGCGGGAATGGTCGGCCCCAGCGGCACCTCGTAGTCGGGATGGCCGACCTGCGCCAGCGCCTGGATCGAGGCATCACGGCTCTGCCCGGTGAGCCGGTTCTCGCCGGCGACGACGAGCACGTTGCGCGCGACGCCCGAGGTGACGAGGTGATGCGCCAGCATCGTCATCGCCAGCCCCGTGGCGCCGCCGACCTGCACGGCGTGGGCGTAAGCGGGGCGGATGCCAAAGTGCTCGGCGAACACGGTCGCCAGCATGATGTGCGGCGAGACGGTGGAATAGCCGCAGAGGATGCCGTCGATGTCCGCACGCGTCAGCCCGGCATCGTCGAGCGCGGCTTGTGCCGCCTGGCTCATCAGGTCGAGCGAGGACGAGCCTTCGTGCTTGCCGAAGGGCGTGAGGCCGACGCCGGTGATGAAGCTCATGGTGCCTCCCCTACTCCGGCACCGACCGCGTAACACCGTCTCGCACCATGGCGGCGATGTCGTCGGCGGAGTATCCGATCCCGCGAAGAATCTCCGCGCCGTGCTCGTTGAGCCGCGGGGCCAGCCGCACCGGCTCGGCCTCCGTCTCCGACCAGGTCGCCGTCACCTTCATGCTGCGGATCGGCCCCTCGGTCGGATGGGTCACGACGGGGAAGAAATTCGTCGCCGCCAGATGCTCGTCGTGCAGGATCGAGGCGAGGTCGTGCATCGGCATCACGGGGACATCGGCCTTGGTCAGCAGCTCGATCCATTCGGCGGTCGTGCGCGTCTCGAAGATGCGCGCGAGCTCGGCATAGACCACATCGATATTGGCGGCACGGCCGGCGAAGGTCGCAAATCTGGGATCGGCGCGGAGGTCGTCGCGCGCGGTCGCCTTGAAGAAATTGTCCCACTGCTTGTCGTTGTAGACGATGACGCTGAGATAGCCGTCCGAGGTCTTGTAGGGCCTGCGGTCGCGCGAGAGGTGGCGGGCATAGCCGCCCTTGTCGAGCGGCGGCTCATAGGTGAGACCGCCCATGTGATCGCCCATGACGAAGCCGGCCATGGTCTCGAACATCGGGATATCGACCCGCTGGCCGCGTCCGGTGCGGTCGCGATGCACGAGACTGGCGCAGATCGCGCCGACGGCGGTAAGGCCGACGATACGGTCGACCAGCGCGTTCGGCACATAGCGCGGCACGCCGTCCCCGGTCTGCGCCATCAGCGCCGGCAGCGCGGTGGCGCCCTGGATCAGATCGTCATAGGCGGGCTTTGCGGCATACGGGCCATCCTGGCCAAAGCCGAACACGCCGGCATAGACGAGGCGCGGGTTGATTTTCGAGACGACGTCGTAGCCGAGCTGAAGCCGCGCCATCGCCTGCGGGCGGACGTTGTAGACGAGAACGTCGGCGTCCTTCAGCAGTCGCAACACGGCCTCGCGGCCCGCCGGCTTTTTCAGATCGAGGCAGATCGAGCGCTTGCTGCGGTTGGTGTTGAGGAACACCGGGCCCATGCCGGCGTGGCGCATCGGGCCGATCAGGCGGGTGACGTCGCCATCGAGCGATTCCACCTTGATGACGTCGGCGCCGTAATCGCCGAGCATCTGGGTCGCATAAGGCCCCATCAGCACGGTGGTCATGTCGATGACCTTGATGCCCTTCAGCGGCCCCATCATTCGCTCCCGATTGCGCGGGGGCCAGGCGCGGCCCCGCGATTTCGGTCCAGCTAAAGGCAGCAAAGCCGCGCGCACAAGGGCGGCCGGCGTATGGCCGCATGCGCCGCGCGGTGATATCGGCGGCTATTTCTTCTGGCGGGATTCGCGGATCTTGAGGAGCCGGTCGAGCTCTTCGTTCTGCTGGTTGATCCGGTCGGCGATGCGCGACTCGTTCTGCTCGCCTGAAGCGGCCGCGGCCTGCTCGATGAGCTGCCGTATATTGTCCTCGAGGATCGCAATTCGACCGTTGAGTGCGTCCATCGACAGCGAGTCTTCGTAGTCAGTGCTCATGATGCTCTTCCGCCAATCAATCAGGAGCCATAGGGTGGGCCAGGCGAAGCGGGCCCACCATGATCTAACGCAAGGAAGATGATGGGCACGGCGCCTTCGCGCCTTTGCCCACCCTACGAGAGCCTACTTCAGCGGCTCCAGCACCGAGACGTAGTTGGCGACAGCGGCGCCGCCCATGTTGAAGATGCCGCCGAGCTTGGCGTTCTTGAGCTGCATGCCCTCGGGCGCCTGGCCTGCGAGCTGCATCGCGGTCATCACGTGCATGGAGACGCCGGTGGCGCCGATCGGATGGCCCTTGGCCTTGAGGCCGCCGGACGGATTGACCGGCAGCTTGCCGTCCTTCAGCGTCCAGCCTTCCTTGATGGCGCGGGCGCCCTGCCCCCGCGGCGTCAGGCCCATCGCTTCGTATTCGATCAGCTCGGCCACGGTGAAGCAGTCATGGGTCTCGACGAAGGAGAGATCGGACAGCGTGACCCCCGCCTTTTCCAGCGCGCGCTGCCAGGCGACGGTGCAGCCCTCGAACTGGAGGATGTCGCGCTTGCTCATGGGCAGGAAGTCCTGGGCGTGCGCGGTGGCGCGGAAGCCGATCGACTTGGCCATGCCCTTGGCGGTCTCGGCGTCGGCCAGCACCAGCGCGGCGGCGCCGTCGGAGACCAGCGAGCAGTCGGTGCGCTTCAGGGGGCCGGCGACGTAGGGATTCTTCTCGCTCTCGGCGCGGCAAAAGTCGAAGCCGAAATCCTTGCGCATCTGGGCGAAGGGATTGGCGACGCCGTTCTTGTGGTTCTTGGCCGCGATCAGCGCCAGCGCGTCGGACTGGTCGCCGTATTTCTGGAAGTAGGAGCTGGCGATCTTGCCGAACACGCCGGCAAAGCCGCCGACGGTGTCACCGTCCTCGGGCAGGTAGGATGCCTTCAGCAGGTTCTTGCCGATCTCGGGCCCCGGGGTGCGCGTCATCTGCTCGACGCCGACGACCAGGACGATCTTGGCGGCGCCTGCGGCAATCGCGCGCAGGCCCTGGTGCACGGCGGCAGAACCGGTGGCGCAGGCGTTCTCGACCCGGGTCGCCGGCTTGAAGCGCAGCTTCGGGTCGGCCTGGAGCACCAGCGAGGCGGTAAAATCCTGCGGCGAGAAGCCCGCGTTGAAATGGCCGAGCACGATCTCGTCGACATCGCCGGCCGAAATGCCGGCATCGGCCATCGCCTCATTGGCGACGCGGGTGACGAGGCTTTCGACGGTTTCGGTGTCGAACTTGCCGAACGGCGTATGCGCCCATCCGACGATGCTGGCGGTCATGGTCATGTCTCCCTGAGGTCTCTCTTCCTGAGCTAAGTCTTAGCGCAGGGATGGCAAGACTTCACGCGGGTTTCAGGGCCTTGAGGGTGCGCTGGCAGATGGCAGTTATGCCGGCCCAGTTCCCGGCCTTGATCTCGGCCGTCGGGCACAGCCAGGAACCGCCGACTGCGACCACGTTGGGCTCGGCGAGCCAGCTCGCCGCATTGGCCTCACCGATGCCGCCCGTCGGGCAGAACCGCACGTTCGGGAACGGGCCGGCGAGCGAACGCAGGCCCTTGATGCCGCCGGCTTGCTCGGCCGGGAAGAATTTTGCAACGTCGAGGCCGTGCGAAAGCGCCAGCATCAGTTCGGACGCCGTGGCGATGCCCGGCGCGAACGGCAGCGAGCTGTGGGCTGCGGCCTTCAGGAGATCGGGGGTCAGGCCCGGGCTGATGCCGAAGGCGACGCCGAGCTTCTCGACACGGGTGAAGTCGGTGGGATTGAGGATCGTGCCGATGCCGACGACCGCCTCCGGCACTTCGGCCATCATCGCCCGCGCCGCCTCGATCGCAACCGGGGTGCGCATGGTCACCTCCAGCGTGCGGACGCCGCCGGCGACCAGCGCGCGCGCCAACGGCACGGCATCCTGGATGCGCTCGATGGTGAGCACGGGAATGACGGTCGCCGCCTTGAACAGCGCGGCGAGATGGTTCTGTTGGGCAGTCGTGGTCATAGGTCTCGATCTTTACTTGGTCGCTTCTACTTGGTCGCCTGGCGGGAGGTCGCCGGCCGGTGTCGTTTCTTCGGCGGCATGGCATAGCCCGGAATAATGGCGCCGGAATAGCAGATCACGAGGCTGGCGAGGCGATGCCCGGCCCGGGCGGCCTCGACCGGATCGGAACCGGCGAGCCGGGCCGCGATATAGGCCGCGGCAAAGCTGTCTCCGGCCGCCGTGGTGTCGACGACGGGGCTGGTCATGGGTTCGGCACGGACCTCGCTCGTTCCGCCGGGGAAGCGCAGCAGGCTCACGGGCTCGGCGAGCCGGAACACCAGCTCGGGCGTCGGGATACGTGCCATCAGCTGATCGTTGCTCTCGCCGGGATAGAGCGCGAGCAGATCCTCGGTGGAGGTCAGCACGATGTCGGCGGCGGTGAAAGCAGCCGCAAATACCTCGCGCGCGACGTCGCGGTCCGGCCACCCCCGCGCGCGAAAATTGGTGTCGAACACGAAGCGGGTGCCGAGCAGGCGTGCGCGCTTGATTGCAGCGAACAGGCGCTCGCGGCCGGGCGCATCGTAGATCGAGAGCGTGATCGCGGAGAGATAGACGATGTCGTAGCTCATCAGCGAGTTGAGGAGTTCATCGGTCTCTGGCAGGCTCATCAGCTGCCGCGCCGCCGCGCTGTCGCGCCAGTGAAAGAACTGGCGCTCGCCCTTCGCATCCAGCTGGATCATGTAGAGGCCGGGCAGCTTGCCGGCCAGCCGCACGACACGCCTCGTGCCGACATTCTCCGCGTTCCAGGCCGCGATCATCTCGTCGCTGAGGCCGTCATCGCCGAGCGCGGTGAAATAATCGACCTTGACCTCGAGCCGCGCCAGATAGACGGCGGTGTTGAGGGTATCACCGCCGAAGCCGCGCGAATACAGCCCGCCGCCCTGCCCTTGCCCGGCAGACGCGCCGCCTTGCGCCTGCCTGAGCTCGACCATGCACTCGCCGATGCAAGCAACGCTCGCCATCACCAGGGCCCGCTCAGTCAGAGATCATGCGACGAAGTTGCCGCCGAGCTCGTCTTCGATGTGAATGCGGATGATGTCGTCGAAGGTCTTCTCGGCAGTGGTGAAGCCGAGCTCGAGCGACCGCTTCGCATTGAAATTGCGCGGCCAGCCGCCGACGATGCCGACGATGAAGGGATCAGGCTCGCGCTTGATGCGCGCCGCGACCTTCTCGCCCGCAACCCGCTTCAACGCGGCGATCTGCTCGCCGACCGTCGCCGACAGGCCCGGCATGGTCAGATTGCGGCGCGGGCCCACCGCGGCGAGATCCATGGTGCCGGCGTGCAGCAGGAATCCGACCGCCGAGCGCGGCGTGGCGTGCCAGTGGCGGACATCCTCGGAAACCGGGAGCACCGCTTCCTTGCCGGCCAGCGGCTCGCGCAGGATATTGGAGAAGAAGCCGGATGCCGCCTTGTTGGGCAGGCCGGGCCGGATGCAGATGGTCGGCAGCCGGATGCCGATGCCGTCGAGGAAGCCGCGGCGCGAATAGTCGGCCAGCAGCAATTCGCCGATCGCCTTCTGAGCGCCGTAGCTGAGCAGCGGGGTGTGGAAGAACTCGTCGCCGATCGCATCCGGGAACGGCGCGCCGAACACCGCGATCGAGGACGTGAACACCACGCGCGGCTTGTAGCCGCCACCGACCAACCGAATGGCATCGAGCAGCATTCGCGTGCCATCGAGATTGATGCGGTAACCCTTGTCGAAATCGAGCTCGGCCTCGCCCGAGACGATCGCGGCGAGATGGAAGATCACGTCCGGGCGGCCGGCGATCAGCTTTTCGGCAGCGCCCGGCACGGCGAAATCGCCCGACACCGTCTCGACGGGGAAACCAGCCTTCTCGGGCTTCTTCGGCTCGACCACGTCATGCATGGTGAGCTTGGTGATGTCGCTCTTGCCGAGCCGGCCGTCACGCAACAGCCGTTCACACAATTTGCGGCCGACCATGCCGGCGGCGCCCAGAACCAGAACGTGCAAGAGCTTAACTCCTTGGTTATTGGCCGGAGCGCGCAGCCTCCGGCGCGCTCCGTGGCAGACCCCGCGATTATTCCTTCACGGCGCCGGTCATCGCGGACACATAATGCTCCACGAAGAAGGCGTAAAGGATGACGAGCGGCAGCGAGCCGGCCAAGGCTCCGGCCATCAGCGAACCCCAGCGGTAGATGTCACCGTCCACGAACTCGTTGACGATCGCGACCGGCACCGTCTTGTTGCTGGTCGACTGCAGGAAGGTCAACGCGTAGATGAACTCGTTCCAGCATAGCGTGAAGCAGAAGATGAAGGCCGAGATCAGGCCGGGGATTGCGAGCGGCAGAACGATCTTGACCAGGATCTGCCAGCGGCTCGCCCCGTCGATCAACGCGCATTCCTCGAGCTCGAACGGGATGGTCTTGAAATAGCCCATCAGCAGCCAGGTCGAGAACGGGATCAGGATGGTCGGATAGGTCAGGATCAACGCCAGCGGCGAGTCGAACAGCCCGTACTGGAACACGACGGTGGCGAGCGGGATGAACAGGATCGACGGCGGCACCAGATAAGCAAGGAAGATCAGCCCGCCGACGAGATTGGCGCCCTTGTAGCGCAAGCGCACGATGGCGTAGGCAGCCAGCACCGACGCGATGATCGAAAGCACCGTCGCGCAGACGGCCACGTACATCGTGTTCCAGAGCCAGTACGGGTAGTAGCTCTCGAACAGCAGCTTGTGGAAATGCTTGAAGGTCGGATTCCAGGTCCAGAACGGGTTGTACCTGTCGAGATCGAGCAATTGCTCGTCCGGCTTCACCGAGGTCAGCGCCATCCAGTAGAACGGGAACAGCAGAACGATGACGATGATCGCGAGCGGCAGGTACAGCGTCACCATCCGGCGCGGCACCGACTGCAGATAGCTCATGCCCTCGCTGTGATCGTCCTTCGCCACCGTCGGAGAGGATCCCGATAGCACGGCCTTGAGATCAACGGACCTGGTGGGCAGATCAGTCATTGTTCTCTCCCTGCTGCCATTTCCTGCGCTGGAGGCCGAACCACGAGACCATGATTGCGGCGAGCAGGAACGGGATCATGGCGCTCGAGATCGCGGCGCCCTCGCCCAGCTGCCCGGCGATGATCGCGCGCTGGTAGGACAGCGTCGCCATCAGATGGGTGGCGTTAACCGGTCCGCCGCGCGTCATCGCCCAGATCAGCTGGAAGTCGGTGAAGGTGAACAGCACCGAGAAGGTCATCACGACGGCGATGATCGGCGTCAGCAGCGGATAGGTGATGAAGCGGAAATTCTGCCAGCGCGTGGCGCCGTCGAGCGTTGCGGCTTCATAGAGCGAGGGCGACACCGTCTGCAGGCCGGCCAGCAGCGTGATCGCGACGAACGGCACGCCGCGCCAGATATTGGCGAAGATCACGCAAATGCGTGCCCAGGTCGTGTCGCCGAGGAAGTTGATGTTCTGGTCGATCAGGCCGAGATGCCTCAGCGACCAGGAGATGATGGAGAATTGCGAATCGAAGATCCACCAGAACGCCAGCGCCGAGAGCACCGTCGGCACGATGAAGGGGATCAGGACCATCGCGCGCAGCATCGCCTTGAACGGCATGTTCTCGTTCAGCAGCAACGCGAGATAAAGCCCGATCGCGAATTTGAGGGCGCTGGCGACGAAGGTGTAGAGCAGCGTGTTGAACACCGACAGCCAAAAGATGGAATCGTCCCACAGCCACTCATAGTTCTCGGTAGCGACGAAATGCCCGACCCTGCCGATGCGGGTGTCGGTGAAGGACAACCAGATGCCTAGGCCCAGCGGATAAGCCAGGAAAAAGATCAGGAAGGCCATGGCCGGCACCATGAACCAGAAGCCGAGCCAGTTGCGATTGTGTTTGAGCTGGGTCCAGGCGCTGTCCTCGCTCATCTGAGGCTTGGCCCGGGGAATTGCGACATCAGCCATGCCCGATATCCCTGATCGAAATGTTGACGAGCGGGCGGCCGAATGGCCGCCCGCCCCGTGACGCTCAGCGGTAGATGCGCTTCAGCTGGCGCTCGGCTTCCGCCATCGCGCCCTTCGCATCCTTGGTGCCGGTGCAGTAGTTGGCGAACATGTCGACGACGATGAAGTCGGCGATGGCCGTCGCCGCCTTTTCGCCGACCGAACCGATACCGGCCGCCGGCAAAGTGCGCTTGGAGGCCTGCGAGAACACGGCATTCTTGGGATCCGCCGTCCAGATCGGCGCCGACTCATAAGCGTTCAAGGTCTGCGTCAGATAGCCCTGCGCGCCGTCCAGCCACTTCTCGTAGTTCTCCTTCTCCAGCATGAAGGCGACGAAGGCCTTCGCCGCATTCGGATATTTGGTGAAGTTGAAGGCGAGGATCGGCAGCGCAAGCTGCAGCTCGGTCGGCTTGCCCACCGGCCCGACCGGCCAGAGCGCGTGATAGGTGTCCTCGGCGAGCTCCTTCTTGCTCGCATCGGTCTTGGCGGCGACGTAGATCGAGATGCCGTTCGCCGTGCAATAGAGCTCGCCGGCGAGGAACGCCTTGTTGTTGGAGGAATCGTTCCAGGACGCGGTGCCCGGGATGAAGGCATCGTACAGCGACTTGCAATATTCAAGCGCCTTTGCCGTCTCCGGCGAATTGATGATGATCTTGTCGTTCTGGTCGACCGTGTAGGCGCCGTGGCCCCACAGCACCCAGTGCAGCCACGAATTGCCGTCGCCCGAGGCGTGCCCGAGAGCGAAGCCGGCCGGCGTGTTGTTCGCCTTCAGCGCCTTGCACATCTCGAGGAAGCTGGGGAAGTCCTTCGGGAATTCCTTGAACCCCGCCTTGTCGAGCGCCGACTTGCGGTACGTCATGTAACCGCCGTTGGTGGCGACGGGAATACCGAGCCAGTCGTTGCCCTGCTTGCAGGTCTTGGCGGCCGCATCGGTCCAGCCGCCGTATTTCTTGCCGAGATAATCGGCGACGTCGTTCATCTTCAGCACTTTGGTGGGGAACAGCTGCGGCAGCGTGTGCAGGCCCCAGGCGAGATCGAGCCCTGAGCCGGTATTGGCCGCAACCGAAGCCTTCGGCTGCACGTCCTCGAAGGATTCGCTGAACACGTTCATCTCGGTGCCGGTGGCAGCCTTGAACGCCGCGACCATCGCGTTGAACGCATCGTCCTCAGCCGGCACGAAGCGCTTCCACCGCATCACGGTCAGCTTGGCGCCAGGCTCCGCCTTCCAGGGCGCGCTCTGCGCCCAGGCCTTGGCGAAATCGAACAGTGCCGGCCCGGTCAGCATGCCGGTCGCAGCCAGTGCCGTTCCGCCTTGAAGCAGAGTCCGGCGGGTAAAGTCTTGCATGTCGTCCTCCCTGTGATGCTTTTTATTGTCTTGACTTAAACTTACGCTACGCGTTCAGGCGCTTTCCCGTCGCCTCATCGAACAGATGCACCAGTGACGGGTCCGGCTTCAGCCGGACCTTGTCGCCCGGGTTGAACTGGTGGCGTTCGCGGAAGACCGCGACGACCTGCTCGCCGCCGATCTTGGCAAACACCTGCGTCTCCGAGCCGGTCGGCTCGACCACGATGATCTCGGCTTCGGCGCCGTCGTCGGCAATGGTGAAATGTTCGGGCCGCACGCCGTAGACTGCGGGACGGCCGTCGGACGCCGCGGGCGCGGTCTTGAGCGGCAGCTTGACGCCGTTCGGTCCCTCGAAGGTCGCAACGCCGTTGACGCGCACATGCCCCTTCAGGAAGTTCATCGCGGGCGAGCCGATGAAGCCGGCAACGAACTGGTTGTCGGGCTTGTCATAGAGCTCGAGCGGCGTGCCCATCTGCTCGACGATGCCGTCATGCATGACGACGATCTTGTCGGCCATGGTCATGGCTTCGATCTGGTCGTGGGTGACGTAGACGGTCGTCGTCTTCAGCCGCTGGTGCAGCTCCTTGATCTCGGTGCGCATGGCGACGCGCAGCTTGGCGTCGAGGTTGGACAAGGGCTCGTCGAACAGGAAGACCTGCGGGTCGCGCACGATGGCGCGGCCCATCGCGACGCGCTGACGCTGGCCGCCGGAGAGCTGGCGCGGATAGCGATCGAGCAGCGGCGACAGCGCGAGGATCTCGGCGGCGCGCTTGACGCGCTTGTTAATCTCGTCGGCACCCGCATTCCGCAGCTTCAGCGAGAAGCCCATGTTGTCGGCGACACTCATGTGCGGATAGAGCGCGTAGTTCTGGAACACCATCGCAATGTCCCGCTCCTTGGGCTGGACATTGTTGACGACGCGGTCGCCGATCGAGATCGTGCCGGAGGTGATGTTCTCGAGACCGGCGAGCATGCGCAGAAGCGTCGACTTGCCGCAGCCGGAGGGGCCGACCAGAACGACGAACTGGCCGTCCTCAATCGGTACAGTCACGCCGTGCAGGACTTCAAAATTGCCGAACGATTTCCGCACGTCGCGGATTTGCACAGACGACATCTAGCTCCCTCCTCGAAAGTCCACGGCGCCTCTAGCGCCGCGACCGTCTTGTTTTTTCAGACTTCACCGAACTCGGCCCGATCTTAGCGGGCAACATTGTCGGCAGTTTGTGCGGTTTTGGCAATTTGTCTTTGGTTAGTCGTTGCTGGTAGCGCTGTCAACGTTCCTTTGTTTGCGGGACTGACTGTGTTAAGAGCAGCAAATGGGTCGAAAACGCACCAAGTCAGGCAAGATCCGGCTGGCGGAAGTCGCCGAGCTTGCCGGCGTCAGCCCGATTACGGCGTCCCGCTTCTTCCGTAATCCGGAGGCCCTCTCGGTTGCCAAGCGGACACGGGTCGAGAGCGCCGCCAAGGAGCTCGGCTATGTGCCGAACCTTGCGGCCCGCGCGCTGGCCTCGCAACGCACCGAGGTGATCGGTGTCTTGATCCCCTCCCTCACCAACAACGTGTTCTCGGACGTGCTGCGCGGCATCTACGACGCGTCCGAAGGCAGCCGTTACTCGATCCAGCTGTCCAACACGCGCTACAGCATCCTCCAGGAAGAGAAGCTGCTGCGACTGTTTCTGGCGCAGAAGCCGGCCGGGCTGATCGTCACCGGCATCGACCAGACCACGGAATCGCGCGCCATGCTGGAGGCCGCCGATTGCCCGATCGTGCAGATCATGGAGATCGGCCCCGACCCGGTCGACATGATGATTGGCTTTTCGCACTATGATGCAGCCCGCGCAGCGGTTGCACACCTGTTCGAGCAGGGCCGCCGCAAGATCGGCTTCGTCGGCGCGCGCATGGACCCGCGGGTGCAGCGGCGGCTGGACGGATATGTCTCGGCGATGAAGGATGCCGCACTGTTCGAGCAGCGCCTCGTCGTCACCACGGCGACACCGACCTCGGTGACGCTGGGCGGCGCGCTGTTCACCGATCTCCTGGCGCGCGAGCCGAATCTCGATGCGGTGTTCTGCGCCAATGACGACCTTGCGCTCGGCGTGCTGTTCGAATGCCGGCGCCGGGAGATCGCTGTCCCCGAGCAGATCGCGATCGTCGGCTTCAACGACCTCGAATTCATGGCCTCCGCCGTCCCCACCCTTACCAGCGTGCGCACCAACCGCTACGAGATGGGCAAAACGGCCGCCACCATGCTGATCGAGGCGATCGACGGACGGCGCCCGGAGCAGCCGGTGCTCGATCTCGGCTTCCGGGTGATCGAGCGGCAAAGCTCGTCGCCGCGCCATTCAGACAGCCGGCCGACCGTCTCGGGCGTGGGCGCGGCGAACAAAATGGTAGCGTTACCAAGTAGCCATGACTAGTATCGCATTTGTGAGGAAACGACCCGCCAGCGGGCCAGCGATCCGTCATTCGCGCGGTTGGGCATCGCACAAGCCGACACCCTAGGACGGACGCCAGTGCGTTTGCATTGCAGGAGAAACCAATGACAAAAAAACCGACCAATGGGCATGCGCCCGCCGGCAACGGCTCCCGACGCCATCTTCGTTCCCAGGAATGGTTCAACAACCCGCATAATCCGGGCATGACGGCGCTCTACATGGAGCGCTACCTCAATTACGGCCTCACCCGTGCCGAGCTGCAATCCGGCAAGCCGATCATCGGAATCGCCCAGACCGGCAACGACCTCTCTCCCTGCAACCGCCATCATATCGAGCTGGCCCACCGCGTCCGCGAGGGCATCCGCGAGGCCGGCGGCATTGCGATGGAATTCCCGACCCATCCGATCCAGGAGACCGGCAAGCGCCCGACCGCCGCGCTCGACCGCAACCTCGCCTATCTCGGCCTGGTCGAGATCCTCTACGGCTATCCGCTCGACGGCGTCGTGCTCACCACCGGCTGCGACAAGACCACGCCGGCCTGCATGATGGCGGCTGCGACCGTCAACCTGCCCGCGATCGTGCTGTCGGGCGGCCCGATGCTCAACGGCTGGCATGCCGGCGAGCGCACCGGTTCGGGCACCATCGTCTGGAAGTCGCGCGAGCGGCTCGCCGCGGGCGAGATCGACTATGAAGAGTTCATGGAGATCGTGGCCTCGTCGGCGCCGTCGGTCGGCCATTGCAACACCATGGGCACCGCCTCGACCATGAACGGTCTTGCCGAAGCGCTCGGCTTCTCGCTGCCGGGCTGCGCGGCGATCCCCGCGCCCTACCGCGAGCGCGGCCAGATCGCCTACGAGACCGGCAAGCGCGCCGTCGAGATGGTCTGGGAAGACCTCAAGCCCTCGGACATCCTGACCCGCAAGGCGTTCGAGAACTGCATCGTGATCAATTCGGCGATCGGCGGCTCGACCAACGCGCCGATCCACATCAACGCGCTGGCCCGCCACATCGGCGTCGAGCTCACCATCGAGGACTGGCAGAAGGTCGGCCATGACGTGCCGCTCCTGGTCAACATGCAGCCGGCCGGCTTCTATCTCGGCGAGGAATTCCACCGCGCCGGCGGCGTGCCTGCGGTGGTGCGCGAGTTGATGAAGCACAAGCGCATCCATGAGGACGCCGTCACCGTCAACGGCCGCGGCATCGGCGAGAACTGCAAGGACGCGCCGGTCCCCGACAACGACGTGATCTGGGCCTACGACAAGCCGCTGGTGAAGGACGCCGGCTTCCTGGTGCTGAAGGGCAATCTGTTCGATTCCGCGATCATGAAGACCTCAGTGATCTCCAAGGAATTCCGCGATCGCTATCTCAGCAATCCGAAAGACCCCAACGCATTCGAGGGCCGCGCCATCGTGTTCGAGGGTCCGGAGGACTATCACGAGCGGATCGACGACGCCTCGCTCGATATCGACGAGCACTGCGTGTTGTTCATCCGCGGCACCGGGCCGATCGGCTATCCTGGTGGAGCCGAGGTCGTGAACATGCAGCCCCCGGCAGCGCTGATCAAACGCGGTATCCTGTCCCTGCCCTGCATCGGCGACGGCCGCCAGTCCGGCACCTCGGGCTCGCCCTCGATCCTGAACGCCTCGCCGGAAGCTGCCGCCAATGGCGGGCTTGCGGTCCTCAAGACCGGCGACAAGGTCCGCGTCGACCTCAACAAGGGCAGCGCCAACATCCTGATCTCGGACGAGGAGCTGAAGAAGCGTCACGCCGAGCTCAAGGCCAATGGCGGCTTCAAGCATCCGCAGAACCAGACGCCGTGGCAGGAGATCTATCGCAACACCGTCGGCCAGCAATCGACCGGCGCCTGCATGGAGCTCGCCACGCGCTACCAGAACGTCGCCGGCACCTTTGGTGTGGCGCGGGATAATCACTGAACTGGGCACCCGTAGCCCGGATGGAGCGTAGCGAAATCCGGGTTCACCATCCGCGAACGCAGGATCCCGGATTACGCTGGCGCTCCATCCGGGCTACGGCGTCACGGCAATGAGGAAATCGAGGAGAACAAGAAAATGGCAGACCGCCTCAAGGGCAAACGCGCCGTCGTCACGGCTGCAGCCGCCGGCATCGGGCGCGCATGCGCCCTCGCATTCGCGCGTGAAGGCGCAACCGTCATCGCCACCGACATCAATGAAGCCGGCATCGCCGGCCTGACCAAGGAAGGCATCGCCGAGGTCGCAAAGCTCGACGTCCGCAACACCGCCGACGTCAACGCCTTCGCCAAGCGTATCGGCAAAATCGACATCCTGCTCAACGCGGCCGGCTTCGTGCACCACGGCACCATCCTGGAATGCTCGGAAGAGGATTTCGATTTCTCGTTCGACCTCAACGTCAAGTCGATGCACCGGACCATCAGGGCCTTCCTGCCCGACATGATCGCGGGCGGCGGCGGCAGCATCGTCAACATCTCCTCCTGCGCGGCCTTGAGGCCGCCGGCGAACCGCTACGTCTACAGCTCGTCGAAGGCGGCAGTGTCGCTGCTATCGCGTGCGGTCGCGCTCGATTTCATCACCAAGGGCATCCGCTGTAACTCGATTTGCCCCGGCACCGTCGAGACGCCCTCGATGCTCGACCGCGCCGCCGCGCAGGGGCCGCAAGGCAAGGAGATGTTCATCTCCCGCCAGAAGATGGGCCGGCTCGGCACCGCCGACGAGATCGCATCCATGGCGGTCTATCTCGGCAGCGACGAGAGCGCCTTCACCACCGGCGTCGACCTCGTCGTCGACGGCGGCTACATGCTCTGATCCCAGAGGCACCCGGCATGAACAAGATCGACCTCAACGGCCGCGTCGCCATCGTCACCGGCGGCGCGCAGGGTTTTGGCCGCGCTATCACCGAGCGCCTCACCGCCTCCGGCGCCAAGGTCGCGATCTGGGATTTTGATTCCGTGCTGGCCGAGAAGACGGCGAAAGAGATTGGCGGCGAGACCAAGGTCTTCAAGGTCGACGTCACCGACACCGCGGCCGTCGAGCAGGCGCGCGATGCGACGCTCGCCGCGTTCGGCAAGATCGACATCCTCGTCAACAATGCCGGCATCGCCGGCGTCAACAAGCCGGTCTGGGAAACCGACCTCGATGAATGGCGCAAGGTGCTGCGCATCAACCTCGACGGTCCCTTCATCGTCTGCAAGGCGATCGTGCCCGCGATGCTCGAGCAGAAATACGGGCGCATCGTGAACATCGCCTCGATCGCCGGCAAGGAAGGCAACCCGAACGCCTCGCACTATTCGGCGTCCAAGGCCGGCCTGATCGCGCTGACAAAGTCGCTCGGCAAGGAGCTCGCCGCGCATGACATCCTCGTCAACGCGGTGACGCCGGCCGCGGCCAAGACCGCGATCTTCGACCAGATGACGCAGCAGCATATCGACTTCATGCTGTCGAAAATTCCAAAGGGACGCTTCGTGCTGGTCGAAGAGCTCGCCGCGATGGTGGCCTGGCTCGCGTCCGAGGACTGCGCCTTCTCGACCGGCGCGGTGTTCGACATCTCGGGCGGACGCGCAACCTATTGAGGGCAGCATGATCCGGGAAGGCGGATGCCTGTGCGGCGCGGTCCGGTTCAAGGCGGAGGGCGAGCCGCTCAACGTTCGCGTCTGCCATTGCCGCAACTGTCAGAAGGCGATGGGCTCGCCCTTCTTCGCCCGCGCGCAGTTCGACCAGCGCGCGCTGAGCGTCGAAGGCGAGACGGAGCGCTATGCGTCGTCGGAGAACATCGACCGCGTGTTCTGCAAACGCTGCGGCACCCGCCTGTTCGCCTGGCGGCGCAACGGCACGCTGGCGGGCGTCGCCCTCTCCGTTTTCGACGACCGCAATGCCTTTGCGCCGACAGAGCACATCTGGGTCTCGGAAAAGCCCGCCTGGCTGAAGCTCGACGACGGCCTGCCACAACATCCGGGAACGATCCCGGCGTGATGTCAGGCTTGGCCTGACGCAGACGCGCTTGCCGCCGGCGCCCGCCGGCCCGTTGTCGTCGCGATCCAGATCCCGCCAAACACCGCGACGATGCCGGCCGCCAGATTCCAGCGCAACGGCTCGTTCAGCAGCCAAGCGCCGATCAGCGACGCCGTGATCGGGTTGACCGTCACCGAGATCGCGACACGCGTCGGCGTCGTCCGCTCCAGCGCGAAAGCCCAGAGATAGAAGGTCAGCGCCGCGCCGAATGCACCGAGATAGAGAGCCGCCAGCCATTGCGGCGCGCCGAAGCCCGCGACCGGCGCAAAGCTGCCGCGGATCCAGGAGAGCAAGATGAGGCAGGCAGCGCCCGCCGCCATGCTCATGGTGGTGAAGGCGATCGGGCTGGAGCGCCGGATCAGTGGCTTCGACCAGATACCATACAGTGCCATGCACAGTGCGGCCGCCATCATCAGGAGGTCACCGCGCCAGGCGCCCGGCGGTGCCGAGGTCAGGTCGGAGAGAAGCGCTACAGCAACACCCAATGTCGCAATCACCACGCCGATCGATTTTCGCCAGGTCAGCGCTTCGGCACCGAGCGCGGCGCCGATCACGAGGGACAACAGCGGCAGCGTGGATAAGGCGAGCGCCCCGCGCGCGGCAGTCGTGAAGATCAACGATGCATTGAACAGGATCGGAAACAAAGCGAAGAACAGCATGCCGAGCCCGATTGCGGCGGCCCAGTCCCCTCGCAGTGGCCAGCGATCTGCGCGCAGCAGCGTCAGTGGTAACAGCAGGAGAAAGCCGATGCCGAAGCGGAACGAACCGATCGCCAGCGGATCGAGGTTGCTCACGAGATAGCGCGTGGCGCCGATCGAGGTGCCGCCAAGACCGCTCGACAGCACGGCCGCCAGAACGCCGGAGATTTCGCCCACGCTTCCTCCCGTCGATACTTCGGAAGGCAGCATACGAGGCACGCCGAAACAGGGAATGGAATTTCCGTGATGCTGGGATAAGTTTTCGTCATGAGCGCACCCGATCTCGATCCCGAGCTGCTGAAGGCGTTTCTCGCGGTCGACGAGCATCGTTCGTTCACGCGCGCGGCCGATGTGCTCAATCGCACGCAATCGGCGGTGAGCGTCCAGATCAGGCGGCTGGAGGAGCGGCTTGGCACCAAGCTGTTTCAGCGCACCAGGGCTGGGGTCGTGCCGAGCGCGACGGGCGAAGAGTTGCGCGCTTATGCGCGGCGCATTCTCGCACTCAACGCGGAGGCCGTCGGGGCGCTCCGCGCACGCAAGGCCGACGCCGTCGTCCGTCTCGGCGTGATGGACGATTACGGCACCATCGTCATTCCGCCGCTGCTGGCGAGCTTTGCCAGGCACCATCCTCTGGTCCGGGTCGAGATCGAGACGGGACTGACCGCGACGATGCCGGCGCGGCTCGGCGATGCCTACGACCTCGTCATCGCCATGCATCCGCAAGGATGCGGCGATGGCGAGTTATTGAGGCGCGAACAGGCGGTCTGGGCCGCCGCCCCATCCTATCGGACCGCGGCGCAGTGTCCCCTTCCCATGGCGCTCTACCCGCCGGGCTGTCTGTTTCGCCAGTGGGCTGCGGAAGCGCTCGACGCCGCGGACCTGCCCTGGCGTCTCGCCTATGTCAGCCGGACGCTCGCTGCGGTCGAGACGATCGCGGCTCAAGGTCTCGCAGTGACGGTGGTAAAGGCCGGGACCTTGCCGCCGAGCCTTCGTGCGCTGTCCGATCGTGACGGCATGCCGCCGTTGCCGGCGGCGGAGATCCGCCTCCACCGCGCGAACGACCTGTCGACCGCAGGCGCCCACCTGGCGGATCATTTGCACCGGGCAATTTCGGAATTGGGCGCCATATAACGCTAGATCGTGATGGATTGTGGCCCTATACGGCCTGCTTTGCGAAGCGCGCAGGCAAACCAGGACGGACGAGCCGTGAACATTTCTTTTTATGACCTTTCCGTCTGGGTGCTGCCGCTGGTGCTCGCCATCACCTTCCACGAGGCCGCGCACGCCTTCGTCGCCGACCGGCTTGGCGACAACACAGCCGCACAGCTCGGCCGCGTCAGCTTCAACCCCATCAGGCATATTGACCCGTTCGGCACCCTGATCCTACCGGCGATGCTACTGTTCGCGCACTCGCCGTTCCTGTTCGGCTATGCCAAGCCGGTGCCGGTCAACTTCCGCAAGCTGAACAACCCCAAACTGGACATGGTCTGGGTGGCATTGGCGGGGCCTGTCACCAACATCCTGCTGGCGCTTGCAGTGGCCCTCGCCTTCCACGCCCTGCCCCTTGTCCCCGCAAGCTCGGCGAAATGGGTCGCCGACAACCTCAAGAATGCGCTCATCATCAACGCCATCCTCGCGGTCTTCAACATGATGCCGATCCCGCCGCTCGATGGCGGGCGCGTTGCGGTCGGGCTGTTGCCGCGCCCGCTCGCCATGCCGCTGGCCCGGCTCGAGCCGTTCGGGATGCTGATCCTGATCGGCCTGTTGATCCTGCTGCCCCTTGCAGGTTCCCAGTTCGGTCTAAATCTTGATGTTATTTCAGTAATACTGCGAACGTTGACCGGTTATGTGATTCAGGCTGTTCTGTTCCTGACCGGCAATGCGTAGTTGAACAACCGCACCCGAACTTTAAGCCGAAGGGCCAGAGGCCGACTTGGTCAAAGCTGCCGATATGCTGATCGCGCGACGCGCGGACACCCGCGCCCGCGCCGATTTTGCCACCTGGAAGATGATGGCCAAGCTCAATGGGGCGTCCGCGCTCCCACCGGAGGCCCAGGAGTTTCTGGCGAGCTACCAGAACCTGCTGGCGCAGATGAGCGAGGGCGAGGCCACCGAGGCGACCATCGGTGCGATCTACAAGGCCTATTATGCCGAGATGGGCGGCGCGGGAACGGCACCCGACGTCCGCCCTCGCCCGCCTGAAGCAGTGGCGGACAATGTTACCGCTTTCCGCCGCCCGGCACCGAAGCCAAAGACGACCAGCTTTTTCGGGGCTGGCGCGGCAGCTGGAACCCAGAAACGGCCGCTCCCGGTGGCGCTGATCTTCGCCTGCCTCGTCGTCGTCTATGTCGGGATCCGGCTCTACTGGCGCTGAGCCGTCTTCTTCTTTTTCGCGTCGGCCGGCGTGAAGATGATATCGACGGTCCGCTCGAACCGATCCTCGGTCAGCCCAGCAGGCGGCTGCGGGATCGGATCGGACTTGCGGACAATCGAGACCGCGGCCGCGTCGTAGGCTGAATCCCCGGATGACTCCACGACATCCACCGACAGCACGTTGCCCTTCCGGTTGATCGCGAAGCTCACCTTGACCTTCTGGTTATTGGGCTGCTTGCCTTCCGGATTGATCTTGTGCAGCGACAAATGCGCGCTGATCTTGCGGTTCCAGTCGGCGGTCAGCCTCAGGATGTCCTTGCCGATGCCGATGACGGGCGCCAGCGCCTTCTCGGCCTCGCGCGCGTCCTCCTCGAGCGTCTGCCGTGCCGTCGCAACCGATTTCGGCGAGGCCTCGGCGGCCGGCGTTTCGACCGCCTGAATCTTCGGATCGTCTTCCGTCGGCTTCTTCGCGTTGTTCTCGGTCACGACGCGATCGGGATCCTCGACCTGCTGCGACTGGTCCTTTGGAAGCTCCGTCTCCTTGGTCTCGGCCTTTTGCTCGGGAAGCGCCTGCTGCTCCTGCATCGCTTCGCTGTCGGGCCCGGGCGGCAGATCGGTTTCGGGCGCCTTGGGCGATGCCATCTCCACGGCGAATTCCGCACCGTTCGCACCTAGGCCGTCGCCGTCCTCGTCAGCACGCAAATGAGCCAGCGCGAGCGCAGCACCGCCCAGATGGAGCACGAGCGCGGCCACCGCCGCCAGGATCCAGAGCTTCCGGGATGGTCTGTGTTCGTCCGACATAGCGGGCCTCTAAGGCTGAGCGGCGCCTGCCGCAGGCGCTCCCGGTGCGCCTTCCAGCGCCACCAGTTTCACCCGCGTATAGCCGCCTGAGCGCAGGAGCTCCATGACGCCCATCAACTCCCCGTACGGCACCGAACGATCGGCGCGCAGGAAGACGTACTTGTCCTTGCTCATGTCGGACAGTCCGTCGAGCGTCCCGATCAGCTCGGCCCGGTGAACGGGGTTCTCCCCGAGGGCAAGCGTCAGATCGGGCTTGATGCTGAGATAGGTCGGCTTGTCCGGCTTCTTCTGCGGCGTCGCGCTCGACGTCGGCAGATCGATCGGCAGGTCGACCGTGGAGAGCGGAGCTGCGACCATGAAGATGATCAGCAGCACCAGGATAACGTCGATGAACGGCGTGACGTTGATGTCATGCGTTTCCGAGAAATCGTCGTCGTCGCCGTCGTTGTCTGCGAGCGAAACGCCCATGGCTCACTCCGCTGCGCGCGAATGCACGCTGCCGTGGCTGCGGTCGAGATCGCGCGAGAGCAGCCGCGCCGCTGCACCCGAGGCGCGGCTGACGAGCTCGAGATAGCCCTTCGTCACGCGCGAGAAGTGATTGTAGATGATGACGGCGGGAATGGCGGCGACGAGGCCGATCGCGGTGGCGAGCAGCGCTTCGGCGATGCCGGGCGCGACGACGGCGAGGTTCGTGGTCTGCGACTTCGAGATGCCGATGAAGCTGTTCATGATACCCCAGACCGTGCCGAACAGGCCGACGAAGGGCGAGGTCGAGCCGATGGTCGCGAGCACGCCCATGCCGATCCGGATCCGCCGCGCCTCGGCGCGCACGATCTCGGAGAAGCTGGAGGCTGCGCGCTCCTTGATGCCGGCGTCGCTGGACAGGCCGGCCGACATCCGCGCCTCGCGCAGGGCCGCCGTCAGGAACGACGGCAGGATACCTTCCTTGGCTCCGAGCGCCATCTGCGCTTCGGCGAGGGAGCGCGTCTCCGCAACCTTCTTCAGCGCCGAACGAAGCTTGGAGGATGCGACCGACAGCTCGATCGACTTGGCGATGAAGACGGTCCATGTCATCAGCGATGCGAAGGCGAGCCCGATCATCACCGCCTTCACGATGACGTCCGCCGACATGAACATCACCCAGGGCGACAATTCCTTCATCGCCGGCGCGATGCCGGCCGCCGCGTCGGACCTGGCATCAGGCTTGGCGGTGGTCGAAACGGCGGCCGCGGAGGGCGCCGTCGGAGCAACCGGGGTGGCTGCCGTCGAAGCCGAAGGCGCCGGGGCCGCTGGCGTGGTGGCCGCGGGCGCCGCCGGAGCCGGAGCGACCGGGGCCGGCTGAGCCGTCGACTGCGTCGTTGCCGAGGGGGGTTGTGTCTGGGCGGAAACGGGGGATGCGAGCCAGGCGGCCGCCAGCATCAAGGCTGCGGCAAGGCTTGCTTGGAAGGTCATGGTCTTCATACTTCGGCCCAGTAGCGAATGAGGTTGTGATAGATACCCGTCAATTTGACCGTTTCGGGATCGTCACGCCCGAGCCGGTCCACCAGCGCCTGAATCGCGGTGTCGAGGTCGAAGATCATGCTCCGGGCTTGATCGTCCCGTATCATGCTCTGCAGCCAGAAGAAAGACGCAACCCGTGTTCCCCTGGTCACCGGCGTGACGAGGTGGAGGCTGGTCGAGGGGTAGAGCACGCAGTCGCCGGCTGGCAACTTGACTTCGTGCGAGCCGTAAGTGTCCTCGATCACAAGTTCGCCACCGTCGTACTCTTCCGGCTCGGCGAGGAACAGCGTCACCGAGAGGTCCGTGCGGATGCGAAGGCCGGTCAGACGGTCGCCGCGGATCGCATTGTCGACATGCAGGCCGAAATGGTGGCCGCTATCCGCCGCATAGCGGTTGAACAGCGGCGGGAAGATCTGGAGCGGTATAGCCGCCGCGATGAAGCGCGGGTTCGATGTCAGCGCCGAGATGATGCGGTTGCCGAGTTTTCGCGCGACTTCGCTATCGGGCGGCAATTGCTCGTTGCGCTTGACCATCGCCGACTGCGCGCCGGCGGTGGACCGGCCATCCTCCCATTCGCTGGCGTCCATGATGCGGCGGAAATCCGCCACATCATCCTTGCTGAGAACGCCTGGCAGGCACGTCAACATGATCAGAACTTCGCTGTCGTCACGACATAGAACGCGCGCCCGGGCGCGACCGCTACGAACGGTACGTTGCTGCGATAGAACGAGTCGTAATAGAGCTTGTTGGTCAGGTTCTGCGCGTAGAACTTCATGGTCCAGTTCTTGTCGATCTTCTTCTCGACGAAGGCATCGAAGCGCCAATAGCTCGGCAGCTCGTTGGTGTTGGCCGCGAACGTGCCGCCGTAAACCTTCGAGCGGTACACCGCCTGCCCGCCGAGCTCCCAGCCGTCATCGAACTTGTACTTGGTCAGCATGCTGAACGACTGGTGGGCAATGTTGGCGAGCTGCAGGCCGAGATTGGAGGCAACCCCGCTCTGGGTGACCTTGGACTGCATCAGCACCAGGCCGCCGAAGATGCTCCAACGATCGGTGATCTTGCCCTCGGCTTCGATGTCGATGCCCTGGATCCTGTAGGCAGCGCCCGAGGTCAGCAGGCCGTTGACGGTCTCGCGCGCGTTGTCCTTGGTGGTCTGGAACAGCGCGCCGGTCACCAGCAGGTGGCGGTCGGCGAGTTCCCATTTGGTGCCGACCTCGATCGCCTTGTTGCGCTCGGGCCCGAGCAACAGGGTCGAGTTGGGCGGAACGCCGCCGTAATCGGTGCCGGTCGCGTCAAGCTCCGAGCCGAACGGATTGGCCGAGGTCGCATAGGCTGCATAGATGCTGCCGATCGACATCGGCTTGTAGACCAGGCCGACGTTGTAGTTCACGAGATCCGCGTTCTGCTTCACGAAGCTCGAATTGTTCGACGCGCTCTGGCTGTAGCCGTCGTAGCGCACGCCGCCATTGACGATGATCGTGTCCTGCCAGTTCGCGGTGTCCATGACATAGACGCTGCTGGTGTTGACGCCGTAGCGCGTCGGGTTTCCGAGGAGTGACGGAATGCCGAAGGGAATGTTGGTGTATTGCGGGGAGTAGAGATTGACCCCTGTCACGGCACCGTTGCTCGTGAAGGGCGAGCCGGACAGCTCCGACGCGAGGCCGGCGTAGCGGTCGATCGAGATGTTCTCGTTCGAATATTCGACGCCGAACACGGCGGTGTGCTTGACCCCGCCGGTGTCGAGCTTGAACGTGGCCTCGTTCTGGTTGGCCCACACGTCCACGGTCTGGTAGCGGCTCTGCGCGCTCGCCGTCGTGGTCCAGAGCAGCGGATTGGGGCTGGTCGTATTCGGATTCTGCGGCAGCGTGCCGATATAGTTGAGCACCGAGTGCTCGCCGCGCACCTTGCTGGTCAGCGTGATGGCCTCGTTGACCTTGTACTCGATCGTGCCGGTACCGAAATCCTGCCGCGCCGTCTGGAAGTCGCGATTAAGGAAGCCGTACCAATTGCCGCGCGGAATGCCGGCCGAGGTCACCGGCACATTGCCCTGCTTGTAATAGGGCACGCCGAAATCCGGTAGGCCGCTGAGGTCGGTGTGGACGTAGTTCGTGGTGATCTTGATGTCGTTGGTCGGGGTGTACTTGGTCGAGATGAAGGTGCCCCAGCGATTGTCGGTCACGTAGTCGCGGCCGGCGACGTTGGCATCCTGGAACAGGCCGCCGGTGCGCACCGAGAAGGTCGGGTCGATGACCTGGTTGACGTCGAGCGTGACGCGCTTGGTCTGATCGGTGCCGAACTCGGAGTCCATGCGCTTGAAGTTGACGTCGCCAGCCTGCTTGGTGACGATGTTGATGGCACCGCCGGCAGTGCCGCGGCCGGCGTAGGAGGATGCCGGCCCGCGCAGGATCTCGATTTGCTCGGTGAAGAAGTTCTCGCGGATGGAAACCGCGGGATCACGGATGCCGTCGATGAACACGTCGTTGCGCGCATCGAAGCCGCGGATGAAGAAACGGTCGCCGAACGCGTTGCCGCCCTCGCCCGAGCCGAGCGTCACGCCCGCGGTCGAGCGCCCGATTTCCTTCAGCGTCGTCGCGTTCTTGTCTTCGAGCACTTCCTTGCTGAGCACCGTGATCGACTTGGGCGTGTTCAGCATCTTCTCGGGAAACTTGCCGCTGGCCTGGACGTGGTCGACCTTGTAGGGCGCGGCCGGATCGGCATAGGGATTGCCGTCGGGAGCGCCTGACGGCGTGGTCGGCGCCGTCTGCTGTGCCGCCTGCTCGCGCTGCGCGGCGCGACGAATCGCATTGCGGGCGCGGACCTGTTCCGGCGAAGGCTTCGACGACGTTGGACGCGGACGTTCGACGGGAGCATCGACCGTTACCGGCGGCAGGTTGGACTGCTGCGCCTGCGCGCCACTCGACACCGACGCCACCGCGATCAAGCTCGCAACTGCCGAGACCTTCTTGCCGGAAACACCTGCGAACTTTTCATCCACCAGACCGAATGCTGCGACCGAACGCAACGACTTCGGTGCGACCACCTGCCCCATTACCAAACGCCCCATCTTCCTGTTCGCTCATTCACTTTGACGAACGATGAGTTGTTGGTATCGGCCGCAAAATAGCGGGTCAATGCGAGCGCCTCGCAAGAACCCTTGAATCGGTCCAGTTCAAAACAATTCTAAACTACAGTTTGAAATCGTTCTAAACTGATATTGGACTCGTTCTAAAAGACCGCGCGCCGAATGCCAGGCAATCGATGGCTCGCTCACAGCATCAATCGCTGCTCGGCGGCTTCATCAGCGAAAACAATTCGTCGACGGTTTTCAGCGCAACAGCGCGCACGCGATCGGTTGAGTCCATGCCGGCGATGTTGACGCCGTTCACGACCGCTTTGATCTCGTCCCGGAAGTCGGTGAGGAAGCGCAAGGGATCCCGCTGCTCATTGGCGACACGCGCGATCAATCCCGTGATCAGAATCTGACACGCGATCAGCTTGCCGTTCAGCTCGTCCATCCTGCGCTCCCGTTGTGGCGGCGCCGATATGGACGATGCTGAAATTCCTGACAACCGAAACAGCTTCCGCCCGACTTAGAACCATTCTTGTTACCGATACCGACCGGCGGCTCGACCCAGGCGCCATTCGGCCCGAGCACACCGTCCGGGAGTGCTGCTTGAGGTGTGTTCGCCGATCGCGCCTGCCGGGAAAATGCAGCACTGCACACCGCCGCGCCAGACCACTGCCCAGACAGTGCAAAGCTTTCCAATTGTTTAGGATTCTCAACTGATAGTGCTGTTTACACTGGAACTTGGCGTGTATTATACAAACGCTCTGGAACCCTACGATTGCCCCATAATTCGTAGCTGAGGGCACAAGAGCCGACACGAGACGATATGAAAAAGTCCCGGCCGATCCTCTGGATTCTGATCATCGCGGCCGTGGCCTCCGCGGGTTACTATGGTTGGCAGAAATTCGACGCCTCCCAGGCTGGAAAAACCCAGACCGCCCAGAAGGGTTCACCGCGCCCGCCTGCCGTCCCCGTCAGCGTTGCCCCGGTTCAGAAGGTCGATTTCCCGGTCTATCTGACCGGTCTCGGCACGGTTCAGGGGTTCAACACCGTGCAAGTCCGCACCCGCGTGGATGGCCAGATCGACAAGCTCGCCTTCCGCGAAGGCCAGATCGTCCAGCAGGGCGAGCTTCTGGTCTCGATCGATCCCCGTCCCTATCAAGCCACGCTCGACCAAGCCAAGGCCAAGAAGGCGCAGGACGAGGCTAGTCTGGCCAACGCCAATCTCGAACTTCAGCGCGCCACGAAGCTCGGCGAATTCGCGACCGCCCAGCGGGTCGACACCCAGCGCACGACCGTCGCCCAGCTCACCGCCCAGATCGCCGCCGATGACGCCGCGATCGCCAACGCCCAGACCCAGCTCGACTACACCCAGGTCAAGGCGCCGATCACCGGCGTCGCCGGCCTGCGCCAGGTCGACATCGGCAACATCGTCAACGCCTCGACGCAGACGGGCATCGTCACGATCTCGCAGGTCGAACCGATCTCCGTGATCTTCACCGCGCCGGAAGACCAGCTGCCCTATATCACCGAAGGGCAGAAGAGCGGCGCGCTCAAGGTGATCGCCTTCACCACCGACGGCAAGAAGACGCTGGCCGAGGGCAAGCTTGCGGTCATCAACAACCAGGTCGATACCAGCAGCGGAACGATCCGGCTTAAGGCGGTGTTCGACAACAAGGACCACACGCTGTGGCCGGGCCAGTCGGTCTCGACGCGGCTTCTGGTGCGGACGCTGAAGGATGCGACCGTGGTTCCGGATGACGCGGTCCAGCATTCGACCAACGGCCTCTACGCTTATACCGTCAATCAGGACAACAAGGCCGAGGTGCACAAGGTCAAGGTCACCTACGCTATCGATGGACATTCGGTCATCGAAGAAGGGCTGAGCCCCGGTCAGCAGGTGATCACCGGCGGCCAGTTCAAGGTGCAGCCCGGCAGCCTCGTCTCGACGGCGGTGGCGAGTTCGAACCCGGCCCAGAACGCCCAGAACAAGGTACGACAGGAATGACCGAGGGCGGGATTTCGGCACCTTTCATCCGTTATCCCATCGGCACCTCGCTGCTGATGGCCGGCATCCTCTTCGTCGGTCTCGTCGCCTATCCCCTGCTCCCGGTCGCACCGCTGCCGCAGGTCGACTTCCCGACCATCCAGATCACCGCCAATTTGCCGGGCGGCAGTCCCGAGACGATGGCTTCGTCGGTGGCGCAGCCGTTGGAGCGGCAGTTCGCCCAGATTCCCGGCATCGCGCAGATGACCTCGACGAGCTATCTGGGCACCGCGTCGATCACCATCCAGTTCGATCTCAACCGCAGCATCGATGGCGCTGCCAATGACGTGCAGGGTGCCATCAACGCCGCCAGCGGCCAGTTGCCGAAGAATCTTCCCTCGCCGCCGACCTACCGCAAGGTCAACCCGGCCGATGCGCCGATCCTGCTGCTGTCGGCGACATCGGAGACGTTGCCTCTGACCAGCGTCAGCGACGCGGTCGACGCCCAGCTCGCCCAGCAGATCAGCCAGCTCTCCGGCGTCGCCCAGGTCTTCATCGGCGGCCAGCAGAAACCCTCCATCCGCGTCCAGGTCGATCCCGCGAAGCTGGTCGCCAAGGGCCTGTCGATGGAGGACGTACGCAGCCAGATCGCGATCACCACGGTCGACAGTCCGAAGGGCAATATCGACGGCGAGAAGCGCGCCTACACGATCTACGCCAACGACCAGCTCACGCACGCGAAGGACTGGAACGACGTCATCATCGCCTATCGCAACGGCGCTCCGTTGCGAATCCGCGACATCGGCCAGGCGGTCAGCGCCGCTGAAGACGCCAAGCAGGCGGCCTGGGCCAACGGCAAGCGCGGCGTATTCCTGGTGATCTTCAAGCAGCCGGGCGCCAACGTCATCGAGACCGTCGATCGGATCAAGGCGACCCTGCCCCGCCTCGTGGCGGCGATCCCGCCCGCCATCAAGATCGAGCTCATCAGCGACCGTACCACGACCATCCGCGCCGCGGTCGAGGACGTCCAGTTCACGTTGCTGCTGACCATCGCGCTCGTGGTCATGGTCATCTTCATCTTCCTGCGCAGCTTCTGGGCCACCGTCATTCCCGCCATCACGGTTCCACTGGCGCTGCTCGGCGCCTGCGCGCTGATGTGGGTCGTCGGCTATTCACTCGACAATCTATCGCTGATGGCGCTCACCATCGCGGTCGGATTCGTCGTCGACGATGCCATCGTGATGCTCGAGAACATCACGCGATACATCGAGGAAGGCGAACCGCCGATGGCGGCCGCCTTCCGCGGCTCGAAGGAAATCGGCTTCACCATCGTGTCGATCAGCATCTCGCTGGTCGCGGTGCTGATTCCGCTGCTCTTGATGGGCGGCATCATCGGGCGCCTGTTCCGCGAATTCGCCGTCGTGCTGGCGATGACCATCTTCGTCTCGATGTTCGTGTCGCTGACCCTGACGCCGATGATGGCTTCGCGCTTTCTGCGCGCCCATGGCGAGGTGCGCCACGGCCGCTTCTATCAATGGAGCGAGCGCGCCTTCGACGCGATGCTGCGCGGCTACGAATACATTCTCGATCACGCCCTGGCCTGGCGGCGCACCACGCTGGCGATCTTCTTCGCCACGCTCGGACTGTCGATCTATTTGTTCGTCCTGATCCCGAAGGGTTTCTTCCCGCAGCAGGATGTCGGCCTGATCACGGCGACTTCCGAAGCCTCGCAGGACATTTCGTTCAAGGAGATGACCCGGCGTCAGGAACAGCTCGGCAAGATCATCCTCGCCGATCCCGATGTTGCCAGTGTCGCCATGTCGATCGGCGGCAGCGGCCGCGCCGGCAACAACGGCAACATATTCATCACGCTCAAGGCTCGCGACAAGCGCGATGCCTCGGCTCAGCAGATCATCGCGCGACTGCGTCCGCAGTTCGACAAGGTCGAGGGCGCCCGCGTCTACATGCAGGCGGCCCAGGACGTCCGGCTCGGCGGGCGGCCGACGCGCACCCAATTCGAGTTCACCTTGCAGGACGCCGACCTCGCCGAGCTCAACGAGTGGGCGCCGAAAATCCTCGCCAAGATGCAGACGCTGCCGGAGCTGCGCGACGTCGCGACCGACCAGCAGACCCAGGGCACCACGGTCCAGCTCAAGATCAACCGCGACACCGCCGCGCGCTACGGCATCCAGCCGCAGCTGATCGACGACACGCTGTATGATGCCTTCGGACAACGACAGGTCACGCAGTATTTCACCCAGCTCAACACCTACAAGGTGATCCTGGAGATCCTGCCGGAGATGCAGGGCAATCTCGACAGCCTGAACAAGCTCTATCTGAAGTCGCCGCTGACCGGCGACCAGGTGCCGCTGTCGACCTTCGCGACCTGGACCACCGATCCGGTCCGTCCGCTTTCGATCAGCCACCAGGGCCAATTCCCGGCGATCACCATCAGCTTCAACCTCGGCCAGGGCGTCGCGCTTGGCCAGGCGACGGAAGCCGTGCAGAAGGCGATGGCCGAGCTCGGCGCGCCGCCGACGCTGAACTCGAGCTTCCAGGGCACGGCGCAGGCGTTCCAGCAATCGCTCGGCACCGTGCCGCTGCTGATCCTTGCCGCGCTCGTCGTGGTCTACCTGATCCTCGGCATCCTCTACGAGAGCTATATCCATCCGATCACGATTCTGTCGACGCTGCCCTCGGCTGGCGTCGGCGCGCTCGCGATCCTGATGGCGGCCGGGTTCGACTTCAGCCTCATTGCCTTGATCGGAATCATTCTCCTGATCGGCATCGTGAAGAAGAACGGCATCATGATGGTCGACTTCGCCATCGCCGCCGAGCGCGACGAGCACAAGACGCCGGCGGAATCGATCCGCCAGGCCGCCCTGCTCCGCTTCCGCCCGATCATGATGACGACGATGGCCGCGCTGCTCGGCGGCGTGCCGCTGATGCTCGGTCACGGCACCGGCGCCGAGATCCGCCAGCCGCTCGGCTACGCCATGGTCGGCGGCCTGATCGTCAGCCAGGCGCTGACGCTGTTCACCACGCCGGTGGTCTATCTCTATCTCGACGAGCTCAACAACTGGTTCTCGGGCTGGGGCCGTTCGGGTGACGGCGAAGGCGGTGAGGCGGTGGAGCACGGCACCGTTAAGGAAGCTGCCGAGTAGCGGCTTGCACGGCGCTTCCGGCGACGCTACAGCGAGGCCCCGGTTCACGCCAACGCGGTTTCGCCATGCTCATGCAATCCAGACTTGTCGCCCTCGCCGCAGCTGTCCTGTTGCCCTTGGGCGCCGCGTATGCCCAACAGGCCGCCAAGAAGAACGCCCCCGCTCCGGCGGCGCAGCCGGCACCGGCTCCGACGCAGCCACAGGCTGACGGCGCGCCGGCGCAACAGCCCGGCTGGATCGTGCGCTGCACCAGCGCCAGCCGTGACGCGCCGCTCGAATGTGCGATGGAGCAGAACGCGGTGCTGACCAAGACCGGCCAGACCATCGTGCTGATCAACATCCGCATCGCGCCCGACACCCGCACGCCGGTGGCGCTGCTGCAATTGCCGCTCGGCCTCAACCTTCCCATCGGCGCCAAGCTCCAGGTCGACGAGGGCAAGACGGTCGATCTCCAGATCCAGACCTGCGAGAACCGCGGCTGCTACGCCTCGGCGCCGATCGCGCCGGATCTGCTCGCCGCGTTGCGGTCGGGCAAGCAGCTCAAGGTCTCCTTCCAGAACATGGCCAAGGAGACGATCGCGATTCCGATGCCGCTGGGCGATTTCGCTTCCGCTTACGACAAGATCAAGTAACGCAAGTCCCCGTTACTGCCCCGCCATCTGCGCGTTGCCGACGGCATCGCCGTCGAGCCGCTGGTCATTGTGATGGTGACGGCGTGCAGCAGCCCCGTCGATCAGCAGCGTGTATTCGGTGATGGAGGCGCGGCTCGCCGGCTGCCTGTTGCTGCTGCTGCAGGCCGAAGTCGACCGCGCGCCTCCGAGATAGGCTTTCTCCCCCGCCTCTCAGCTGACGACGTCGCTCGCCCGGAGCAAGGTCGTGAACCCGCCATAGATCATGCGCTTGCCGTCGAACGGCATGCCCTCCATCTTCAGCCGCGGGTCCTCCATCACCTTCTTGTTGACGGCATCGCGGGTCTCCCGGTCGCGGTAGACGATCCAGGCGAACACCACGACCTCGTCCTCCTTCGCCATCACCGCGCGCGGAAACGAGGTGAGCTCGCCATAGGGGACATCGTCAGCGACGCATTCGACATAATCGAGCGCGCCGTGCTCCATCCAGAGCGCGCAGGCGGTCGTCGACAGCGTCTTGTAGGCCTCGATCTTGTCCTTCGGCACGGCCAGAACGAAACCATCGACATAGGGCATCAGGAATCTCCTTGAGTTGTGTGACCCAAGGACGATGCAGAGCACGGCGATCCGACCGGGGAAATGCGATTTCAGATGAGGCAAACGGTCGCGACCGGCGGCGCGGCCCATGGACCGTCACTGTCACCGAAGGACCTGAAGCTCTGGACCTTTGGGCATGCCCGGAACTGGCTGGGGAACCTGGATTCGAACCAAGACAAACAGAGTCAGAGTCTGTTGTGCTACCGTTACACCATTCCCCACCGAAGCGCTTGAAATCGCTAAGCTTTCTTCGGAAGTTCTGCGAGGGCGGGCTGACAGCTTTGCAAATCAGCGGCTCGCAGGCCGCTCATATAGCCGCGCTGACCTTCGCGGTCCAGCCCTTCTGTGAACATCTCGGCTTGTTCTGGCTGCGTTCGCACCGACAGGACGGACTATCTCAAGCCTTCCCGAAGGAATCCTGCGGCCCTTTGCGGTTGTAGAACAGCGATCGGCGCGCCCGATCGATCCATCGCTGCACCGTGAACTCGAAGGCGAGCGCGACGACCGTGGATGCGAGCAGGATGCCCAAGGTCTGAAACAGAATTCGCCAATGGCTCACAATGTGCGGATTGGTCAGCGTGATCGGATCAAAGACCTGCAGATTGATCGCTATCTGGATGAAGAGAAAATGCGAGAGATAGACGCCATAGGAGGCATCGCCCAACGCGGTCGACAGCGGTCCGTTGATCCTTGAGAAGAGCGTCGGAATCACGATGCAGGTTGCGATAACCAGCGGCACGCCCTGAACGATGCCCCCGTGATAGTCGACGTCGGCATAGACGTCGGCGAGGAGATAGAGGCAGTAGAGGGCCGCGAGCCAGTAGCCCGCACGCGTCGACCATGTCAGGCGATCTCGCAACGAGAAGAGCACAACGCCGGTGCCGAAATAGCCGATCTGGCTGTAAAACGGGAAGTAAGCCCATTTCCATTCGTAGACGTGCAGAATGGTCATCTTGATCGCGAAGGCGGCGGCCACCAACCCGGCGAGCCATTTTCTGTTCAGCAGAAGCAAGGCAGGCAGCAACGCGTAGAAGACGATCTCCGCGCTGATCGACCACGCCTGCGGAACCAGGAGATACGTGGTGCTGTGCATCGCCGAATAGAGATCGAGACCCAGCAGCGACAGGTTGATCACATAGGGCCGCTCTTCCGTTCGGAGGGAATTGAAGATGCCGCTCTCGTTCGCCGGGTTCCACAGATGTAGCGCGAACGTAGCTACCAGGACAGCGAGGTAGAACGGATAAAGCCTCGCGAAGCGGCTGGCGAAGAATGCAGCAGGCCGTCCCGGATAGTGCCGCTCATAGGCGGCGGCCATGTAGAATCCACTGATGATGTAGAAGACTTCTACAGCGGCCAAACCTCCGATTGTCTGGTGAATGACGCCAAATTGGCAATGAAATCCAACGACGATCGCCGCCAGCAGAAAACGAACAGTCCCCATCAGCCCCGCACCCGTTGGCTGATGCGAACTTAGACCGACGACCGGCGCTGAACAAGCGGCCGCCCCATCTGCATGCGGCGGCCGGCTCATCTCTTCGCGTGCCGCCCTACTCCAGCTTGATGTTGGCGGCCTCGATCACCTTCTTCCAGCGCGCCGTCTCGGCGTTGATGTAGGCCGCGAACGGTTCGGAATCCACGGCGACAGCGGTGGCACCGAGTTCGGCCATCTTCTGCACCGTCTCCGGCTGCGCCATGAAGGCGCGAATCTCGGCCGAGAGCTTTTCGACGATCGGCTTGGGCGTGCCCGCGGGCACAATGAAACCGTGCCAGGCCACCGCCTCGAAGCCGGGCAGGAATTCGGCCACGGCCGGCGCCTCCGGATCGAAGGCGGCGCGCTTCGGCGTTGCGGTCGCGAGCAGCGCGAGCTGGCCGGTCTTCACCTGCGGCAGCAGCAGCGGGACGTTGTCGAAGGCGAGATCGATCTGTCCGCTCAGCAGATCCGTCAGCATCTGGCTGGAGCCCTTGTAGGGCACGTGCACCATCTTGGTGCCCGTCATCTGCTGGAATAGCTCGCTGGCAAGGTGCTGCGAGGTGCCGACGCCGGCCGAGCCGAACGAGACCTTGTCCGGATTCGCCTTCAGATAGGCAATCAGCTCCGGCACGGTACGCGCCTTGATCTTGTTGGGATTGACGACGAGAACATTGGGCACGACGCTGATCTGGGCGACCGGCACCAGATCCTTATCCGGCTGGTAGCTGAGCTTCGGCCCGTAGAGCGACGGGTTGATCGCAAGCGCGGACGTGCTGGCAAGGCCGAGCGTGATGCCATCCGGCGCCGATTTCGCCACCCGCGTCACGCCGAGGATCGAGCCGGCACCGCCGACATTCTCGACCACGAAGGGCTTGCCGAACTTCGCCTGCAAATGGTTGGAGACCATCCGCGCGAAGATGTCCGCGGTGCCGCCGGCGGCGAAGGGAACGACCACCGTCACCTGCTTGGACGGATAGCCGTCCTGCGCCTTTGCGGGTGAGGCCGCCAGCACCAAGGCTGAGGCAAGGACAAGCCACATCGATCTCATAGAAGTTTCCTCTGTTTTCCGTGTTGTTGATTGGTTGCCGCGCGCGAGCCGCGGAGACGGTCAGAACGCGACCTCGTACATGTTCAGGATCGCATCCCGGCCGAGGTCGCGCGGATTGTTGTCGAGCAGGCGGCGAATGGCGTGCGCCTCGTCGGCCATCACGCCGAAATCGTCCCGAGGCACGCCGAGCGCGGACAGCCGCATCTCGATGCCGAGATCGCTGCAGAACTTGTAGCTTGCCTCGAACGCGAGCTTAGGATCGCCCTGCTCCGGCAGGCCGAGCGCCTGGAGCACCGCGATCGTCTTCGCTTCCACCGCCGGCATGTTGAATGCCAGCGTATGCGGGAAGATCACCGCGCAGGCGAGGCCATGTGCCACGTGGTGCCGCGTGCCGAGCGGATACGCCACCGCGTGGCCGGCTGTCGTGTTCACCGGTCCCAGGCAATAGCCGCCATAGAGCGAGGCCAGCGCGAGGCCCGCACGCGCCTCGCGATCGCCGCCATCGGCCACCGCGCGTTTGAGATAACGTCCGACCAGCCGCGCGCCTTCGAGCGCGTAGAGGTCGATCGTCGGATGCGCCTTGCGGCTGGTATAGGCCTCGACGCAATGCGCCAGCGCATCGACCCCGGTCGCCGCGGTGACCTCCTTCGGCACGGTCATCGTCAGGTCCGGATCGACGATGGCGATGTCGGCCAGCATGAAGCGGCTCTGCACCGCCTGCTTGTTCTGGCTGACGGGATCGGTCACGAGCGCGCGGGTGCCGGCCTCGCTGCCGGTGCCCGACGTGGTCGGAATCTGCATCAGCGCGACGCTGCGGCCGGCCACCTTCTCCGGCCCGACGATGTCGGCAAAGGGCACGTCGTTCGTGCACATCACCGCGACCAGCTTGGCGAGATCCATCGCGCTGCCGCCGCCGAAGCCGACGACGAGATCGGGCTTGACGTCCTTCGCCATCGCCACCGCCTTCTCGAGATTAGGCAGGTCCGGCTCGGGCTTGACGTCACCGAACACCTTCACCGTACCCGGCAGCGCCAGCATGTCGACGCGGCGTGCGTTGAACGGATCCGAGATCACCAGCGGCCGCCTGGCGCCGATCCACTCGGCGTAGCGCGCTGCCGCGCCGATCGTGCCGTTGCCGAACTCGAGGATGGTGGGACGCTGGATTTCGATAGGCGTGAAGGCGTTGGTCATCGTGCGTTCGAACTCATGATTTGGATACGGAGGCGCCAGCGGCGAGCCGCTCGGCATAGTCGATGGCCTCGATCAGGCTGTGCTCGTTGGCAATGCCCTTGCCCGCAATGTCGAAGGCGGTGCCGTGATCGACGGAGGTGCGGATGATCGGCAGGCCCAGCGTGATGTTGACGCCGGACAGCTCCTGCCAGCGGCCGGTCGCGGGATCGACCTGGAAGCCGAGCAGCTTGACCGGAATGTGCCCCTGGTCGTGATACATCGCGACCGCGGCATCGTACTGGCCGGCGCGCAGCTTGACGAAGATGGTATCGCCGGGCACGGGCCCGACGACGTCGAGGCCGTCGGCGACGGCTTTCGCAATCGTCGGCGCGGACACGTCGATGTCCTGCCGGCCGAACAGGCCACCCTCGCCGGCATGCGGATTGAGCGCCGCGATCGCGATCTTCGGTTTGGCGATTCCGAGCCGCAGCAGGGCATCGTTGGTGAGGTCGATCACCATGCGCAGACGCTCCGGCGTCAGGCGCTTCGGCACGTCCTCCAGCGCCACATGGGTCGAAACATGGCTGACACGCATGTTGCCATGGGCGAGCAGCATCACCGAGCCGCGCACGCCGGTGAGATGCGCCAGCATCTCGGTATGACCAGGGAAATGATAGCCGGCCTTGTTGAGCGCTTCCTTGTTGAGCGGCGCCGTGACGATCGCCGCGGTCCGGCCCGCCTGCGTCAGGCGCACGCCCTGCTCGATCGCCTTGTAGGCAAAGCGGCCGCCATCGGCGCTGAGCACGCCGGGCTTGATCGGGTCGCCCTCGATGTCGGCCTGAAGGAAGCAGAGGTTCGGCCAGTCACGATCCTCGCTGCGCACTTCGGGAATCGCAATGCCGGCACCGAGCGCGGCTTTCGCGCCATCGAGCGCCGCGCCGTTGCCGATGATGAGGATCCGCAGATCGCCTTTCGCGATCCGGTCCTTCAGCCCGACGCAGGCCTTGACGATGATCTCCGGCCCGATCCCGGCGGGATCGCCCATGGTGATGGCAAGATGACGAGAGGTCATGTCGGACTCCCCTTGCTGAGCAAATGATTATCCCGAAGCAGGTCGCGCCACAGCTCGCTGGGACCGAATGCGCCGGACTTCGAGATGACATCGACGCCGGCCCAGCGGCCGCCCTGCAAGGTCGAGCGCGGCAATCCTGGCACGATACGTCCTGTCACCTCGAGCGCATGCGCGCCAAGGGCAACGCAAGCGGCCTTCAGTGTTTCTCCACCGGCAACAACCAGCGTGCCCGGTGGTTCGAGTGCTGTGATCAGCTGCGTCATCTCGTGCGCGATCCGCCGCGCCGCCTCGGCCCGCGTCAAGCCGTCAGCGAGGGCGAATTTGACCAGCGCCACGCCGTCGTCGGCCAGCTTGCGCCGAACGCCCGCGCCACCCTCCCCCTCGGCCAGCGCGATGGTGGCGTGACCACATGCCGCGAGCTGGGATGCGGTGGCAGCCTGGTCGGAGCCGAACAGCCCCAGCACCGGCCGCTTCAGTTGCGACGGCGCAGCGGCGCCCTGACCGCGGGCAAGCGAACCGGCTAGGCCGCCGCTGCCACACCACAACACGGGCCCCGGCATGCGCCGCGCCATTTCGACGACGCGATCGAGGTCGAGGTCGCTCTCGGCATCGAACACCTGAACGCCGCCTTGCGAGAGCGTTTCGGCCGTGCCCTGTCGTGCTTCGATGCCGTCTTGCCGCAACTGATCCAGCAAATTGTCGCCGACCCTGTGCCAATCGCCATGCACGGTGCGGGCGAATTGCTGGCCACCGACGGTGCGGCGTCCCTGATAATCGAACGCCGGCGCGACCACGCAAGAAGCCCAATGGCCGCTGCGCAGGCAGGCGTCGAGCTCAGCCGCCCACGCGCCCCGAAGGAGGCTATCGACCTTCTTGTAGGCGATCGTCCCGTCCTGAAGCTGCGGCGCCAGTCGCCCCACGATCTCGACGCTCTCGGCCTTCGACCGCTCGCGGGTGCCGCTATCGATCGCCAGGCTCCCGGACTCCAGCGGCGCAAGCGCGCCCGACCAGACGACATCGAACGGACCGCACAGGCCGACGAATTCCGCCGCGGTGTCGAGCGCACCGGTGAGATCGTCGGCAAGCAGGCGGACGCTCGTCATGGTTATGCCGCTCCCGCACCAAAAATCTTGCCGGGATTCATCAAGCCCTTCGGATCGAGCAATTTCTTGATATCGCGCATCAGCTCGATGTCGAGAGGATCGGCCACACGGGCAAGCCGGCCGCGATTGGTGATGCCGATGCCGTGCTCGGCACTGATCGCACCGCCCTGCGCTGCGGTCTCGTCGTCAACGATCTCGTTGATTTCCGCCACCAGCGCCGCCGTCGCCGCCGGATCCTGGCAACGCGCGCGGTCGATCAGGGCGATGACGTGGATGTTGCCGTCGCCGATATGGCCGTGCATCACGACCCGCGCGTGCGGTACCGCGGCGTTGATCCGGGCCTCGACATTGGTGACGAAGGCGGCCTGGCGCTCCAGCGGAACGACACTGTCGTGCGAGACGACAAAGCCGCTACGCTTGTTGCCTTCGGACACGCTGTGCCTGACAGCCCAGATCGCCTTCGCCTGCGCGAGGTTGGAGGCCAGGATCACGTCCTCGGCAAGGTGGGCCTCCATCGCATCCGCCAGCACCGTGGCGAGCGGCTCATCGAGGTCGACGCCGGCGAGCGTGTCGGTCAGTTCGACGATCAGATACCACGGCGTCGTCAGCTCGAAGGGGATCGTGACATGCGGCACGGACTCTGCGATCGCCTCGATCTGCGCGCGCGACATGATCTCGAGGCTGCCGAGCCGGTCGCCGACCGCGCCGCGCAGGCGCTGCATGATCTCAAGCGCCTGCTCCACACCCTGCAATTTCAGCAGCGCCAGCGCCGAGCTGCGCGGCGGCGCGAACAGCTTCAACACCGCCGCGGTGACGATGCCGAGCGTCCCCTCCGCCCCGATGAACAGCTGCTTGAGCGCGTAGCCGGTATTGTCCTTACGCAGTGCGCGCAGGCCGTTGAAGATTCGCCCGTCGGGCAGCACGACCTCCAGCCCGAGCACGAGATCGCGCGTCGGCCCGTAGCGCAGCACCGCTGTGCCGCCGGCATTGGTCGAGATGTTGCCGCCGATCTGGCAGGAACCTTCGGCGCCCAGGCTCAAGGGAAAGTAGCGATCGACCTCGCGCGCCGCATTCTGCACCTCCGCGAGGATGCAGCCGGCCTCGACTGTGATCGTGTTCGCGAGCGGGCTGACGTCGCGCACGGCCCGCATCCGGTCGAGCCGGATCACGATATTGCCCGTGCGATCGTCCGGCGTTGCCGCCCCGCACATGCCGGTGTTGCCGCCCTGCGGCACGATCGCGAGCCGCCGGGCCGCGCAGAATCTGACGACGGCGGCGACCTCGGCGGTGGAGCCGGGCTTCACCACCGCAACCGCGCGGCCGTGATAACGCCCGCGCCAGTCCACCACATAAGGCTCCTGGTCGGGTCCGGACGCGATGATTTGCTTGTCCCCGACGATCGCGGCAAGCCCGGAAAGCGCGCCCTGGAAGGAGTCCGACATCTGATCGCCTCGTCGTCGCGCCGGCTACAAAGCGGCTGCGAATGCCGCAGCATTCGCGAGCAGCTCTTTCACCTGCTCGGGCGGCAACGACTCCAGCGGCGGTCGCAGGCGCTGCCATCCGGCGTGGCCAGTGCGCTCTGCCACCAATGTCTTCAGCGAGGCCATCTGCGGGAAGCGCGAGACCAGCTCGCGCGCTTTCACGATGCGCGCCTGCGCCGTCTTGAGCGCAGCGTCGTCGTCGCTATCGCGAAAATGCTTGTAGACATAGGCAAGGTCCCGCGCGACCAGATTGGAGGTCGCCGTGATGCAGCCGGCGCCGCCCTTGCGCAGCAGCGGCAGCAGCAACGGATCGGCTCCGACCAGGACCGAAAAGCCGGGGAAGCGCTCGACCATCGCGGTCATGTTCGCGAAGTCGCCGGAGGAATCCTTGATACCCACGAACGTTGCCGGATAAGCCGTTCGCAGCCGCTCGATCAGCGCATGCGAGATCGGCTGCGCCGACATCTGCGGGATGTGATAGAGCACGACCTTGAGCCTGGCATCGCCAATGCGCTGCACGATTTCGCTATAGGACGCGTAAACGCCGTCGTCCGTGACACCCTTGTAATAGAACGGCGGCAGCATCACGACGGTGTCGACGCCGACCGAGAGTGCGTGGCGCGTCAGGGCGATGGTCTCGCTGAGCGCGGCCACGCCGGTGCCCGGCAGAAGACGTTGCGGCGCGATGCCGGCAGCCACCACCGCCTCGAGCAGCGCCATGCGCTCCGCCGCGGAGAAGGAGTTCGCCTCGCCCGTCGTGCCCAGCAGCGCGATACCGTCGCAGCCCTCATCGAGGAGATAGCGGCAATGCGCGATGAAGCGCGCATGATCGGGAGCGAGCTGGGAGTCGAGCGGGGTCAGCGCGGCGGAAAACACGCCATGAGGGTGCAGCGATGGTGTCGACAAACTTCCTCCGATCCTCAAATCAGTTGTTCGGAATGCGAACATTTGTTATTGGCTTGACCAGTCGTAAAATCAGCTTGCCGCCGCGTCAAGGGCGGTGGCTGTCATGGCAAGGCATTCGGGCATGGCCAAGGTCGAAAAGAAGGCCACAAAGCGCAAATCAGAATCGCCCCCGAAAAACCCCAAGAATCATGTGGCGTCCGTCGGCAAGGCCTTTGCCGTGCTCAAGAGCTTCAGCAGCGAGGCCTTCGAGCTCACCCTGAGTGAGATTGCCGCACGGGCCGATCTCGATCGCGGAACGGCGTTCCGGTTGATTCAGACCCTGACCGAGATCGGCTATCTCCAGGCCGTGCCGCAGAGCCGCCGGTTCCGCCTCGGCGTTGCCTGCCTCGACCTCGGTTACACCGTGCTATCGCATGGGTCGTTGCGCCCAATGGTCGAGCCGTTGCTGCGCGATCTCGTGCCCGATGTCGGCGATGCGGCTTCGCTCGGCATCCTCGACGGCGGCGACGTGGTCTATCTCGCGCGCGTCGGCGCGGGCCTCGACCGCCACAAGATGGATCGCCGGCCCGGCACGCGCATTCCCGCCTACAGCGCCGCGCTCGGTCACGTCATGCTGGCGCATCTGGCGCGGGACGAGCAGATCGAGCGACTGGAATCGCGCCCTCGCGTCAAACTGTCGGAGCGGACGCTGACCGATCTCGATGCCTTGCTCGCCCGGCTCGATCAGGTGAAGAGAAAAGGCCATGCCGTCTCCGACGGCGAGAACGCCTACGGCCTGCGCACGCTGGCAACGCCGATCTTCGACGCCCAGGGCTCGGTGATCGGGGGATTGAGCATCACGGTCGATGCCATGCGCATGGACATGGCGGCCTTCCGCGACCAGGCACTGCCGCGGCTGATGGAGTTGACCAGCCAGGTACAGGATCTCGCGATCAAGTCGGGATTGACGAGCTGAGCGATCTCTTCGCGGACGTGTCCCGTGCGACGTCACAGCTGACGATCTGCATTCGAAGATCATTGTGAAAACGCTTTCGCGACCTATATCGTCAAGGCTTCCTTCCGAAACCCGATTTCCCCTTGCGAAGAGCCGTGCTCATTTTCTTCCTGCTCCTGTTCGTGCCGATCGGCCTATCGGCCGCGCGGTACTATTGGCTTGGAGATGGCCGCGGCAATTGGCAGACGGCTGACCGTTCCAGCGCAGGCCTGCTGCCGCCGGCTTCTTCCCATCCCGATGCCCTGATCCGGGTTTATGCGGCCCGAACGGTCCGGTGGCGAAGCATCTTCGCCGTCCACACGTGGATCGTCGTCAAGGAAAAGGATGCGACCAGCTACAGCCGATACGACTACACCGCGTGGGGCGAACCGATCCGGAGCAACGGCTTCGCTCCCGATGGAAGGTGGTTCGGCGCCCTGCCGGAAACCGTCGTCGCCGTAGATGGGTCACGGGCCGAGCTCCTCATTCCCAGGATTAGGACTGTGATCGAGACCTACAAGTTTCGAACCTACGGCGACTACAGCGCCTGGCCGGGACCGAATTCAAACACCTTCGTTCAAGCCGCTCTTGATGCCGTGCCGGAACTTCGCGCGGTTCTGCCGCCGACCGCGATCGGCAAGGATTATCCCTATTCCGGGGAATGGATTGGGCTGACCGCCTCGCGCACCGGCTTCTATGCCTCGCTCTTCGGCTATCTCGGCCTGACCCTCGGCTGGGTCGAAGGCCTCGAGATCAACTTCTTCGGCGCCGTGCTCGGCCTCGACATCCGCCGGCCCGCCGTCAAGCTGCCGGGCATCGGCCGCCTCGGTGTTGCCGCCGGTCTGTAGCGCCGGACGAGACCGCGCCTGGCGATGTTTCGTCGCGGACGGCTAGACCACGACGTGATCGAAGTCGGCGGCGATCCGGGTGTTCGGAAAGATCCTCGCCGCCTCGGCGAGAATCTCTTCGTCCTCATAGCGTCCCGACATATGGGTCAGCACGAGCTGCTTCACATTGCTCGCTGCCGCAAACGACGCCGCTTCTGCCGCGGTGAGATGGCCGTAATCCCGCGCGGTCGACGCGTCACGATCGAGGAACGTTGCCTCGATCACCAGCATGTCGGCGTCGACGACGTGTTGCGCCAGCCCCTCGGTGGTTTCGGTGTCGCCGATCACGACAAGTTTCCTGCCGCCGCTCGGTGGTCCCAGGACATCTTCCGGATCGATCGTTCGATCGCCGTCGATCACGACCGCCCGGCCTGCGGCCAACTCGCCGCGCAAGGGACCGTCGGGAACGCCCAGCGCCGCCAGCAGATTTGGCTGAAGGTGGCGGCGAGCGGGGCTTTGGAAGACGAATCCAAAACTGTCGGTGTCGCGATGGCGGACCGGAAAACAGTCGATGGTGAAGTCGCCGGCGTCGACGAACCGTCCTGCGGCCAAGGGAGCGAATTCCACCGGAAGCGGCGCCCTGCCCGCACCCCACAACCCGGCCAGCATCTGGATGACCGTCTCGAGCGTCGCTGGACCGCCATGAACCATCATCACCTCGGCGCTCTGCCGCAAGCGCAGCGTCGAGAACAGGCCGGGGATGCCGAGCACATGATCGAGATGCGCATGCGTCAGCAGAATGCGGTCGAGCCGTCGAAAACCTGCGCCACTGCGCAGCAACTGGCGCTGCGTGCCCTCGCCGCAATCGACCAGCATGCGCTGTCCGGCGGCCTCGATCAGCAGGGCCGGATGGTTGCGTTCCGCGGAAGGAACGCTCGCCGAGGTGCCGAGGAATGTCAGGGCAAACATGGTCATCGATATCCGGCGACCGCCCCTCTCCGCGACGGAGAGTGGACGGTCTCACCGTCCCCAATGCCACGCGAGCAACAGCGCGTACAGCCCCATCGACGCGGCGTAGAGTGCGGCAAGAAGTGCGTAGCCCGCGATCTGGCGACTGATCGCGGCCTTCGGCGCGACCCACCAGTCGAGTGCCTTGAAGGCGGCGGGCACCAGCCACCAGCCGAGCAATTGGGTGCTGACGAGATTGCCGACGAACAGCGACAGCCAGATCGGCACGCCATGACTGTCGATCAGCGGTCGGCTGATGAAAGTGCCCCAGAGATAGACCACGGGATAGAGCACCAGGAGGACGATGAGGTTGCTCTTCCAGATCAGGGCTGGGCCCTGCTCGGGAGCTCCCCTCTTGCCGGCCGGGAACCAGAAATTGAAGCCGTAGCTCGCGCGCTTCACGTTCATGCCGGCGTTGAAGCGCTCGCCCTCCTTCAGCAGGGTCTGCCGGACGGGCGAGCCCAGCCATGCATTGAGGTTGGCATCGCTGTCGAACGACAGGATGACGATCCATTCGTCGCGCAAGCCCGGAATCGGCCGCTCGATCTTGTGGCGCAAGAACCCCTTGAACTCGGCCTCGGCAGCCTGGATGCGCTGCTGCCATTTCAGAAACGCGTCCTCGAGTCCATCCGGCACCTTGAAGGAGATGACGGCCGACACCGCGCTGTCACGCTGAACGCCGGTGTCGGGCAGGATATGAACATCCTCCGAACCGACGAAGAAGCGCTGCACCTCCCCAATCAGCCGCGCCCGCACCTCGCTCTGGAGCCAGGCGCGCGCCGCGGCCGGGCTGGCGAAACGCAAAATCGTCACCCAGTCGACATGCGCCGGCGGCTGCGGCGGCACCACCTCCTGCCCCAGGAAACCGGGCCAGGCCTTGAGCGCCTCGCCCACCTCGCCGTTCCACCGCGCGAACGCGGCAAAGCCGTCATCAGCGATGCGGCGCTGGATGACGAGGGCGACCGGCTTGCCGGCTGTATCCGGAGACGTGCTCATCATCGCGGTCCGCTTCAGCTCTTCTTGTAGAGCCGCTTGCCCATCACCCAGGTCTCGTCGACGCAGCGATCGTCGCCGACCATCATCACCGCGAACAGCATGCTCGCGGCCTCGTCCATCGTGCGCGGGCCGGCGCCCTCGGCGATCAGCGATTGATGCCACGCTTGGGCGATCTGCCCGCCGTTCGGATCAAGCGCGACGAAATCAGCTTCCTTGCCGGGCTCGAAATTGCCGAGCTTGTCGTCGATGTAGAGGCCCTCGGCGCCGCCGAGCGTGATCGACCAGAAACCGCGATAGGGCGAGAGCTTGTTGCGCTCGGCCTCCGCGAGGTCCTTCCGCGTGGGATCGATGCTGCCGTCGAGCAGCGTGTTGTTGCACATGCCGACCTTGTAGGCGTCGTCGAGCACGGAGATCATCGAGAAGCGGTTGCCGCCGCCGACGTCGGTGCCGAACGACATCTTCACGCGATGCTCGGGATCGGTGGCGCGGCCGAGGCGGAACAGACCGCTGCCGAGGAACAGGTTAGAGCACGGGCAGAACACCACCGCCGCGCCCTTCTTCGACATGCGCCGGAATTCGTTGTTCGAGAGATAGACGCCGTGACCGCCTGAGAACTTCGGCCCGACAAGGTCGAACTTCTCGTAGACGCCAAGATAGTCCTGGCAGTCCGGGTGCTCGACCAGCACGCCACTGCATTCAGCCGGATTCTCGGAGATGTGGGTGTTGACCCAGCAATCCGGATGCTCGTGCTTGAGGCGCTGGCACGCCTTGAGCAATTCCGGCGAGGCGCCGAAGGCGAAGCGCGGCGTGATGGCGTAGAGGTTACGGCCCTTGTTGTGATACTCTGCGATCAGCCGCTTGCTGTCGCGATAGAAATTCTCCGGCGTATCGATGAAATCGGCTGGCGCGTTGCGATCGATGCCGGTGAGGCCTGCGATCACGCGCATGTTGCGGCGGGCCGCTTCCTCGAACAGTTCCTCGGTTGAAACTGGCGAGGAGCTCGTGAAGGCCTGGCAGGTGGTGGTGCCGGAGGCCAGCAGCGCGTCGAGGAAACGCTTGACGCCCTCGCGCGCGTAGTTGCGATCCCGGTATTTGAGCTCTTCCGGATAGACCCATTTCTGCAGCCACGGCAACAGCTGCTCGCCATAGGCCCCGAGCACGCGGGTCTGCGGCAGATGGATGTGGCCGTCGATGAAGCCGGGGACGATGATGCGGTCCTTGATACGGGTGATCTCAACGCCCGGATGGCGGGCGGCGATCGTCTCGTAAGGACCGAATGCCTTGATGACGCCGTCCGTGACGATCATGAGGCCGTCGTGATGAAAGCGCGCGGCGGCCTGCTCGTTGCCGACGTGCTTCCAGGGATCGTCGACGAAGTCGAAGAACGTGCCGCGAATACCGACCGTGGTCATGATTGGGTCCCTTCCTTAAGACTGTGTAGCTTGGCGCACTGACGGCAGCGAGATCGCGAGCAGCGTGCCCGCGATGGCGCAGAGGCCGAGATAGAGCCACCCGATCGGCGCCTGCGTTGCTTCAGGCAACACCGCCGCGATCGCCATGGCGCCGCTCACGGCGAGATAGCAGAGCGCGCTGATGAGGCCGCCGATCAGGCCGTGGTCGCGTTCGAACAGGCCGAGCGCCATGCCGTACATCATAGGACACAGCACGCCGCAGCCGCCGAGCACCAGCGCGCCGCCGATCGTGATCGACGCGAAATCGAGACCGACGACCATGCCTGTCACGGTCAGCACCGCGGAGCCGGCGAGAAACAGCGCGAAGGCGCCGAAGCCCAGCATGCGGGCCGGCATGACGCGCGCAAAATGCGCACAGCCGAGCTCGCCGGCGAGGTTGACCCCGCCAAGGCCGAGCGCGACGAGGCCGTAGATCGCCGCCGAGTAACCGAGGCCGGTCTGGTAGAAGAACGGTGCGACGACGCCGAATGCCAGCTGCGCGCTCGCGGCCGCAGCGAACACCAGCACGAAAGCCAGGAAGCCCGGGCGGACCACCGCCTCGCGCAAGATGCCGGCGGTGCGGCGCGGATCGAACGGCGCGCGCCGCTCGGCCGGCAATGTCTCGGGCAGAAGAAACACGACGATCGCAGCGACGATCGCCGCGGCGATCGCAATGATGACGAAAACACCACGCCATGACGTCAGCTCGACGATGAAGCCGCCGGCCGCGGGCGCTAGCACCGGCGCGAGCCCCCAGGCAGCGCCCAGCAGGCCGGAGATCGCCGTGAGCTCACGGCCGCGATAGCAATCGGCCGCAACCGCATAGGCGACGACGAGGCAGGTGCAGCCGCCGATCCCTTGCAGGAAACGCAAGCCGAGCAGGAGCGAGGCGCTGGTGGCGAGCGCGCAGGCGATGCTCATCGCGATCAGCACCGACAGGCCTGCGAGCAGGACGTTGCGGCGGCCCAGCGTGTCGGAGGCGATGCCGACCGGCACCAGCGCCAGACTCATGCCGAGCATGTAGGCGGTGACGGTGTTCTGCATCGCCGCGGGATCGGCGGCGAGATCCACCACCATCTGCGGCAGGCCGGGCGTATAGGCATCGAGCGGAATTTGGCTGAACGGCACGACGCACAGCAGGATCGGCACGATCCCCCGCTTCGCGCAACCGGCGTCCGAAGCAAATGCGGTCATGAGCAACGCCCCTTTGATCTCCGCGGGCCCCATCTTTTCGTGCGCGCAATGAGACGCGACGATGCAGATTGCGGAACTTGACGCGCGGGAGCGTGCCAGAACTGTGTGTAAGAATTCTTAGGAGCGCCCGTATCGATACGGCCTTTGACGGCTGATGCCCTGGCCCGGGGGACGCCCAAACAAAAAACGCGAAAACAACCCCATGCAAAGTACAAATCATTGAAGAATTTCGCGCCGCACGCCGCCAAGGCCTGCCGCCGCGGACGTTTGACACGTCGGGCAAAGCAGGCGCGGAGTCGGATCATGGCCGATTGGGAATCCCGCCAGCGCGCCGGTCCGTTAACGGGTCGGAAGGCATAGCTGCTTCGAAGCCCGGCCTCCGCATCGGTGCCCCCGGCAAGCAGATCTGATGTCCGTTGCGCCGCCTCCTCATCCCCCTCTCAAAATCGCAAGTTCGGTGCCCCGAGCGATCTGCAGCGGGGTAGCGTCGACACCGCAATGAGATACATTGGAGTTCGTGATGACCGCAGATGCTGCTGACTTGAACTACGGCTCGATCAGAGCACTGGCGAGCGCCCTGCACGCCCGCAAGATATCTGCCTCGGAATTGCTCGAGCACACGATCGCGCGCATCGAGGAACTGGACGGGCGGATCAACGCGGTCATCGTGCGCGATTTCGATCGCGCGAGAGCGGCCGCGCGCGCCGCCGATGCCGCACTGGGCCGCGACGAGCAACGGCCATTGCTCGGCATCCCCGTGACCTTGAAAGAGCCCTTCAACGTCGCGGGCCTGCCGACGAATTGGGGCTTTCCGCATTTCAGGGACTTCCAGCCGGTGGAGGATGCCCTCGTCGTCTCGCGGTTGAAGGCGGCCGGCGCCATGGTCATCGGCAAGACCAACATCCCGATCGGCCTCAGGGATTTCCAGAGCTACAATGAGATCTATGGGACGACCAACAACCCGTGGGACCTCGGCCGGTCGCCCGGCGGCTCCTCGGGCGGATCGGGCGCGGCACTGGCTGCTGGCTTCGGTCCACTCTCGATCGGCTCGGATATCGGCGGCTCGATCCGGGTCCCCTCGCATTTCTGCGGCGTGTTCGGCCACAAGCCGAGCCTCGGCCTGGTCCCGCTCCGCGGATACGGCCTGCCGCCGGCACCGCCCGTCCCCGGCCAGGGCGATCTCGCGGTCGTTGGGCCGATGGCGCGTACAGCTTCGGACCTTGCACTGGCACTCGACGTGATCGCCGGCCCGGACGAGACGCGCGACGGGATCGGCTATCGGCTTGCGCTGCCCGCCCCGCGCCATGATCATCTCGGGGATTTCAGGATCCTCGTGGTCGACACGCACCCGTTGATGCCGACGGGCGAGGCCGTGCGTTCAGCAATTGGACGATTGGCCGAGCGGCTCGGCAGATCGGGCGCACAGGTGGCGCGCTCGAGCACGCTGCTGCCCGATCTCGCCGAGTCTGCGCGGCTCTACATGAAGCTGCTCAACGCCGCGCGAAGCCCGCGCCTGACACCGGCCGCCCTCGCCGAGGCGCAAGAAGCTGCCGCCGCACTCTCCCCCGACGACCGCAGCCTGCAGGCCGAGCGCGCCCGCGGCTGGGGCATGATCCATCGCGAATGGCTCGCGACCGATGCGGCGCGCTTGCAGCTGCAACGACGGTGGCAGCAGCTATTCCGTGAGTTCGACGCCGTGATCTACCCGGCCGCCGCCGTGCCGGCCTTTCCGCATGACCATTCCGAACCGTTCGACGCACGGCAGCTCGACATCGATGGCAAGCTCTATAATTACCCCGATGCGTGCTTCATCTGGGCCGACCCCGCGTCGACCTGCGGTTTGCCGGCAACCGCCGTTCCGATCGAGCGCACAGCGACGGGTCTCCCGGTCGGCGTCCAGATCATCGGGCCCTATCTGGAGGATCGTACGACGATCGAGCTGGCCGACCTGATCGAACGCGAGTTCGGCGGCTTCGTGCCGCCGCCGGCGCTGTCTGCATAAGCTGCGGGATGACGCGGGCGGCGCTTACGGCCATCACGTTCGGTCGGCCGACTGCGCTTCGACCGCCTGCACGGCGACGCTCGCCACCTGCCGCAGCGCTTCGCGATCTGCGCCGGAGGATGCCATCACGCCCATGCCGACCGCGACGGCCGAGACGTAGCGCGCGAGCGCGGCGGGGTCGGCGCTCTCCTTGAGATCGCCATCGGCCTTGGCACGGACAAAACGATCGCGGAGCTGGTCCTCGTTCTGGGCGCGGCGGGCGGCGAGCTCGAAGGGGACGTTTTCGGAGCCGGTGCCGCAGGCGATGCCGCCCTGCACGAGCAGGCAGCCGGGCGGATTGGCGGGATCGGTCTGCTTCTCCGCAATGCCCATCAGCATCCGCTCCGCGACCCCGCGGGCGGTGGGGGCCGCGACCACCTCGTCCATCCAGACGCCGCGCAGCTTGGTGTAGCGATCGAGCGCAGCCTTCAGCAGACCTTCCTTGTTGCCGAAACAGGCATAGAGGCTCGGCGGATTGATGCCCATGGCCTCGGTCAGCTGCGCGATCGTGGCGCCCTCATAGCCATGGCGCCAAAACACTTCCATCGCCTGGTCCAACGCCGTTTCGGCGTTGAATTCGCGGGGGCGTCCCATGCGCATGTGCCTGTCTCCTCGGAATCGGCGGCCTGTATCAGCTTAACGCCGGTCCTATCTATTTGTTCTGGCTTTCTTTTTCTTGTGTCTTCCAATCGTCGCGGTATCGGCGTACATTTTTCTTAGTGAATGGTACATAAGTATCTTGCACTGCGACATCCAGCTCCACATCTGTAGTGAACACTACATATTTGGAGCGCGCAAATGCCCCCCTCCCAAAATACCTCCCGCGCCGGCCGCCTTGGCCGCCTTCTTGGCGGCGTCGCCATCGTCGGCGCCCTCGCCGTAGCCGGTACGATCGCGACCGGCCACTATCTTCGTTCCGCCCAGGCAACCGCAACCGCCGCCGCGGCTGAACAGGCGGTGCCCGTCACCGTCGCCATGATCGAGCCGCGGCAGACGGCGCTGTGGGACGACTTCTCCGGCCGGTTGGAAGCCATCAACCGTGTCGAGCTCCGCCCGCGCGTTGCCGGTGCGATCCTTTCCACCAACTTCACCGAAGGTGCGCTGGTGAAGGCTGGCGACGTGCTGTTCAAGATCGATCCGGCGCCTTACGCCGCCGAGGTCGACAAGGCCAACGCCCAGCTCGAGGCCGCAAAGGCGCGCGTGGTATTCACCACCAGCGAGGTCGAACGCGGCGCACAGCTGGTCGGCAACGCCGTCGTGACGCGCCGCGATTTCGACCAGCGCGAGAACGCCAACCGCGAAGCGATCGCCAGCGTGAAGGCGGCGGAGGCAACGCTCCAGACTGCAAAGCTCAATCTCGACTACACCGAGGTGCGCGCGCCCGTGGACGGTCGCGTCGGCAAGATCGAGATCACCGTCGGCAATCTCGTCGCTGCGGGCACCGCCTCCCCGGTGCTGACCTCGCTGGTCTCGGTCAATCCGATCTATGCGTCATTCGATGCGGACGAAGAGGTCGTGCTGCGTGCGCTGAACTCGATCGCGGACGCCAAGGGCGGACGCGGCAAGCTCGACCAGATCCCGGTTGAGATGGCGACCTCCGGCGGCCTCTCGGCAAAAGGCCACATCCAGCTCATCGACAACCAGGTCAACGGCCAGAGCGGCACCATCCGGGTGCGCGCGGTATTCCGGAACGAGGACGGGCGTTTGATCCCCGGCCAGTTCGCCCGCGTGCGCATGGGCCAGCCGAAGCAGCAGACGCTGGTGATGATCGACGAGCGCGCGATCGGGACCGATCAGGACAAGAAGTTCGTGATGGCGGTCGGCGACGACAGCCGCGCGGTCTACCGTCCGATCACGCTCGGCAGCGCCGTCGACGGGCTTCGCATCGTCACCTCGGGCCTGAAGTCCGGCGATCGCATCGTCGTCAACGGCCTGCAGCGCGTGCGTCCCGGCGCCCTCCTCAAGACGGAGGTCGCAGCGATGGGCGCGCGTGGCCAGCAGGCTTCGAACCACAGCAACCAGGACGTCGTGCAACGCTAGTGTTCTCTGTCATTCCGGGGCGCGCGTAGCGCGAACCCGGAATCGAGCAGTTTGGAAACTCCGATCCATCTCACCTCCGAATTCCGGGTTCGCGCGCTGAGCGCGCGCCTCGGAATGACGGGGTGAGTTGGCGGAGACACGCAGGATATTGCCCAGGGGCAAAGCCATGAATCTCTCAAAGTTCTTCATCGATCGTCCGATTTTTGCCGGCGTGCTGTCGGTCCTGATTTTCCTTGCCGGCCTGATCTCGCTGTTCGCAATGCCGATCTCGGAATATCCGGACGTGGTGCCGCCATCGGTCCTGGTGCGCGCCACCTATCCCGGCGCCAATCCCAAGGTGATCGCCGAGACGGTCGCGACCCCGATCGAGGAGCAGATCAACGGCGTCGAGAACATGCTTTACATGTCGAGCCAGGCGACCACCGACGGCGCGATGACGCTGACGGTGACGTTCCGGCTCGGCACCGACCCCGACAAGGCGACACAGCTGGTGCAGAACCGCGTGCAGCAGGCCGAGCCGCGCCTCCCGGCCGTGGTGCGCCAGCTCGGCATCGTCACCAAGAAGTCCTCGCCCGACCTCACCATGGTCGTGCATCTGTTGTCGCCGAACGGCCGCTACGACATGACGTACTTGCGCAACTACGCGGTGCTCAACGTCAAGGACCGGTTGGCGCGGATCGACGGCGTCGGCGACGTCCAGCTCTACGGCGCCGGCGACTATTCGATGCGGGTCTGGGTCGATCCGCAGAAGGCGGCCGAGCACGGCCTGACTGCGAGCGACATCGTCAAATCGATCCAGGCGCAGAACGTCGAGGCCGCCGCCGGAGTCGTCGGCTCCTCCCCGAACGTGCAGGGCATCGACCTGCAACTGTCCGTCAATGCGGAAGGCCGGCTGTCCAGCGAAGAGCAGTTCGGCGACATCGTGGTCAAGACCGGCACGCGCGGCGAGGTCGTTCGGCTGCGCGACGTCGCGCGGATCGAGCTCGGAGCCTCGCAATATGGCCTGCGCTCGCTGCTCGACAACAAGCAGGCGGTCGCGATTCCGATCTTCCAGGCGCCGGGCTCCAATGCGCTGCAGATTTCCGACAACGTCCGCGCCACCATGGCCGAAATCAAGAAGAACATGCCGGAAGGCGTGTCCTACCAGATCGTCTACGACCCCACCCAGTTCGTACGCTCCTCGATCGAGGCCGTCATCCACACGCTCCTCGAAGCGATCGCGCTGGTGGTGCTGGTGGTGATCCTGTTCCTCCAGACCTGGCGGGCCTCGATCATCCCGCTGCTGGCCGTGCCGGTGTCGATCGTCGGCACCTTCGCGGTGATGCACGTGTTCGGCTTCTCCATCAACGCGCTTAGCCTGTTCGGTCTCGTGCTCGCCATCGGCATCGTCGTCGACGACGCCATCGTCGTGGTCGAGAATGTCGAGCGCAACATCGAGGCCGGGCTGTCGCCGCGCGACGCCACCTATCAGGCCATGCGCGAGGTGTCGGGTCCGATCATCGCCATCGCCATGGTACTGATCGCGGTGTTCGTGCCGCTGGCCTTCATCTCCGGCCTCACCGGGCAGTTCTACAAGCAGTTCGCACTGACGATCGCGATCTCGACCGTGATCTCGGCGGTCAACTCGCTGACGCTGTCGCCGGCGCTGTCGGCGCTGCTGCTCAAGGGCCACAACGAGCCGAAGGACCGGCTGACGCTCATCATGGAAAAGAGCCTTGGCTGGTTCTTCCGCGGCTTCAACAAGGCCTTCACGCGCTCCTCGGACAATTACAGCGGCACCGTCACCAAGGTGATCTCGGGCAAGGCCGCGGTGATGGGGCTCTACGTGGTCCTGGTCGGCCTCACCGCCCTCTTGTTCCAGCAGGTGCCGAGCGGCTTCGTGCCGGGCCAGGACAAGCAATATCTGGTCGGCTTCGCACGCCTGCCCGATGGCGCAACGCTCGACCGCACCGAAGAGGTCATCCGCAAGATGAGCGACGTCGCGCTGACCCAGCCTGGCGTCGAGAGCTCCGTGGCCTTCCCCGGCCTGTCGATCTCCGGGTTCACCAACTCGTCCAATGCCGGCATCGTGTTCTCGACGCTGAAGCCATTCGACGAGCGCAAGGGCCCGGCCCTGAGCGGGAATGCCATCGCGGCCGACCTGAACAAGAAATACGCCGGCATCCAGGAGGCCTTCATCGCCATGTTCCCGCCGCCGCCGGTCAACGGCCTCGGCACCATCGGCGGCTTCAAGCTCCAGATCGAGGACCGCGCCGGCCTCGGCTATGAGGCGCTGAACGAAGCGACGAAAGCGTTCATGGCGGCGATGCAGAAGGCGCCGGAGATCGCCGGCGTGTTCTCGAGCTTCCAGGTCAACGTGCCCCAGCTTTTCGCCGACATCGACCGCACCAAGGCGCTGCAGCTTGGCGTGCCCGTCACTGAAGTCTTCAACACGCTCCAGATCTATCTCGGATCCTACTACGTCAACGACTTCAACAAGTTCGGCCGCACCTATTCGGTCTATGTGCAGGCCGACGCGCCGTTCCGCGCACGCGCCGACGACATCAGGCAGTTGAAGGTGCGCTCGTCCTCGGGCGACATGGTGCCGTTGTCGGCGCTGCTCAATATCCGCCAGAGCGCGGGACCGGAGCGCGCGATCCGCTACAACGGATTCCTGTCGTCCGACATCAACGCCGCCGCCGCGCCCGGCTTCTCGTCGGGCCAGGCGCAGGAGGCGGCAACCCGGATCGCGGCGGAGACGTTGCCACCCGGCTTTGCCTTCGAGTGGACCGACCTGACCTATCAGGAGTTCATCGCGGGCAATTCCGGTCTCTGGGTGTTTCCGCTGGCGATCCTGCTGGTGTTCCTGGTGCTGGCCGCGCTCTACGAGAGCCTGACCCTGCCGCTTTCGATCATCATGATCGTGCCGATGGGCCTGCTCGCCGCCATGTTCGGCGTCTGGATCTCCAAGGGCGACAACAACGTCTTCACCCAGATCGGCCTGATCGTTCTCGTGGGACTCTCGGCCAAGAACGCGATCCTGATCGTCGAGTTCGCGCGTGAGCTCGAATTCGCCGGGCGCGCGCCGATCCGCGCCGCGATCGAGGCGAGCCGCTTAAGGCTTCGCCCGATCCTGATGACGTCAATGGCCTTCATCATGGGCGTGCTGCCGCTGGTGCTGTCGACCGGCGCGGGCTCGGAGATGCGGCGAGCCATGGGCGTGGCCGTGTTCTCCGGCATGATCGGCGTCACCGTTTTCGGCCTGTTCCTGACGCCGGTGTTCTATGTGCTGCTGCGGACCGTGACCGGTAACAAGCCGCTGGTGCATCACGGTAGCGACATCAGCGCGGCGCCGGTCCAAGGACTTCACGAAGTCCAAGGACACTAAATCAGGGATATCCCCGACACGAGCAACAGAACGAGCACGGTCTTGCGAAAGACCGTCTCGTTGACCCGGTGGAAAGCGATCACGCCGAGCGCCGAGCCGGCGAACAACGCCGGCAGGCTGACGGCAAGGTCGACGAAGACCTTCGACGACAGGTCCTGATGCCCGACCAGCAGCGCGATGGCAAACAGCTGCATTGCCGCGATGAAGGGCTGCACCAGGCCGCGCTGCTCGCTCTTGGGCATGCCGCGCATGTCGCACCAGATCGTCGGGATCGCGCCCGGCATCGCGGTGAGCCCGCCGACGAGCCCTCCTCCGAATCCGATCAGCGCCACCCAGTGCCGGCCGACCGCCTCGCCTGCCGTCACCAGCGTCGGCCGCAGCAGCATATAGGCCGCATAGAGCGCGACGATGATGCCGAAGCCGCGCCTGAGCAGATGCGTATCCGCGCTCTGCAACAGCGACACCGCGATGGGCACACCGATCAATCCGCCGACGATCAGCAGCAGACTGCCCTCCCAGCGGATGCTGCGCCGGAGCGCCCACAGATTGGTCGCCTGCACGCCGATGCTGCACGCCATCATCAGCGGCACGGCTTCGAGCGGCTGAAACACCCGCAGCAGGATCGCGCCCGCGACGGCCGAAAACGCGAAACCCGAGAGTCCTGATACGAAGGCGCCGGCGAAGACGGCAACGCTAAGCAGAATCAGAGTCGTGACGTCAGGCACGGACCGTCCTCCGGTCAATCATAGGGGATCTGCGGAACGACAGCATCCGGGTTCTCGGTGCAGGCGGCGGCCTCGCGCGGAAACGACATTTGCATCGCATGGGCGTGGGATCGTTCCAGAAGCGCCAGCCCGACCAGCTGAAGAGCGACGAGCGCCGCGGTCAGCGCGATCGCGACGATGTTGAAATTACGCGCGCTCGTAGGCGGGCTCGCCGGCGGCGCGCTCGCGCGCATCAAATCCGTGGGCATTTCCTGAAACATCCTCTTGCTTGCTGACCGGAACGATTTCGTTCAAAGGCAATGTTTCGCCGGGCTGGGCCAGCAAGTGGTGATAGCGTTGCAATGCGCGTTGCGCGTCGATCTTGCGCTGCTCGCGAAACACGGCGCCGACGCGAGCGACGATGTCGCGGAACCTATCGGCCATCGCAAGTGACGTCCTTCGCATGACGACCTCCTCTCAACCTGTGCGCGAGAATGGTGAGATTCACTCCAGCCTGCTGTGAGTTGCTTCACAAAGAAGCCTGATACGTCGAACAAGAAATCGTGTGACGCGTCTGTAGAAGGAAACGCAAAAAAACGCGTCATTCGATCGAATGACGCGCGATAACTTTCTAATGATGTCTCTGTTTGAACCTATCCCCGTGCTGCCGCGAAGAGCGACGCGAGGCGCGTGCGCGTCAGTGCAGAAGCGGATTGGAAAATCCCGCCGCGAGCTTGACCAGATCGGCCTGACGGGACACGCCGGTCTTGGCAAAGACACGGTGCAGATGCGTCTTCACCGTGGTCTCGGCGATCCCGAGGGCGGCCGCGGTCTCCGGCACACCGCCGACCTCGACGATCGATTGCAGAACCCTCAGTTCCGCGGGCGTCAGTTCGAACGTGCGGTCGATCAGGCCGGCACATGAGCGGCTGTCGAGTTCCGCCTTCCAGACCAGCAAGGCTCCGACGGCCGAGGTGCGCTCGGTCGCACCATCGCGCAGCAGCGAGGGCAGCGCAATCACGTGCGCGACGTAGTGCGAACCGTCGTGCGACGTCAGAGGGATCTTTCGACCTTCGGCCGCAGCCAGAGCCACCTCTCCCGGATCACGGAAGATATTGCGGAGGGCCAGATTGGCCTCGGAGGATCTCGTCACCAGCCGGCCCGAGATAGAGCGCAGGACATCGTCTGCGGCCAGGATCGTCTCGGCCGCCGGATTGCTGTGGACGATCCGACAGGCCGCATCGAGCAGGATGACGCCGGCATTCAGGCGATCCACGACGTCGGCCAGTGCGGTCGCGCGTTGCTGCTTCCGCTCGATCGCGCGGTTGATCATCAGCGCCCGGCTCGCATGCGGGACCAGGAACTGCATTCGCGCGCGCTGCTCGGCATCGAGCATCTCCCTGCCCGGGATGACGGTCAGCAACATCGGGCACGGCGACTTCGATTGCTCCAGCACCACGTTGGCGACGTCGACGCAGCCCTGGGGCTGCAGCCATTCCTGGTAGAATCGCCCGCGGCGGTACTCGTCGAAATTCACGAGGTCCGGGATGTTGCGCACCTCGCCATATCCGGGAAGCCGGGCGAGCGGATCGTACCGGGAGTAGGTTTCTGAATAGAGCTGGATGTAGTGCGGATCGACCCCGCAATAATAATGGGTCGCGCCGGACTTGCTGACCGTATCCTTCGAAATCAGGCCGCAGGCCTGGCTGCCGATGAAGGCATTGAGCATGCCGACGACCTCGGTCCACAACTCAGGGTGGAGCCCGGCATCATAGATGCTCTCGATCAGTTCGGAATGTCTTGGAAGTCGGGGCATCGGAAGAGCCAATGGTCAAATTCGAAGATTTGCGGATTTCTTCGTGCCCGGCGGCTCCTGTGAGTCTGTCGCGGGAGAAAAAGGTTCAACGCCGACGGCGAGCTTCAGTGGACGAGCGGATTGGCAAAACCCGCGGCGAGCTTGACGAGATCGGCCTGCCGGGACACGCCGGTCTTGGCAAAGACGCGATGCAGATGCGTTTTCGCGGTCGTCTCTGCGATACCGAGCGCTGCCGCCGTCTCGGGGACGCCGCCGACCTCGACGATCGACAGGAACACGCGGAGCTCCGCCGGCGTCAGCTCGAAAGTCCGCGCGATCAATTCGCCACAGGACTGTCCGCCGAGCGACACCTTGCGCACAAGCAGCACACCGGCGGCATCGACCACGCGCTCGCTGCCATTGCGCAGCAGGGACGACAACGGCAGCATGTGAGCGACATAACGCTCGCCGGTGGCGGACGACAGCGGAATCGCATGACCGCTCGCCGCAAGCATTGCACCGTCGCGATGGTCCGCAAACGCCTTGCGCAGGGTCTGATTGGCTTCAGCGCTGCCGGTCACGAGTTGCCCGGCAACGGACCGGACCACGTCATCGGCCGCGAGCAGGACCTGACCGGCCGAATTCGCATGCACCAGGCGGCAGAGGCCGTCGAGCAGGAAGATCCCGACCGTCAAACTGTCGAGGACATCAGCCAGTGCGGTCGCCAGCGTCAGTTGCGCGGTCATGGCGCGGTTGATCAGCAGCGCGCGGCTGGCGTGCGGCACCAGCAGCGAGAGGCGCTGCTTCATGCCCCGATCGACCATGCGGCGGCCCGACAGCACGGTCATCATCACCGGGCAGCTCGCATTCGATATCTCGAGCACGACATTGGCCGCATCGCTGCACCCCTGCGGCTGCATCCATTCCTGGTAGAAGCGCCCGCGCCGGTATTCTTCGAAATTGACGAGATCCGGAATGCTCACAATCTTGCCGTGTGGCGGCAGCACCGTCAACGGATCGAACTTCGAATGGGTCTCGGCATAGAGCTGGATGTAGTGCGGGTCCGCTCCGCAATAGTGATGCGTGACACCGGATTTGCTGATCGAATCCTTCGAGAACAGCCCGCAGGCCTGGCCGCCGACGAAATCCCGGATGCCGGCCACCGCGTTATTCCACAGCGAGGGATCGAGCCCGGCATCGTAGATGGACTCGACGAGATCTGGCAGCTTTTGCGATCCGTGCATGGCTCAAAATGGCACTGAATGATCAATGCCGGCGAGCCTAACACAACCGTAGCATGCGACATCCTCCGATCGGAGGAGGCGCCGGCCGGGCGGATGGAGCCCGGCCGGCGGGCATCGCGTTCGAGCCGCCAGGGCTGATGCCGGCTCAGAACGCGACGCGAACGCCCCCTTGGCCGTGCCGGTGCGGCTCTGGTCGGACATCATCATGCCCTCGACCGCGCCGAACACGGACGAATTGGCCCCGGTGCGGTAGTCGAAGCCGAGGCCGGCCACCGCGCCGATGAATGCGCCTCGCGTCGAACTGGAGCAGAGTTGCTACACCGAAGCGGCGCTCACGCCTGGTCCCAGCCCTGCTTCTCCGCGCATTCCGACCAGACCGGGGCGCGATAGATTTCGCGGCCGCTGTTGTCCCTGACGCGGATCCAGGCGTCGCGGTCACGCAGATCATCACGCCAGACGAAGAGATGGCTTGCCATCTCGTTGGCCACCACGAATGTCGCTTCCGCACATTCGAACACCATGCCGCCCGGGTCGATCTTCACGATGTTGCCGACCAGGAGGTCGAAAAAGAAACGGCGCATTCAATACTCCGGCTGCGGATGCCGCACGCAACGCTTGGGTCATGGCTTCGCAATCAAGGATCACGGACCCCTGTCTGCTGGCTGAAATCGGCAGTTGGCTGCAATTCAGTCGCGCGCGGTCACGGCATTTCGCCGCTCCTGATGTCGCTCGGCGTCGCGTTATAGGTTCGCCGGAAACAGCGGTTGAAATAAGAGAGATCGCCGAAGCCGACATCGTAGGCGATCGAGCTCACCGTTCGCTCGGCGTATCCGGGCTCCCGCAGCATGCGATGCGCGCGCTTGACGCGTTGTTCGATTAGGAATGAGGAGAACGTCTTGCCGTCGGCCTCGAACAGGCGCTGGAGGTAGCGCGGCGTCACGCCGAGTTCCTGGGCGACCGAGGCCACCGACAGATCCTGCCGCCAGCAATTGTTGGCGATGGAGACTTTCGCCTTCTGGAGCCGCGCCGCCTTGACGCCACGCCGTCCGGCCAGCTCCCGCGCTTCACCGGTGGCACCGAGGACGAGCGCCAGCAGATCGTGCAGATGCCCGACCCCGAGCTGCCGCAGCACGGGCGTCACGAACGCGTTCTCCCGCACCAGCGTCACCGCGTAGTCGACCAGCAGCCTCAGTCCGGCGGAGCTTTCCGGCATGACGCGCATCACGGCATCATCGACGTCCACGATCATCGGCGCCAGCACGCGCCTCGGCACGCGCAGCGAGAAGCAGCTTCCCAGCGACAGCCGCTCGAACGTCGTGACGTCCTCCGCGCTCGTCAACACCGCCTCCCCTGCATGAAGCCTTAGATCGTGCCCCCGCTCGGATATGCCGAGAACACCGGACCTGTTCACGATCAGGGCGAGGCTGTCGTCGCCATCGGCGACCAGTTGCTTGGTGCGAAGGACCCGCGCGCCGCACAGGCCCCCGATCAACAACTGGGCTTCCGGCAAGACATGAGAGGTGAAGCTCGCCGCGGCCGGCTTTCCTTCCCTTGCCTCGACCTCCGCCTTCAGCACCCCGCGGCAGTAGAAATCGCGGAGCAACGGGATGCGCTCGTTTTCGGGAATTTCGTTCGTTGAAACATTGAGAACGGAAAAATCAACCATGCTGCTCACTGCAATCTCTCCAGCCGACGAGCAGACCGGCCACACGCTGTCGTTTCCTCAGACGCGCGTTCGGTGCCGTTGTGGCAAGCTTCGCGGCGCTCGCTGCTCTTCAATTATCAGAAGCGCGATATACGAAAGTCCCGAATGACTCGCGTCCTGCATTCGGATGACCCGCGAGCGCCGATCATCACAATGGATTGAGAACGCGGCACGCAACGTCGAGGCATGCGAAATGAATCACGCGGCGCCGTCATCGCCGCTCGTTCGCCGCGCGAACGGCACGGCAAAGCCGGCGGCGATCTTCACCAGATCAGCCTGCCTGCCGGCGCCCGTCTTCTCGAACAGGCGACCGAGATGCGTCTTCACCGTCGTCTCGGCGATGCCGAGTTTTGCGGCGATGTCGGGGACACCGCCGATCTCGATGATCGCCATCAGCACGCGCAATTCGGACGGCGTCAGCCTGAAGGCTGCGGCGATCGCGTCGGCTGCGAGCAGCGGCAGCATGGAAGCTCTTTGAACGAAGAGCATCGTGGCTGCAACGTCCCTTGGCAGGCTGCGATCCCGCTTCAGCGGAAAAGCATGGAGCAGATAATGCTGCCCGTCGGCCGACGTCGCAAGTTCGATCTGACGACGAGCCGCGGAATGTGTGCCTTCATCGAATTCGCACAGGCCGCGGAATATTTTGTCGGTTCGGGTGTTGCGGGCCACGATCCGGTCGCCGACGATCGCAAGCAGATTGGCATCGGCGAACAACTGACGGCATGCCGCGTTGGCATGGACGACCCGGCCGTCCGCGTCGAGCAGGCAGATCGCCGTGTTCAATCCGTCGAGGACGTCGGCAAGGTCGTCCACCGTGTGCGAGCGTGCCCTGATCTGCCGGCCCATGATCTGCGACCGATGGATGTGCGGAGCGAGCAGCCGCATGCGCTCGCGCATCGCCTCGTCAACGGTTCCGCGGGAGCGATGGCGCAGCACCTGCAGGATCGTGGTGCGCGCGGCCGTCTTCTCGAGCGCGACAGTCGCAAGGTCTATCGCCCCTTGTGGCTCCACCCACTCGCGGTGGAAGCTCGTCTCGAGGAAGTCCGCATGGGGCATGATGTCGGTCACGCCGATCGTCTGTTCGGGCGCGAGGGTGAGATGACGGTCGAGCAGAGGATCGAGCTCCACATACCGGTCGCGATAAAGCTGACGGAAGCGGGCGTCGGTTCCAAAATGCTGGTGAATCTCGATCGAAAGCCGTGCTGAATCCCTGGACAGGATCATCGCGGCGCAACCACCGACGAATTGCGAAACCTGCTCCAACGCGCCGCTGCGCAAGGCGGGGTCAACCGCCGCGTCGTAGATCTCGCCGATCAGAGACGAGAACCGGTTTGCCTGGTGGGTCGTCATCGGACGGGCGACGCCATCTGCGTGCGGCCCGTCCGGGACGGAGAGCCCGCGATCCGGGAACTGACGGAGAAGACGGGCCGGTCAATTGCCGCCTTCGACGAGGAAAAAACGTTGCAGCCAGATGCTGGAATATCGAACATCGTCCTTGCGTAACGTCAACCGCAGGGTGCGGCTTGGACTGTTTCGCCAAAGACTAGGATAAATGCGAACAGCGCGTGGACTGTGTGCGTTGAGTCACGCGCCGGTTCGCTGCCACCCACTTCGTTGCCGACGTCCTGCCGCTTTCACGGCCGGCAGCGGCAACTTATTTCCGGTTCTCCTCGCAGAACTTCAACGCCGCCAGCGCTTCGCCGGCACGCGGTATCTGCATCTCGATACTGTCGTCGTCATCGTCCTCGAAATCGAGCGTCAGGCGCCTCGCCTTCGACAGGCGGTCCATCATCGACTGGTCGTACTCGAAGATGCCACGCACGGTGGTCTTGTCCATGACCTCCCACTTCGCCTTCTTCATGATGTCCGCATCGTCAGTGCCGACATCGGCCCGAAGGATCTCGCCGACATTCTCCCATTCCCAGCCATCGTAGATCATCACGATCACGATCGCCTTCTCGGAATAGGTGATCACGATGACGTAGTCGCGGTTCTCGTCATCCTTGTCCTTGTAGCCGCGGCTTGCATTGCAATGCGTGTCCTGCGTGCGCTTTTCGATGGTCCAGTCGCCGACCCTGGATTGTTGCGCATGCGCCGGCCCGGCGCTTAAGGCGCCCGTCGCGATCAGCAAAGCGGCAAGAAGGAATCGTTTCATGTCAGCCTCCAGCGCGTTCCCCGGGCCGAGATGACCACCTCCGCGGGAGGGCCGCAAGGGCTTACCCCGGCAGAACGGCGGCGCTTGTGCCTATCCTCGCCGCGGCACGATCGCGATGGGGGTGAAGGTGTAAACCTCCTCGCCGCTCTGGTTGAACATGGTCCATTTCACCAGCGCGATACCCTGCGGCTTCGACTTCGAGGGCGTCAGGCTCATGACCTCCCCAACCAGATGCAGGCGGTCATTGGGCCGTACCGGCATCGTCCAGCGCAGGCCGTCGACGCCGGCGCCGATCAGCGGGTGCGGGCCGAATGGGCGGGTCTGGATCGCGAGGTTCATGGCAATCGCCGCGGTGTGCCATCCCGATGCAGCAAGGCCCTTGAACAGGGTCGCCTTGGCCGCCTCGTGGTCGAGATGCATCGGCTGGGGATCGAACTCGGCCGCGAAGCGCTTGATGTCGGCTTCGGTGACCACGACCTCGGGGGACCTAAACCGCATTCCGATCGCCAGATCATCGAACCATTCGACCTGCGCCATGATTTTGCCTCGCAATGTCTTGCGCCGCCTTCGAAGAGGCGGCCAAAGGGCTCCAGCAATAGCGGGACCGCAGCGCACAAAACCAGCCCCGAGGTTCCCCGCGAAACCCCTTTCCCGAGGCGACGAAACACCGCTGAAACAGATCGCCGCTTAAGTCGTTGTCAAAATAAATACAGGGACGGCTACCATGCAATTCCTTCTCGACCTGATCTACGACTATTCCTGCTGTCGCAACCTCGTTGCCCATTCACTACGGGAGGACGAGCTATGATCGAGCTGATCTCGGGCCTGCTCGCCCTTTGCAGCGCCGGTGTCTTCGCGGCGCACGCGCTGGACGCCTACCGCACCACGCACCACTAACCACCGTCCGCTTCGCCATTTCAGCCGCTAAAAAGGCCGCCGGTAGAAGTGCTCCGAATGCGTTGCCGGCGGAAACCGGTTGGCGAGAGAGAGCGCGCCTGTCTCATCCGTCTCGAGTGCGATCTTCTGCGCCAGCATGACGTCGCCCGGCACCAGGAAGCCTGACGGGACGAAGCACCATCCCATCGTCGCGCGGCCTTCGCCGTCGATTTCGTGGACATTGGCGGCGGTGCCGTAGTGAATGCGGTAGGTCTTGCCGGTGTCGCATCCGATGACGTCGAAATACCGGTGCTCTTCGAATTGGGCGCGCTGTGCGGGCGAGAGCCAATCGAAGAGCAGCCGGCGACCACGGGCATCCGGCGTGTTCTCGCCGAAGAAGCGCCGGTACAGTTCACGCAGCGCATGCAGACGCGCACGCGCCGGCGCGCGGAGCCAAACCGCCGTAATCATGAGCAGCTCAGATCAACCGCCGACCAGGCGGGGATAGAACAGCGTTTCCTGCGCGGTCGGGTCGAACGATCTGATACGAGTGACTTCGCCGGGTCCGTTGCGAAGGGCCGCGGTGAAGCCGGCTCCGGTCAGCTCCCGAAAGCGCCGTTCGGCTCGCGCCAGCGCTTCGGCATTGCCAGGATCAAACTCGTGGCGCGTATCGCCAGTCTGGTCCATCACGATCTGGGTTGCCATGTTGAGTCTCCTCATGCCCAGCCCTGAATCTGATCAAAGCAAACCTCGTGCCCTCGGTTCCTGATGGCAACAACTTTCTCATGCCGGCCCATCACGCCTTGCTGAGCAGGAGCGTTTTCGAGCGAAGTGGACGGGTTTTCGTCAGCGCGAGGCCGCCGCTCCGCCGCCCTCGTCGATCTGCCGGCCCATCAGCGCGATCGCCTTCTGATAAACACCGGCCGCATTCCAGGCCTCGATGGCGGCGAAATTCGGCTCGCCCGGCTGGTAACCGGCTCCTGCTTTCCAGCCATGACCTTTGAGGAAATTCGCCGTCGAGTTCAGCGCGTTGGCGGCCACCTCGAGGTTGCCGGTGCCATAGGCCAGGATGTTCTTGGGCATGAACTGGGTCTGGCCGACCTCGCCATGCATGGAGCCGCGGGTCGCCCCCGACAGCGTGCCGCGGTCGACCAGCTTCAAGGCCGCGTAGAGCTGGTCGGTGAAGAATTCAGGACGCCGGCAGTCATAGGCCAGGGTTGCGATCGACGACAGCATGTTCTGGTTGCCGCGCTGGCTGCCGAAACCGGTCTCCATGCCCCAGATCGCGATCAGCGGGCCGGGCGGGACGCCATAGCGCTGCTGGATGGAGGCGAACAAGGCAGCCTGCGACTGCTTGAGCTGGCGCCCCTTGGCGACGATAGTGGTGGCGCCGCGCTTGGCGAGAAACTGGTCGAGCGTCAGCGAAAAGCTGCGCTGGCCGCGGTCGGCCGCAATGGTGGCACTGGCGTAGTTGGTCTGCATCAGCGCCGAGAGCGCGGTCTGGCCGATGCCCTTGCCCTGCGCCTCCGCGCTGAACTCGCGCTTCCAGGCCTCGAACCCGCCCGGCCCGTTGCCGCAGGTGGCGGCCTCGGCGCGGGGCGCCAGAGAGAGCACCAGCGCTGTGGCGCCGATCATGGCCGTCGCAACGGTCCTGCCCTTGGTCATTCCTCTTATCCTCTCCTCAAATACGCGACCGGCTCGCGCGAGCGCATGATCCTACGTCGGCTTTGATCGCTCAAGCCCCGCGGAGCGCAACGGGCGCCTTGACATCCGGGCGGATCACCGCCCTTCGCCACGGCCGAGCAGGAAATCCACCATGATCCCCTGGTGCTGCTCGTACATGTCCGTGCCGGTCCCGGTCACGCAGCCGGCCTTTCGGGCCGCCGCGATGAAGGGCGAGATTTCGGGCTTGGTGATGACACAGCCGCAATAGGCCAAGGGCGCAAGCCGCGCCACATCGACCGGCAGCGGATCGCCTTCTTTCATCCCTGCCGGTGTCGCATTGGCGACAAATTCAAAACCGGTGGGATCCGTGCTGCCGGCCCGCACTAGCGCCTTGCCGAGCCCGTTGAGTTGCCCGATCAGCGCGTCGCGGCGCTCAGTTGCGCTATCGTGAATGGCGAGCTCGCTCACGCCGGCCTCCACCAGCGCGAGCGCGATGGCCGAGCCCGCGCCGCCAGCGCCGATGAGCAGCGCCCGCAGGCCCGCAGGGTTGACCCCTTTCGCCCGCGCCGCACCGACGAAGCCAAGGCCGTCGACCATGTCGCCATGCCATGCGCCGTCGGCGCGCCGGCGCATGAGGTTGACGCTGCGCAGGAAGTGAGCGCGCTCCGTCGCACTCGTGCAAGCCTGGTAGCAGGTGAATTTGTGCGGGATGGTCACGACGAGGCCGTCGAGATTCTTCAGGCGCGGTGCCAATGAGAGGAAATCCGGCAGATCCGCGACCGAGACCTGAACCGGAACGAGAATGCCGTCATGGCCGCGGGCCGCGAAGGCTGCGGTCACGCCTGCGGGCGAGCGCACCTGGGCGATGGGATCGCCGACGATGACATAGAGGCGCGTGGCGCCCGTGGGTGGCGGGATCATGCCGCTTAAGCCGACAACGCAGAGCCGCCTGCCTCCGCCGCGGTCCCATAGGTCAACTCCAGGCCGTCCAGATTGCCTTCCTTCCGCCATTTGTCGAGCAGCCGCAGGAACGCCACCGGTCCGCGCCAATATTGGCTGTTTCTCGCCGCGATCGGATCGAACACGCCCTCGTTGTTGTAGTAACCGGGCGTGCATTCGGCGAGATAGGTCTGGCGGCCGAGCGCGGCCTTGACGACCTCCTCGACCCAGGCGTTTTCCGCGGCCAGCGTCGGCTCCAGCGTTCGGGCTTTGCGCTTGCGCGCTTCGGCGATCACATAGGCGATGTGCTGTGACTGCTCGTCGATGATGTGCGGGAAGTTGGCGCTCTGGCCAGCCTGCACCGTAACGATCAGGAAGCAGTTCGGAAAGCCGCGGCTGTAGAACCCATGCATCGTCTTGACGCCGCCCTGCCAGCGCTCGGTCAGGCTCATGCCGTCGCGGCCGTAGACCTCGAAGCCCATGCGGCGGGCGTAATCGGTGCCGACCTCGAAGCCGCTGGCATAGATCAGGCAGTCGAGCTCGTAAGCCTTGCCGCCAGCCACGACGGCGTTCTCGGTGATGCGCTCGACGCCCTGCCCTTTGGTGTCGACGAGATGCACGTTGGGACGATTGAAGACATCGAGATATTCGTCGTGGAAGCACGGCCGCTTGCAGAACGCCTTGTACCAGGGCTTGAGCGCGTCCGCGGTCGCCGTGTCCTTGACCACCGCATCGACGCGGGCGCGGATCTCCTCCATCTTGCGGTAATCGGCCTGCTCGATGACTTTCAGCGTCTCTTCCATCGAGGTCACCGGCTGCGGCTGACGGCGCGGCGCCAGCAGGATCTCGCCGAGCAGACCGGTCCAGCCATCCTGCACCAGGTCCCGTTCGACCGGCTCGCCGGAGATCACGGCGGTGAAATTGTCCATGCGCTCGCGCTGCCAGCCGGGCCTGAGGCTCTGCGCCCAGTTTTGATCCGTCGACCGGTCGTCCCGCACGCCGATCGCTGACGGTGTGCGCTGGAAGACATAAAGCTCCTTCGCAGCGCGTCCGAGATGCGGCACGCATTGCACGGCGGTGGCGCCGGTGCCGATGATGCCGACGCGCTTGTCGGCAAGTCCGGTCAGACCACCATCCGCATTGCCGCCGGTGTAGCCGTAGTCCCACCGACTGGTATGGAAGCTGTGGCCCTTGAAGGTCTCGATGCCGGGAATGCCCGGCAGCTTCGGTCTGCTGAGCGGACCTCCGGCGAGAATGACGAAGCGCGCACGGATGCGATCGCCCCGATCGGTCTCGACCAGCCAACGCGCCTCCTGCTCCTGCCATGCCATCCGCGAGATGACGGTCTGAAACAGCGCGCGGTCGTAGAGGCCGAAATGGCGGCCGATGCGGCGGGAGTGCTCGTAGATCTCCGGCGCGCGCGCATATTTGCGCACCGGCATGTAGCCGGTCTCTTCCAGCAGCGGCAGATAGATGTAGCTCTCGGTATCGCAGGCGGCGCCAGGATAGCGATTCCAGTACCAGGTGCCGCCGAAGTCGGCCGCCTTTTCCACGATGCGGAAATCATCGATGCCGGCTTCGCGCAAACGCGCGGCACAGAGCAGCCCGCCAAAGCCGCCACCAACGACGAGCACTTCAGTCTCTTCACTGACAGCTGCGCGCGCAAATCCGGGATCGGCCCAGGGGTCGTCGAGGTAGCGGCCGAATTCCCCTATTACCTCGACATACTGGGCCTTGCCTTCGGCACGCAGACGGCGGTCGCGCTCGTCGCGATAGCGCGCGCGGAGGGCTGCAATATCGACGGTAGGTTCGCCGGCTGCACCGGTCTTGTGTCTTTCCGCTGACATGCATTTCCTCCAAGGAGAACGCTGCTTCGCCGGCAGCTCGGATCAGTTAGCCCTGAAAAAGTGACGCATGCAATCGCGTCCAATGTTTTTTGCGTGAACGCCGCGTGACGTTCCGCTAACCTCACGCGCAAATCACGAGCGCAACGCCACGCAACGACGTGGCCGTGGAGGAGACCATGCAGGGATTGATGATGGACATGCCGCTTCTGATTAGCGGCCTGATCCAGTATGCCGCGGACTATCACGGCGAGGCCGAGATCGTCGCGCGCGAGATCGAAGGCGACATCCATCGCTACACCTATGCCGACGCCCATCCGCGCATCAAGCGCATGGCGCTGGCGCTGAAGCGGCTCGGCATGAATCCCGGCGATCGCGTCGGCACGCTGGCCTGGAATACGCATCGTCATTTCGAGATGTTCTATGCCGCGCCGGGCATGGGCTATGTGCTGCACACCGTCAACCCGCGACTGTTTCCCGAGCAACTCATCTACATCATCAATCACGCCGAAGACCGCCTGCTGTTCATCGACCGCGCCACGCTGCCGATCGTCGAGGCGATCGCGCCGCAGCTCAAGACGATCGAAGCCTATGTCGTGATGTCGTCGCGCGAGCGGATGCCCGAGACCAAGCTCGCCAACGTTCATTGCTACGAGGAGCTTCTCGACAAGGAAAACGAGGCCGGCTTCACCTGGCCGGAGTTCGACGAAAAGTCCGCCTCCACCATCTGCTATACGTCGGGCACGACCGGCAATCCCAAGGGCGTGATCTATTCGCACCGCGCCGCGATCCTGCAGACCATGACGTGCTGCAATTTCGACTTCCTGCCGGGGCATGTCGAAGGCGTGCGCGAGGTGATGATGCCAATGGCGCCGCTGTTCCACGGCAATGGCTGGAACATGCCGTTCACTGCCCCCTATACCGGCTCGAAGCTGGTGCTGCCGGGCCGCAACTACGAGCCCGACAAGCTCTACGAATTGCTCGAAGGCGAGAAGGTGACGCTGTCGGCGGGCGTGCCGAGCTTCTGGCTGATCCTGCTCGACTGGCTCGGGCGCACCGGCAACAAATTCTCCACGCTGCGGGCAACGCTGTCGTCGGGCTCGGCGCCGCCGCGCGCGATGGTCGAGAAGCTGAAGCGCGACTACAATATCGACTACATCCAGGCCTGGGGCATGACCGAGGCCCTGGGCTGCTCCATGCCGGGCTTGCGACCGGGCTCGGAGCACCTCACCGACAAGGAGAAGTTCGACCGGCGCCAGGTGTCCGGCCGCGCCTGTTTCGGTACAACTCTTCGCATCGTCGACGACAGCGGCGTCGAGCTGCCACGCGACGGCAAGTCCGTCGGCCATTTGCGCGCCCGCGGTCCCTGGGTCGCCTCCGGCTACATGAAGTTGGAGGAAGGCCTCGACCGCGACGGGTGGCTGATCACCGGCGACATGGCGGTGATCGACCCGCAGGGCCACGTCACGCTCACCGACCGCTCCAAGGACGTGATCAAGTCCGGCGGCGAATGGATCTCCTCGATCCAGCTCGAGGACGTTGCCTTGTCTCACCCCGATGTGCTTCAGGCAGCCGTGGTCGCGATCAACCATGAGAAATGGCAGGAGCGTCCCCTGCTCCTCGTCGTCCGCAGGAAGGGCGCGACCGTCGACGGCAAGACGCTGCTCGACCACATGCGTCCGAAGGTCGCGAGCTGGTGGATGCCCGACGCCGTCGAATTCCTCGACGAGTTCCCGATGACGGGGACCGGCAAGGTGTTGAAATCGGCTCTGCGCGAGAAGTTCAGGGAGTATCGCGTCGCATGAACGGCACGCGATCACATGCGGGCCGTTCCGTATCCGATCGTCTTCACCTTTTGGTGGATTTGGGGGCGATATAGCGAAACGTTGCTAATCGCTCATCGAGGACATCATGGCGTTTTCCGGATTGGGCCTGCATCTCGGCAATCTGTCGCGCCTGTCGAACGCGCAGACGCGTTCGATCAGCCCCGAGAACTTCACCGGCGAGAAGGGCAAGGGCGGCATGTCCGTCGATGGCCCCGCCGCCCGCCAGGCGCGCGATCTCGGACAGGGCTGGAAGGTCTCGCCCTATGTCGTCATCGAACCGGGCACGACCTTCGCGCTCGGCGACGTCGCCGGGCAAGGCGCGATCCAGCAGATCTGGATGACGCTGGCGCGCGGACGGCTGCGGCATTCGATCCTGCGCATCTACTGGGACGATCAAACGCTGCCGAGCGTCGAGTGCCCGGTCGGCGATTTCTTCGCCTGCGGATGGGAGGAGTTCGCGCAGGTGTCCTCCCTCGCGGTCTGCGTCAATCCCGGCCGCGCCTTCAACTGCTATTGGGAGATGCCGTTTCGCAAGCGCGCGCGCGTCACGCTGGAGAACCGCAGCGAGGAGCAACTCACCGTCTACTACCAGATCAACTACACCCTGACCGACGTGCCGGAGGATTGCGCGTACTTCCATGCCCAGTTCCGCCGCACCAACCCGCTGCCTTACAAGGAGGTCTATACCATCCTCGACGGCATCAGCGGCGCGGGCCACTATGTCGGCACCTACATGGCCTGGGGCGTCAACAACAACGGCTGGTGGGGCGAAGGCGAAATCAAGTTCTTCATCGACGGCGACGGTGACTTCCCGACGATCTGCGGCACCGGCACCGAGGACTATTTCTGCGGTGCCTATAATTTCGATCCCTATGTCGCCCATTCCGGCCAGGGCCAGCAATCGCGCTATCAGGAATTCACCACGCCCTATGCCGGCCTGCCCCAGGTGATCCGCCCCGACGGCGTCTACAAATCGCAGCAACGCTTCGGCATGTATCGCTGGCACATCCCCGATCCCGTGCGCTTCCGCTCCGATCTGCGCGTGACGATCCAGGCGCTGGGCTGGTTGCCGGGCACCAAGGAGGCCAAATACCTTCCGCTGCAGGACGATATCGCCTCCGTCGCGTTCTGGTATCAGACCCTGCCGACGGCGCTTTTCACGAAACTGCCCGGCCCGGATTATCTCGAAATCGGCTGATCCTGCCGCCGATCAATCAAGGAGACCAGAGATGCTTTACCCGATGTCGCCAAAAGTCGTCGAGCTCAAGCGCAAGCTCGAGAGCTTCATGGACCGGCACATCTACCCGAACGAGGAGCGTTTCTATCGCGAGGCGGAAGAGCTGGGACCCTGGAAGGTCTATCCCGTCGTCGAGGAGTTGAAGCCGCTCGCGCGTGCGGAAGGTCTCTGGAATCTATTCCTCCCGGAGTCCGGCCATGGCGCAGGCCTGACCAATCTCGAATATGCCCCGCTCTGCGAGGTGATGGGCCGATCGCATCTGGCGCCCGAAGTGTTCAACTGCTCGGCACCCGATACCGGCAACATGGAGGTGCTGGAGCGCTACGGTTCGGAGAAGGACAAGGAGCGCTGGCTGAAGCCGCTGCTCGCAGGTGAAATCCGCTCCTGCTTCGCCATGACGGAGCCTGCGGTCGCCTCATCCGATGCGACCAACATCGAGAGTTCGATCCTGCGCGATGGCGACCATTACGTCATCAACGGCCGTAAATGGTATACGACCAATGCGACCGACCCGCGCTGCAAGATCTGCATCTTCATGGGTAAGACCGATCCTGACAATCCGGACCGCCACAAGCAGCAATCGATGATCCTGGTGCCGATGGACACGCCTGGCATCGAGGTGAAACGTCCCCTGCCCGTGTTCGGCTTCTACGGCGTGCCTGACCGGGCGTCGGAAGTCGTCTTCACCAATGTGCGGGTCCCCAAGGAGAACATGCTGCTCGGCGAAGGCCGTGGCTTCGAGATCGCACAGGGCCGCCTGGGGCCCGGCCGCATCCATCACTGCATGCGGCTGATCGGCCTTGCCGAACGCACGCTGGAAAAGATGTGCCGCCGCGTGCGCAGCCGCGTCGCCTTCGGCAAGCCGGTCTCCGAACAGACGGTGACGCAAGAGCGCATTGCAGAATCCCGCATCATGATCGAGCAGGCCCGGCTGCTCACGCTGAACGCGGCCTACGCGATGGACACGGTCGGCAACAAGGTCGCGAAGGCCGAGATCGCGATGATCAAGGTCGCCGTGCCCAACATGGCCTGCCAGATCATCGACTGGGCGATCCAGGCCCATGGCGGCGGCGGCACCTCGAACGATTTCGGCTTGACCCAGGCCTATGCCACCGCGCGTTTGCTGCGGCTTGCCGATGGACCGGATGAGGTCCACCGGAACCAGATCGCCCGGTTCGAGCTGAAGAAATATTCGAACGCGTGAAAGAAGACGGCTAGCTCACCGGGCGACGCTCTCTTTCTTCCTTCTCCCCTTGTGGGCCTGTTGCGTAATTCGCCAGTTGTGATTCCCTAGGGCAAAGCCTTGGAGGTATCGATGGCGGTGAAGCGGACAGGACAGCCGAGCTTTGTGGAAGCGCTGATGCCGAAGGGCGCCGGCGCCAATGCGGCGCTGGATCGGTTGGCTGGCCTGGTCAAGTGGTACCGGTTCGAGAAGCTGATCGGTCATTTGCGGGATGAAGGGAGCCCCGGTCGTCCAGGCTATCCGGTGCTTGTGCTGTTTCGCGCGGTACTGCTGCAGTCGCTCTACGGTCTTTCGGAGCG
>NZ_KB902788.1:0-130051 GCF_000379585.1 Bradyrhizobium sp. WSM2793 | reverse complement strand
AGGCTCAAACGCTACAACCGCCTCATCGCGCGCCGGCGAGCCCAGGTTGAGACCACCTTTGCCACCCTCAAACGCCGGATGCGGCTTACCTGCATTCGCTACGTCGGTCTCGCCAAGGCAAGCGGGCAAGTCCTGCTTGCCTCCATCGCGTTCAACATGAGGCGGTGGGCTGCGATCGCCGCCTGAGACGCCCGCCAAGGGCGCCAACTACAGATCTCGGCCTGACGATCGGCGTCAACACAGCCCTCTCTCCTTACGTCTCCTGCCTCAAAAGGCCGTAGCGCAACAGGCCCACAAGGGGAGAAGGATTGGCAGCCTGCTCGCGGCTAGCTCAGCGAGTTCATCACACTCTCACAACACCACCCTCCGCCCCTCCTCCGCGGCCCAGTACCCTGCGTAGTTCACCTTGATCGTCTCATAGGCCAGCGCGAGGTCGGACAGCGGCTGCCGGCCTGTCGCCACGCATTCCATGAAGTCCTGGATCTCCTGCAGATAGCCGCGCGTCCATTCCTCCTCGAGGCAGACATATTGCCAGCCGGTTTTGCGGTCGACCTTCTCGGTGATGTAGACGCTGGCGAGCTTCTCCTCGGAGGTCTGGTAGCTCATCAGATGATTGTTCGGGGTGATGTTGGCGAACAGCGAGCCGCCCGACGTATATGTCTCGACCAGATTGCGCACGCCGCCCATGATCATGTCGCCGGAGAACACGGTGGCCTTGGTGCCGTCCGAGAACGTCGCCGTCAGCGTGCCCCAATCCTCGACGTCGACGGGATTGGCCTTGATGTAGGTGCGTTCCTCCGGCTTGAGGCCCGCTGTGACGTTGCCGACATCGCCGGTGACGCTGGCGACACGGATGCTCTCACCGCGCGCCTTGGCCTCGACCTGCTTGAGGTAGAGCACGGCGGAGAGCGGATGGCAGCCCATGCGGATCAGCGAGCCGCCGCCCGTCATCGCCCATTGCGCGGCGTGGGCCGCGTGCGAGCCGGAATGGCTCTCCTCGCCCTTCATGAAGAGGATCTTGTCCTTGGTCGCCTTGATGATCTCCGCAGTCTTGGTCACCGCGGGCGCGTAAATCCAGTCTTCGGCATACATGAAGAGCTTTCCGGTGCGCTCGATCGCGGCGCGCGTCTTGTCCATTTCCTCCAGCACGCGCTCATACATCAGCGCCTTCGGCACGTGCTTGCCGATCGGCTGCTTGTCGCCGTCGCGGCCGAAATAGCCGGCGAACGGCTTTTCGCAAATGACATGCTTGCCGGCCTGCATCGCCGCGACGATCATTTCGGCATGAAGGTTGGGCGGGGTGCAGATGTCGACGACCTCGATCTCGCGGTCGGCGATCAGATCGGCAAAGCTGCGATAGACGCGCGGGATGTTGTGACGGCCAGCGAATTCGACGACGTGGTCGCCGCGCGCGGCCACCGCCGCGACCTCGACGTCCACGCCATAGACGCGCCGGAACGCATACATATGCAGCTCCGACACGAAGCCGCAGCCGACGAGTCCGACCCTGATCCCAACCATAGTGCCCCCTTGCTTTGGGCGGCACTATAGCGCGCTGGCCGGCCTATTCCACGGAGACTCGCACCACGCCGGCGCTCATCATGCCGAGCGCGCGGGCGGCCGGCACCGAGAGGTCGACGATACGGCCGCGGATGAAGGGGCCGCGATCGTTGACGCGACACTGGATCGTGCGGCTGCCATAGGAGACCCTCAGCACGCTGCCGAACGGGCGCGTCCGGTGCGCGCAGGTGAGCTCGCCGCCTTTGCCGGCTTTTGCGTAGCCGTAGTACGAGGCGAGCCCGCTTTCGGCATATGCAACAGAAAATGGTGAAAACGAGAAAGTAGCGAGACAAAACAATAGCGTCGGCTGCGCGCGCACGGCACCGCTCCGGGTTGGCCCAAACCCGTCCCGCAAACGTCGATTTGTTCCCTTCAGTTCCTGGAACTGCCGGGACGGATCCCGGCAGCGCCATCAAAGATTGTTACTGTTTGTGAAAACCAGCGTGCGCACCTCGATGCTTTCACGCGGCGCGGCATCGTCAGGCGTGGTCGGATCGACGAAGGCGGTATGCGGCCCGAAGCGGGTGCGGCCGTCGGTGGCGGAATCGTAGCATTTGAGCAGCAGCGCCTCGTCCGGCGTCATCTCCGGAAAATAGAACCAGCGATGATCAGGATTGTATTTCACCGAATAGGTCTCGCCGCGGCGGTTAGGATAGATCAGGTCGGACGCCACGAGATCGCCGGGCGCAACCGTGGTGCCGTCGGCCATCGCCAGCGGTGAATCGCGCAAGGGGCCCCGGATCGGCCGCCAGAGATTGATCACCTGCACGCGGCCCTTCAGCAGCTCCTCGGCTTCATCAGGCAGATGCTCGCGCACGCGGTTGGCGCCGGAGACGGCGGTCTGGTCGACATGAACGCGCGTGGCCGGCTGGCGCGGGCCGCCATCGCGAATGTCGGCCGCGCCTTCGACGCGCTTGCGCACGGTGTGGTCGAAGATGACGACGCGGTCGGCCTTCAGCGTCGCGCGCAGGAACGCCTCGACGGCGGGATAGTAGAGCGCTCTCACCTCCGCCTCGTCGTAGAAGTCTTTCACCTGGGTCGGATGACGCACCAGCGCAAAGCCCTCGCGGTCGAGCGAGAAATTGTTCGCGATCAGCCGCGCATCGAAGATCGGCACCTGATGCGGCTCCGGCAGCGACGTGCTCTTGGGCTCTCCGGCCGGCGGATCGAAGGCGTAGGTGCGCGGTTTTCCCGCGGTCGGCGCGAGATAGTTCAATTCGGCAGTGACGAAGGGAAGCGATTCGATTCTCGTTTCTTGCAGGCCCATGGCCGGTCTCCCGATGTGGTCGTCGGATTGATTTTTGACGGGGTGCGAAGCGGCGCAAGGGAGGCGGTGCAAATAGCAATGGGGATGTTGTCGGCGGCCTGAAGCGCAGAACGAACGTGTCGAGGATGGCGATCGGGTTAGAAGGCGCACCCTCGTTTCACGGATGCTTGAGCGCCCTGTGAGTTCTCGTGCCCCGGACGCAGGGCATCACGCAGCGTTGCACGCTGCACCGCGTCCGGGACACGAGCGGCGGATCATTCCGCGGCCTGGCCGCGAACGGCCTGGCGCCTGGCGACCAGCTCGCGCGTCAGCGGGATCAGCTCGCGGCCATACTCGATCGCGTCGATCAAGGGATCGAATCCGCGGATCAGGAAATGGCTGATGCCGAGATCGTAATAATCGCCGAAGACTTCGGCGACCTGCTCGGGCGTGCCGACCAGCGCGGTGGTGTTGCTGTTGGCGCCGGTGAGCTTTGCGATCTCGGTCCAGAGCCGCTTGTCGATGCGACTGCCCTGGTCGGCGAGCGCGAGCAGGCGCCGCGCGCCGGCAGTGGCGTGGCCGTCGGCGGGCTTACGATAGCCGGTCTTGTCCTGCAGCGCGGTAGCGCGTGCCAGAATCTCCTCCGCTTTTTCCCAGGCCTGCTTCTCGGTCGGGGCAATGATCGGACGCACCGAGAGGCTGAAGCGCGGCGTCGGCCGGCCCTGCCTGATAGCGGCGTTGTGGACGCGCGAGGTCACGTCGCGCACCTGCGCGTAGGATTCGCCCCACAGCGCAAAAGTGTCGGCGTGCTTGCCGGCAACATCGATCGCCGCATCCGAGGCGCCGCCGAAATAGACCCGGATGCCCTCGGGGCGATACGGCTTCACCTGCGAGAACGCATTCTCGACCTGGTAATACCTGCCCTTGTAGGTGAACGGCTTGTCGCTGGTCCATTCCAGCTTGAGGATGTCGAGGAATTCGGAGGTGCGGGCGTAGCGCTCGTCCTTGTCGTCGAGCGTGTTGCCGTCCTGCCTGAGCTCGGTGGCATTGCCGCCGGTGATAACGTGGAGCGCGACGCGACCGCGGGAAAACTGGTCGAGCACCGCGAACTGCCGCGCCAGCAGCGTCGGCGCGGTGAAACCCGGCCGCTGCGCGATCAGCACGTTGAGGCGGGAGGTCACGTTGAGGACGTGCTGCGCCACCTGGAGCGCGTCGGGCGAGGTCGAATGAAATGCCAGCAGCGCGCGGTCGAAGCCGGCATTCTCATGCGCCTTCGCCACTGTCTCGATGTGGGTGGGGTTGAGGACCGGTCCCTCGCGGACGACGGTCTCGGACGAATTGTTGTTGCTGATGAAGCCGATGAACTCGATCGACATGATCCGGTCTCCGTGTTGATGTCCTAGAGGCCCAGTGCGGCGCGGCCGAGGCCGATGCGCGTGGAATCGTCCTGCGGCGTATGCACCCGACCGCACAAGACGTCGCGATAGTGCCGCTCCAGTGGATTGGCGCGGGACAGGCCGTGATTGCCGGTGAGTGACAGTGCATCCTCGACCACGGCGACGGCGTTGTTGGTGACGGTGAGCTTGATCACGTTGGATTCGGCCGCAGAGAGCGCGACGCCGTCGTCGAAATCGCCGGCGAAGGAGGCGATCAGGCGCGCATTGACCGCGAGCCGTGCCTCGATGGCGCCGAGGATCTCCTGTGCGCGGGCCAGGGTCGCGAGCGGCGCGCCGAGGCTGGCGGGAACGCGCCGCTTCAGGAACGTGATCAACCAGTCGCGCGCGGCGCGGGCGACGCCGTCATAGATCGCGGCGACGAAGACCGTGTGGACGGCGGCCTGCGTGACGTCGAGCGTCCGCCAGTCCGCCGGCTTGCGCAGATCGACCTCGGCATCGAGCGGGATCACGACGTCGTCGAAGATGACGTCATGGCTGCCGCTCGCGCGCAGGCCATGGTGATCCCAGGTCTCGACGATGCGCGTGCCCGGCAGGCCCGCCGGCACCAGGAACTGCCCGACGCGCGGCTCGGCCTCATCCGTCCGCGCCCAGACCAGATACCATTTCAGGATCGGCGAGCCTGTCGAATAGATCTTGTGGCCGGAGAGGCGCCAGCCGGTCTCGGTGCGCCGCGCGATCGTCGACGGCAGGCCGCCGCGGGCGGGTGAGCCGAGCTCCGGCTCGACCCGCAGCGCGTTGACCAGCGCGAGGCCCTCGACGCTCTCGCGCGCAAGCTTGCGCGACAGCCGCGCCGGCCAGGTCGGGCTGCGCGCCATGACGAGATGGTTGATGTAGTGCATCGACAGCACCAGCGCGGTCGACGGGTCGGCCTTGCCGATGATGCCGAGGACGCGCGCGGCGTAGCGCGCACCCGCGCCGGCCCCGCCATGGACCGCCGGCACGGTCAGCGACAGCAAGCCCGCCTCGGACAGCGCGCGAAAATTCTCGAACGGGAAGCTGCCGCTGCGGTCATGCTCGGCTGCGCGTGCCGCGAAACCTTCGGCGAGTGCTTCGGCTCGCGCGATGTAGTCGGGCTCGCTCTGGGCCGTGCGCCCTTTGGCTGCGGATGTCACCATGTCGCGTCCAATCCCAGCAGACCGAGGATCTGGCGGCGCAGGTCCGCCAGATAGGGATCGCCGCGATGGCGGGGATAGGGCCGGTCGACGCGGATGTCGGCCTTCACGCGCGCGGGCCGATCGCTGAAGACGATGACGCGATTGGCGAGCACCAACGCCTCCTCAGCATCGTGGGTCACGAGCAGCGTGGTAAAACCCTTGCGCTGCCAGAGCGAGACGAGCTCGGCCTGCATGGTGATGCGGGTCAGGGAGTCGAGTTTTCCGAGCGGCTCGTCGAGGATCAGGATCTTGGGATCGTTGACCAGCGCGCGCGCCAGCGCGACGCGCTGCGCCATGCCGCCGGAGAGCTGGTGCGGAAAGGCGTTGCGGAACGAGGCCAGTCCGACGAGATCGAGCGCGTCGTCGACGCGGTGTCGCTGGCTCTTGAGGATGCCCTGGGCCTCGAGGCCCAGGGCGACGTTGTCCCAGACCGACCGCCAGGGAAACAGGGTCGGATCCTGGAACACGACCACGCGCGAAGGATGCGGGCTTCTGATGCGCTCCTCGTCCTCGCGCAACCTTCCTGCCTTGGGCTTGTCGAGGCCGGCGACCAGCCGCAGCAAGGTCGACTTGCCGCAACCGGAGGGGCCGAGCAGCGCGACGAACTCGCCTGGCTCCACGGAAATGCTGACGTCGCTGAGAACAGGCAGCTCAGTGCCGTCGATGTCGAAGGCGTGGCTGACCTGCTCGATGTCGAGCGCGGCGCCGGCGGCGGGATGCGTAACGGTTTCGGCGAGAGCTGTGGCTACCATTTCACGGTCCCCTTCTGCCAGACCAGCAGCCGATCGCGGATCGCAAACAGCAGCGTGATCGCGCCGGAGCAGAGCAGCGACATCACGATCAGCGCCGCATACATGTTGGCGTAGGCGGCCCAGCCCTGCGCCCATTGCAGGTACCAGCCGAGCCCGGCCTTGACGCCGATCATCTCGGCGACGACGAGCACGGCAAAGGACGAGCCGAGCCCCATGAACAATCCGACGAAGACGTGCGGCAGCGCGGCGGGGATCGCGACCTTCAGCACCAGGAAGGATGGCTTTGCGCCCAGCGTGCGCGCGACGTCGTAATAGGCATTGCTGACGCTCGCGACGCCTGACCAGGTCAGCACGGTGACGGGAAAGCCCGTTGCCAGCGCGATCAGGAAGGTCGAGGCGCTCCAGCTCGACGGGAAGGAGAAGAAGGCGATCGGCAGCCAGGCCGTTGCGGGCAGCGGGCCGATGAAGCGCAGCACCGGATGCACCCAATAGCCGACCGCGCGCGACCAGCCGATCGAGACGCCGGTCAAAAAGCCGACCGTGGCACCGATGAGATAGCCGCCGAGCTGAAGCTTGACCGAGGCGAAGACGCTATCGAGCAATTTTGGCAGATCATCAGTGTAGACCTCGATGATCGATTGCGGCGGCGGGAAGAACGGCAGCGGCAGCCAGGCGAACTTTGCCGTCGCGACCTCCCACAGCGTCAGGAAGCCGCCGAGCGCGACCAGCCAGGGCGCCCGCTTACGCAGGGCCCTGCCCGCCGATCCCAGATAATCGGCACCGACCGTGCCGAACAGCGCGATCGCCGCGATGACGAAGGCGGCGATGCCGAGCGAATGCGTGCGCGACCAATCGCCGACATCCTCCCACCACAGGCAGGACAGGCCGAAGGCGATCCAGGCGATGCTGGCGAGCACGCCGACGCCGGATTCCCTCGCCCAGCTCGCCAGCAGCGGCGTGCGGGAAAGACGCGGCGCACCGGAGGCGAGGCCGTCAGACAGCGAATACGTCGACATAGATGCGCTCCGCGAATTTGGCCGTGTCGGTGCTCGGCTTGAAGACCTGCACGCTCTTGAGATCGTCGGCATAGGCCTTGAGCTCGCGCTTCAGCACGTCGCCGACGGGGTGATGATGGTGGGTATGGTAGCGTACCATGCCCTCGATATCGGCGAGCGTGGCCGCCTTCGGCGCATAGGGCTGAAACGACTTTGCCGCGATCGTCGCATTCTGCGAGCTGAACATCGCGGCATCGAGCAGCGCCTGGGTGATGGCGCGCGCGACCAGCGGTTCCTCCCGCACCAGGCTGCCGCGCAGGCCGAGAATGCAGCAGCTCTTTTCGCGAAATTCGCCGTCGAGATTGGAGGCGACTTCCTTGTACTGGGTGTCCTTGAGCCAGAGATAGGCTAGCGGATCGGAGGACAGGAACGCCTGCACCTCGCCCTTCTCCACGGCGACATTAAGGAGGTTGCCGGGATAGGCGCGCCAGTCGACATCCTTGTTCGGATCGATACCGAGCTTGGCAAGCTGAATGGAGAAGAAGTTCTTGTCGGGACCGGCGAGATCGCCGACCGCGACGATCTTGCCCTTGAGATCGGCGAGCCTGGCGACGCCGGAATCAGCGCGCGACAGCACGCGCATGCAGCCGCCATGGGTGCCGGCGGCGATCTTGACGTCAAAGCCCTGCTCCAGCGGCTTCAGCCAGCGCAGCGCCATGCCGAGACCAGCGTCGCTCTTGCCCGTCGCGATGGCTTCGAGCAGCTGGTCGGTCGAGCCGGAATAGTTGACGAGCTCGACGTCGAGATTGTGCTTCTGGAAGAAGCCATGCTCGATCGCAACAGGCACCGGTGCGAGGCAGACGGCGCCGGCGTTCCACGACAGTTTCAGCTTGCGTGGCGCGCCGGTGAGCGCGGGCGCATCGGACGCCGTCCGGCACAGCGGAAACTCCGAGAAGTCGATGCCGGATGCAATCCCGCGCGGCGCAAAGGCCTGCGCGCCCAGCGCGCCGAGCGGCGCGGCGAAAGCTGCCGCAAGCCCCGCCTGGAGCAGATGGCGCCGGTCGAGCCCCCGTCCGGCGCGCTTGTCGTCTTTGTTCATCAGTCCCCACTCCTGCGCTGGCACGGCTCCGCCATGTGCGCAACGGTTCGCGTTGCGCATGGTCCGTGCGGAGCTGCGTTGAGAGAAAATTATTCCGCCGGCGTTTGTCGCGCCGCGTTGATGCGATGCGCAAATCATGCGGCGCACTCGCCGTATCGTCAATGAAATGGAATTTCGAATGTGATGCGAAGCGAGGTCATTCTCTCCATCGGCGCGCGCGGGAACGATGAAACGATTTTCGCGAATGCGGTTGCTCCCGACGATCGCCACGAGCGCGCATCTGCTTGGATCCCGTGCATCCTTCTCTCGCAAGACCGTCGTGTTCTCGCGCGCAAGGATTCAATGAAACGTCCTTGCTCGATGCGCGCGCAATACGGTCGGCCATTTCATTGACTGCACTTCGCGCGGTCATAGACTTGATCGTCTCGCTGCATCGCTCGCTCACGCGTCGTGAGCCAAAATCACAAGCAAGCAACAAGACAGGCTATATGAGCATCAACTCCCACGATCATTCCATCACCCGCCGGCTCGCCGCTTCGCTGTTCGCCGCCGCCATCACGCTGTCGACGACTGCCGCGTCGTTTGCCGCAGACACCGTCGTGCTGCGCGTCGGCGACCAGAAGGGCGGCAACCGCTCGCTGCTCGAAATCTCCGGCTACGCGAAGGACCTGCCCTACAGAATCGAATGGTCGGAATTCCCCGCGGCGGCGCCGATCCTGGAAGCGCTCAACGCCGGCGCGCTCGACGTCGGCTACACCGGCGATCTCTCCTTCCTCTCGGTCTACGCCGCCGGCGCGCCGATCAAGGCGATCGGCGGCACCAGGTCGGATGCGAGGACGCAAGCCATCCTGGTGCGTCAGGATTCGCCGATCAAATCGGCCGCCGACCTCAGGGGTAAACGCCTCGCCGGCACGCGCGGCGGCTGGGGCCAGTTCCTGATCGACGCGACGCTGGAGAAGGCACAGATCAAGCTCGAGGATGCGACCTTCGCGCCGCTCGGCCCCGTCGATGCCAAGATTGCGCTGGTCGCCGGCTCGATCGACGCCTGGGCGGTGTGGGAGCCTTACGTGTCGTTCGCCACGCTGAAGGACAAGGCGCGGGTGATCGCCGACGGCGAAGGCCTGACGCCGACCATCACCTTCATTGTCGCCTCCGACAACGCCATCGCCACCAAGCGCGCGGCGGTGCAGGACCTGGTGCAGCGGCTGAACAAGGCGCGGCTGTGGTCGCTGGATCACGTATCCGAATATGCCAGGAACACCGCCGAGCTGACCAAATTGCCGGAAGACGTGTTGCCGTCAGCCTATACCGCGCAGCGTACCAGCCCGATCGTGATCGACGAGAACGTGGTGAAGGAGGTGCAGGAAGCCTCCGACCGCTCGACGCGTTACGGCATCCTGCCCAAGAAGCTCGACGTGAGCAAAGCCGTCGACCGCAGCTTCACCGCCGCGGCGGCCAGCTCGAATTGAGCGAGATGAATTGCGGACTGAGCCGCGGGCTCGCTCGACCCCTCCCGCTTGCGGGAGAGGTCGGCGCGTTCCGGGCGATGCGAAGCATCGTCCCGCGCGCCGGGTGAGAGCTCTCTCCTCTTGGGGGTTGTCGCCCGCGGAGACACCCCCACCCCAGCCCTCCCCCGCAAGCGGGAGAGGGAGCGCGCCGTGTTCGCGGCAATAGGCAAACCCAACAAGGTGGAACGTAGCGGGATGCGCAGGCCTCGCCTCAAGGCCGGTCCGCTGCATCTCGCCGCGATCGTGCTCACGCAATTGGCCTGCATGAGCCTGATCGTGTGGTTCTCGTTCTAGCCGCGCGCGGTTCTCACCAATATCGGCGATAATAGTGCCGGTGATAGACCCGGTACGGCCGGTAGCCGTAGCCATAGCCGTAATACGGACGATAGGGCCGATAATAGCGCGGATACACCGGCGCGTAGCCGTAGCCGCCGTAATAGGCGGGGGCATAACCGTAGCCGTAACCCGGATAGCCATAGCCGCCATAATACGGTCCGCCGCCGTAATAGCCGTAGCCGTAAGGCGCGCCGGCCGCGATCGCGCCGCCGATGATCGCGCCGGCCGCGAGACCGCCAAGGCCCCAACCCCACCCGCCGCCGCGCCAATGCACTTGCGCGACATCGTCACCAACCGTGGCCTTCATGGCCGCGACGTTGGTCGGCAGCGGGGCCGCTGCCGCCTGTTGAATTTGACCGGCGATGACCACGCCGGCGACCGAACAGGCAATTGCCGTTTTCCAGATCCTCATCGACTTGCTCCCTGTCTAACGTCTTGCTTGGAAAAGGATCGCAGCGACATGATCGGGCATCTTTGCGCCAAGTCAAAGCCCGGATTTTCCAAGCCCGGATTTGCGTGCGGCGCACAAGCCTCGTCCAAGCCTCGTCCAAGCCTCGCTGCGAGCCGGCTGCCGGCATGCGAGGCGGACCAACGCGCCCGCTCTGCCCGACGTGACACCGGTGCAATGCCGGAGCCCCGCGGCCAAGGCAAAGCATTAAGCTTCTCGCCCGCGCAACCAACAACCTACTTCACGATTGACTATTCGTACCGCTACTATCGGTTCCAATGGCGCGAGGCTTCTCGCGACAAATAGCCTCGGCCTGCGCCGGGTGTGAGTGGGAGGAATGACATGAGTGCCGCGAGACCCGAGCCGCTTGCCCGTCAGGCGCTGGCGTTCGTCCTGGCTGGCGGACGTGGCAGCCGGCTGCTGGAGCTGACCGACCGCCGCGCCAAGCCAGCCGTCTATTTCGGCGGCAAGTCCCGCATCATCGATTTCGCGCTGTCGAATGCCGTCAATTCGGGCATCCGCCGCATCGCGGTCGCAACCCAGTACAAGGCGCACAGCCTGATCCGGCATCTTCAGATGGGTTGGAACTTCTTCCGCCCTGAGCGAAACGAGAGCTTCGACATCCTCCCCGCGAGCCAGCGCGTCTCCGAGAACATGTGGTATGTCGGCACGGCGGATGCGGTCTACCAGAACATCGACATCATCGAATCCCACGCCTGCCGCTTCATCGTGGTGCTGGCCGGCGACCACATCTATAAAATGGATTACGAGGTGATGCTGCGCCAGCACGTCGACAGCGGCGCCGACGTCACCGTCGGTTGCCTGGAGATGCCGCGGACGGAATCCTCGGGCTTCGGCATCATGCATATCGACGAGAACGGCTGGATTCAGGAGTTCCTGGAGAAGCCGAAGGATCCGCCGCCGATGCCGGGCAAGCCGGACGTCTCGCTCGCCAGCATGGGCATCTACGTGTTCGACGCCAAGTTCCTGTTCGAGGAGCTCAAGCGCGACGCCGATGACCCGAACTCGAACCACGATTTCGGCAAGGACATCATTCCCTACCTCGTCAAGAACGGCCGCGCGATGGCGCACCAATATTCCACCTCCTGCGTGCGTTCCGGCAGCGACCCCCGCGCCTATTGGCGCGACGTCGGCACGGTCGATGCCTATTGGGCTGCCAATATCGACCTCACTGACGTCGTGCCCGAGCTCGACCTGTTCGACAGCTCCTGGCCGATCTGGTCCTATGCGGAGATCACGCCGCCGGCGAAATTCGTCCATGACGAGGAGAGCCGGCGCGGCCAGGCCGTGAGCTCGCTGGTCTCGGGCGGCTGCATCATCTCCGGCGCCTCGCTGCGCCGCTCGCTGCTGTTCACCGGCGTGCGCATCAACTCCTATGCCAATGTCGAGAACGCCGTGATCATGCCCTATGTCAATGTCGGCCGCGGCGCGCGGCTGAAGAACGTCGTGATCGACCGCGGCGTCGAGATTCCGGAAGGACTCGTGATCGGCGAGGATCCCGCGTTCGATGCCAAGCGCTTCCGCACCACCGAGCAGGGGATTTCGCTCGTCACCCAGCCGATGATCGACAGGCTCAATACATGAGGCCTGTTCGCGTCCTCGCGGTCGCTTCTGAAGTCTACCCCATCGTCAAGACCGGCGGCCTCGCGGATGTCGCCGGCGCGCTGCCGATCGCGCTGAAGGCGCATGGCGTCGAGATGCGCACCTTGATGCCGGGCTATCCCGACGTGATGCGGCTCGTATCGAACGCAGACGAAATCCGGAGCTGGCCGGATTATTTCGGCGGGCCGGGCCGGCTGCTCGCGGGCTCCCATGACGGGCTCGACCTGTTCGTGCTCGACGTGCCGCATCTCTATGCGCGGCCGGGCAATCCCTATGTCACCACCGAGGGTGTCGACTGGCCGGACAATGGCGTGCGCTTCGCGGCGCTGTCGCGCATCGCCGCCGATATCGGCCACGGCCTCGTCCCCGCCTTCGTTCCCGATGTCGTGCACGCCCATGATTGGCAGGCCGGGCTCGCGCCCGCCTATCTACACTATGACAATCGCCCGCGGCCCGGCACCGTGATGACCATCCACAACATGGCCTATCAGGGCAAGTTCGCTCCTGAGCTGATCGGTGCGATCGGCCTGCCCTGGCACGCGTTCAACGTCAACGAGATCGAATATTTCGGCGGCATCAGCTTCTTGAAGGCAGGCCTGCAATTCGCCGATCGGATCACGACGGTGTCGCCGACCTACGCACAGGAGATCCAGAGCGACGAAGGCGGCATGGGATTCGGTGGCCTATTGCGCGCACGCGCGAACGTGCTGAGCGGCATCCTCAACGGCATCGACATCTCGGTGTGGAATCCGCAGGACGATGCGCACATCGCCTACCGCTACGGCGCCGAGGACCTGACCTTCCGGGCGGCAAACAAGGCGGTGCTCCAGCAGCAGTTCAATCTCGATTCCTCCGACGAGGCGCCGCTGCTCGGCGTCATTAGCCGGCTGTCCTGGCAGAAGGGGCTCGATCTGCTGCTCGAGGCCATTCCGACCATTTTGGCCGAAGGCATGCAGCTCGCGCTGCTCGGCAGCGGCGACCGCGATCTCCAGGATCGCTATCAGGCCGCCGCCCGCGCCAATCCCGGCCGGATCGGCGTCGTGATCGGCTATGACGAGATTTTGGCGCACCTGCTCCAGGCCGGATCGGACGCGCTGATCGTGCCGTCACGCTTCGAGCCGTGCGGCCTGACCCAGCTCTGCGCGCTGCGCTATGGCGCCGTTCCGATCGTCTCACGCGTCGGCGGGCTCGAGGACACCATCGTCGACATCAGCGAAGCCGACGCCGCCGACCGCGATGCCACCGGTTTCAAGTTCGCACCCGTGACGGCGGCTGCCCTCGCCGGCACGCTGCGCAAGGCCAACACCGCCTTCCACGACAAGCAGACCTGGCGCCGGCTGCAACGAAACGGCCTTGCGACCGACGTCTCCTGGCGCAACCGCGCCGGCGACTATGCCGCGCTGTATCGCGGGCTCATGACGGAGCGTGCCTGAGGCGATGACCGTCGTCGAATCCATGCTATAGAGCCGGCATGGACCCGTTCGTGATCAAGCTGATCGGCTTTGCCGCCGCCACCTGCACCACCGTGGCCTATGCGCCGCAAGCCATCAAGGTGTGGAAGACGCGCTCCACCGGAGACATCTCGCTCGGCATGTTTCTTGTGATGGTCCTCGGCCTTCTGCTCTGGCTGATCTACGGCCTGCTCTCGGGCGATGCCCCGCTGGTCGCCGCCAACGCCATCACCATGCTGCTCGCCGGCGGCATTTTGTTCATGAAGCTGAAATACGGGTGAGGTCGCGGGATGCCGTAGGGCGGATTAGCCCCCGGTTGCGCGAAGCGCAGTCCGCGGGCGTAATCCGCCACCTTGCCGCACGACGGCGGATTACGCTTCGCTAATCCGCCCTACGGAATCACCCAAACACATACGACGCCATCGCCACACTCGCGACCTCGTCGACGAAGACGCGCTTGCCGATATCGCTGCCGGCGGCGCCGGCAGCCACCATCAGCGGCAGCAGATGATCCTCGCGCGGATGCGCCAGGCGCGCGCTCGGTGCATTCTCCCAATCGACCAGCATCGCGTTGCGGCGGGCCGGATCCGGGTTGCTGATCGCCTCGTTCAGATAGGCCTCGAAGTCATACGAGACCGGCTTGGACTCCGGCCGGTTGAAGCCGCGCATGTTGTGATAGGTCAGCCCGCTGCCGACGATCAGGATGCCTTGATCGCGGAGCGGGGCAATCGCCTCGCCGACCTTGACGTGCTCGGCCGCATCGTAAGCAGACTTCAGCGACAGCAGCACGATCGGCATGTCGGCGTTCGGATACATCAGGCCGAGCGGCACGAAGGTGCCGTGATCAAAACCCTGGTTGGGATCTTCCCGGCATTCGAGGCCCGCGCGCGTGAGCAGCGCCTTCACCTCGGTCGCCAGTTCGGGCCGGCCCGGCGCCGGATATTTGAGATGATAGGTATGCTCGGGGAAACCGTAATAGTCGTACACCATCGGCGGCTGCGCCGAGGTCGAGACGGTGAAGGCATCGGCCTCCCAATGGCCGGTGATGACGAGCACGGCCTTCGGCCGCTCCGGGAGAAGCTGCGGCAACCGGCCGAACTCTTCGGCGGTTCTGGCATATTGCACCCGCCGGTCCTCCATGAAGGGCCAGGGGCCGCCGCCGTGCGACAGGAACAGGGTCGGAAATCGCGTCATGGGGCTCGTCTCATCGGCACTCTGCGCGTGCCCGCGCGTCCGGCGGCGAGCATAGGCAAAGCGGCATGGTTAGCAAGTCGTTAACGATTTGCCGCCCAAAATCCCCGGCGTGGCCGAAGCAGTCGGCCTGAAGACAAGTGAGACGTGAGATGAAGAAGTTTGCGCTGGGGGACGTCGTCAACAGTGACAAGGGCCGCCGCGGCATCGTTCGCGCCGCCTTCAAGTCGCGGGACGGCCAGCAGTTCTACGCCGTCGAGAAGGACGGCGCGATGGACTATCTGGAGGAAGGCCGGCTGACGCCGGCGCCCCGCGTCGAGCTCGCGGCTTAAGTCCAACCATTTTTGTCGGCGCTAGCGCGCGAGCCGGTCGAGACGCTCCGCCAAGGGATCGTCGCCGCTCGCGATGCGCTCGTTGGTGATCAGCAGCAGGCGATCGCTCCCTGCGGCTGCGTCCCAATGCGGCAGACCGGGACCGTTGGGATCGCCGCTCCTGGCGAAGTTGATCCAATAGGACCGCATGCGGCTTGCGACCTCGCGATCAGCCCGCGAGAAGATGCCCGCGCCCGGCACGCCTTCTGCACCGAAGATGAACTGCAACTCGCGCCCGTGCCCAGCCCCAGGACTGGCGCGGCGCGCCTCGGGCACGTAAGCGAAGCGATAGCGAAAGGTCGCCGCGCCGCTTGCGGCATGCAGGCGCGCCAGCAGCCTTGCGGGCTCGGAAAAAACTTTGTCGGTGTAAAATCTTGCCGCAATATCCGAAGGCTTGGCGAGAGAAGGCCTGTCGAGAGAAGGCTTGGCGAGATCGGGATAGAGCTTGCGCAGCTCATCGCTTGTGAGGCCTGACGCTGCAAGCTCCTCCCTGGTATCGAACTCGCCGTCGAAGCCCGTCTCGTCGTCGTTCGAGCCGATCATCAGAGGAGTGCGGCTTTGATGTCCGGCCGCAAAGCCGGCAGCGATATCCTCGGTCACCAGACTTCCATCCATCATTGGCGCGAAGGCATACCGCGATTGCTCCAGCAGACGGCTTTCGGCGGCAAGCAGGCGGCGCGGTTCAGCGGCGCGCAAATCCGCCTGCGGTCCGAGCGCCGCCACGAACTGCCGGCCGGTCGCCTGCGCGTCCTGCACCGAGCGCAGAGGCGCGCGACCGGGCACCGATTGCAGAATGGCCTTCTGGAACAAATCGCGCGACTGCGCGGACAGCATCAGAAGCGCGATCGACGTCGCGCCCGCGTCGCTGCCAAACAAGGTGACGTTGTGCGGATCACCGCCGAAGGCCGCGATGTTGTCATGAACCCAACGCAGCGCGGCGATCTGGTCCATCAGGCCGTAATTGCCGGAGCCGCCGTCCGCCAACGCGGGATCAGCGAGCCAGCCGAGCGCGCCGAGGCGATAATTTGCGGTGACCACGATGAGGCCGGCTTGCGCCAGCCTGGCACCGTCGAACAGCCGCTCATTCGCGGTGCCGCTGATGAATCCGCCGCCATGGATGAACATCATCACTGGCAGCGGGCCGTCGACCCCGAAGGGACGAAACACGTTCAGCGTCAGGCAATCCTCGCTCGCATCAGGCAAGGACGGCTGAAGGCACGGCGCGCCGTAATCGTAGGCGGTGTGCATCTCCGAACTTTCGGGCGTCGGCTGCGGCGGGCGCCAACGCAGCGCGCCGACCGGCGGCGCGGCGTAGGCCAGTCCCTTGAACGAGGCCACCTCGCCTTCGACGGCGCCGAGCATCTGTCCTTCACGCGTCAGCGCGAATGGAAATTGTCCGACCGGCTGCGCCACGGCCGGGCCGGCGCAACACAGGACAATGGAGGCCGCAAGAAGCGCGAGCAGGGATCGCATCTTCGGTGCATCTCGATGCGCGGAACGGTTTCCTGCAGGTTACGTCCGCCGCCGTCGGCGGGGCAAGCCTGCCGGCTCGCACTAACCGCGCTTTGCGAGAATCTCCGCCAGCGCGTGCCGCGCGACGATGCCGAGCTCGCCAAGCGTGGTGTGCCCGGCCCGCGCAGCTTCGATCAGGCGTTCGGCGATGAACCTGCGGCTGTCGTGATCGCCGCCATGCGGCAATTGCCGGCACGTCTGCTCCAGGACGACGTCCATGTTCGCTTTGGTCCGCTCACTCAACTCTGGCATGACGCTCGATCGTTACGCGTGGCTTGTAACCGCAAGCATACACAGGCGGATCGGGCATGATTAGCCCGGGCAATCACGGCCATTGTGCATCGCGGTGCGTGTAGTGCCGCAACATTCACGTGTCACGGTGATGCCGCAAACGCCTACCGAAGATTGCACTTGCTGTGATGACAAGCCGTGCATGTGGCGATAGCCTGCCGGCAAAACAAAACATACGGGAGGATGCCATGCCAGATGCGATGGTTGCCACACGTGCCTCCGATGAGCGCGGAACCGCTCAGCAGGTCGATGTCGCCGTGGTCGGCGCCGGCTTTGCCGGCCTTTACCTGCTTCATCGCCTGCGCAAGGCCGGCCTCTCGGCGGTCGGGCTTGAAGAGGCCGGCGACGTCGGCGGCACCTGGTACTGGAACCGCTATCCGGGCGCGCGCTGCGACATCCAGACCATCGACTACAGCTACACCTTCGATCCCGAGCTCGAGGCGGCCTGGACCTGGTCGGAGAAATACGCGACCCAGCCCGAAATCCTGCGCTATCTCGGCTTCGTCGCCGACCGCTACGACCTCAGGGGCGACATCCGCTTCAGCACCAAGGTCACCGAAGCCAGATGGGACGAGAAGGCCGAGCGCTGGCAGCTCACCACCGACAATGGCCCACCGGTCTCCTGCCGCCATTACATCATGGCCACCGGCTGCCTCTCGGCGCCGAAGCCGCCGGAGATCGACGGCGTCAAGGATTTCAAAGGCGAGGTCTATTTCACCGGACGCTGGCCGCATGGCGGCGTCAATCTCGCAGGAAAGCGCGTCGCCGTGATCGGCACCGGCTCGTCGGCGATCCAGTCGATCCCGCTGATCGCCGAGCAGGCCGCGCATCTGACCGTGTTCCAGCGCACGCCGAACTTCGCACTGCCCGCGCATAATGGCCCGGCGCCATCGGACCGCATGAGCCTTTTGCAGGGCGATCGCGCCGCCTATCGTGAGCAGGCGCGCCAGTCGATGGCGGGCGTGCCCTATCCGCAGCAGATGGCAGTGAGCTGGCAGCTCAGCGACACCGAGCGCCGCGCGCGCTTCGAGGAAGCCTGGAGCAAGGGCGATCTGGTCTATATCCTGACCCAGCTCTGGGCCGATCAGGCGGTCGATGTCGACGGCAACAAGCTGATCTGCGATCTCATCCGCGAGAAGATCTCGGCGGCCGTGAAGGATCCCGAAACCGCCGCGGCGCTGATGCCGCACGACCATCCGTTCGGCGCCAAGCGTCCCTGCCTCGATACCAACTACTATGCCACCTACAACCGGCCGAACGTCACGCTGGTCAATCTGCGGCAGGAGCCGATCAAGGCGATCACGGCAAGTGGCATCTCCACGAACGGCCGCAGCTTCGACGTCGACGTCATCGTGTTCGCGACCGGCTTCGACGCCATGACCGGCGCGATCCGCGCCGTGCATCCGATCACCGGGCGCGGCGGCAAGTCGCTGACCGATGTCTGGGCGCAGGGGCCGCAGACCTATCTCGGGCTCACGGTCGAAGGCTTTCCCAACTTCTTCATGATCACCGGGCCGGGCAGCCCGTCGGTGCTGTCGAACATGGCGGTGTCGATCGAGCAGCATGTCGACTGGGTGGTCGACCGACTGGCCGCATTGCGTGATGCCGGTTTCACCACGATCGAGCCGACCGAGACGGCGCAGGCCGGCTGGAACAGACACATGGCCGACTGTTCGATGCTGACGCTGCATCGGCTCGCCAACACCTGGTACACGGGCGCCAACGTCCCCGGCAAGGTACAGGGCCTGATGCCCTATACCGGGGGCGTCGGCCCCTATCGCAGCATCTGCGACGAGGTGGTCAGCCGCGGCATGCTCGGCTTCAGGCTCACCGGCCCTGGCGGCACGGAGCAATGCAATGACGGCGAGGTGGTGCGGCTGCAGCCCGACGTGCGGCTGGTGATGAACCTGCTCACATCGCTGAATCTGCCGCCGATCGAGTCGATGGGCGCGATCGGCGCGCGCGAGTTCGTGAACGAGTTCAACAAGGGCCGGCCCGCCGGACGGCCGATCGGCGACATCATCGACGGCACCCTGCCCGTCACGGGCGGCGCGCTGCGGTACCGCGTCTACAAGCCGGCGACGCCGGGCCCGCATCCGGTCGTGGTCTATTTCCACGGCGGCGGCTGGGTGCTCGGCGACGAGCAGTCGGACGAGCCGTTCTGCCGCGACATGGTGCGGCGGACCGGCATGACGTTCGTCAGCGTCGGCTATCGCCACGCCCCTGAGCATCGCTTCCCGACCGCTGCCGAAGACGGCTATGCGGCCACGCGCTGGATCGCCGAACACGCCACTGAACTCGGCGGCAAGCCGGGCCCGGTAATGGTGGCGGGCTGGAGCGCCGGCGGCAACATCGCCGCCGTCACCTGCCAGCTCGCGCGCGACCGCGGCGGGCCGGAGATCGCTGGCCAGCTCCTGATCTGCCCGGCCACCGACTGCACCTTCGATCGCCCGTCCTATAACGACAATGCGACCGGCTACTTCCTGACGCGATCGCTGATGTACTGGTTCTGGGACCTCTACTGCTCGCCGGCGGACCGCACCGATCCGCGCGCCTCGCCGCTCCGCGGCAGGGTCGAAAGGCTGCCGCCGGCCTTCGTGGCGACCTGCGAGTTCGATCCCTTGCGCGACGAAGGCATCGCTTATGCCGAAGCGATGGCGGCCGCAGGCGTCCCGGTCGAGCAGCTCAGGGCGCACGGCCATTTCCACTCGTCCTTCACCATGGTCGATGTGGTGATCACGGGCGTGCCGGGCCGCGTGCAAATGGCGGAAGCCTTGCGACGCTTCGCCGGGCTGCCGCCGGAGATCAGCCGCGGTGACGAGGACAATCACGGCAACGCCAGCCCAGGGCACAAAATCGCGGCGGCCGCGAGTTGAGCGGAAACGGAGCGGCCGGGAACCTTTTCCCCGCTGCCCCGTTAAGTGCTCGTGGCATTGAGATGCAGCGACAGGTATGGGCCCCGGCACGCAAATCCGCGTGCTGGGGTGTTTTTTGCGTGAGGTGGGACGATGGGGGACGTGGTTGCGGCTTCAAAGGTCGATTTCGATGCGCTGGCGGCCCTGCATAAATGGCCATCGCTGGCAAACCAGCGCCGGCCGGACCGGGAATCATACCCGATAAGGGAAGGCACGCTCGACGAGTGCATATCGGCGTTCATGGGGAAGCCGGCGACGACCCGGCATCTCTATGAGATCCGGACGCGGCGCAGCCGCCGCTCGTGACCGGCATCCTCTCGCCCGAACACGTCATCGAGCTGTCGCGCTGGAGAGAATTTCTCTGACGGCGCTTCACATGCAGGCGCGTTAGGAACCTTCTACCGGTTTTTCCCGTTGGTGGAAATCGGAAGTCAAGGCGTGAGTGCCTCACATGCTTGCAACTGGCGTACTACCCCCGGTCGTGCCCTATGGCGCAGACAAGACCCTGTTCGTGGTGATCGATCGCCTCGACCAGGCGACGGAGATTCGCATCGAGCGGAGCGATCTCGAAACCACGATCGGCGAGTTCGTCGCCGGTTGCTTCAACGACCCCATCAAGGTGATTTCGTTCAACACGCTCGAACATTGGATGAAGGACATCTCGACCGATGTCGCCGGCGCGATAAAGGCGCGCTGCGACATCTATGGCATAGAGCTGCCCGATTATCTCAGCGACTTCGTCGAGAGCCATAGCATGAATGCGGGAGTTAAGCGCGGCGATGCTTGCCGGCGATGACTTCGATCTCGCGGCGACGCTCGCCCGCGAAGGTCAGGAGCCTTTCGATCGTCAGCGTATCCGTGATCCGTTTGGCGAGCCGCTCGGCGCGCGCAGCCTGATCTTCGAGATACTGGATCGTGTTCAAGCGCCGCCTCCCCAGAAGACCCCGAACCTGGAGCCTCGACTTGTTGGACAGCCATGGTGCGACAGAGCAGCTAACAGCCGGTTAAGTGCGCGGGTCGATCTCGACGGGCCGGGCCTCATTGCACGACGTCGAGCCGGACATTGGTGATGCCCCTGTCGACCATGCCGAGCGCCTCGGCCGCGGAAGGCGAGACGTCGACGACGCGTCCGCGGATATAGGGACCGCGATCGTTGACCCTGACGGTCACGAAGCGGCCGGAGGAAACGTCGGTGACGCGCAGCTTGGTGCCGAATGGCAGGGTCGGATGGGCCGCGGTCAATTCGTTCTTGTCGAACTTCTCGCCGCTCGCCGTCTCCGTATCCGAATAGAAGCTGGCAACGCCGTGCGAGGCCGCTTGCTTTGCATCGCCGTTGGAAATGCGCGCCCGGCTGATCGGCCTTGGATGCAGCGCCGCCACCCGGTGCGGCCGCTCGATCGCGGCCTGCCGGCCGGTGCCCCCGAGATCGGCCTTCTGGCGGCCGACAGGCGATTGCGCGCAGGCGGCGAGCGAGGCGGCCCCGACGATGGCCAGCAGCAGCCGGCTCGCGGTTGCCAGTGAAATCCGGGCAGTTTCGGCACGTGCAATGCAAGACATGATGCGCCCTCCGAACTGCCCGGAGTTTCGGTGGGCAATGAGGGCAGAACCTTGTCGGAACAAAAGCGGGCGTGGGGCCGCCGCCGTTTCGCGTCAGCTGTGACGATTCCACCACACCTGCATGTCCTGAATCGGGACGGCGACCGCCCCAGAGGGGCCCTTCCCGTTCAGGCCGGAGGCGGGATCGCGCGCAACACGTCCCGGAAGACGCCGAACTGCAATCGAAACGCTTGCGAGCTGTAGTCCTGATAGTAACCCGCAGTCACTGCGACGACGAGATCGAGTTCCGGGACGATGCGGATCGACTGCCCGCCGCGGCCCAGCGCGCCGATCCAGTTGATCTTGCGGTCATTGAGGCGCGTTTGGCCGCGCCACCACAGATATCCGTAGGTTTGAGAGTCCGTCGCCTTGATCTTCTCTGCCGTCGAAGCCTCGATCCACGCCTTGGAGACGATCTGGCGGCCGTTCCAGCGACCGCCCGCAAGCACGAGCTGGCCGATCTTGGCCATGTCGCGCGGTCGCAAGCGCAATCCTCCTCCGGCATCGGTATCCCCCCTGTACCGGCCCCACGCCGTGCCGGTGATACCCAGAGGCTCGAACAAATTCTCGCGCGCGAATTCATCGAGAGGACGTCCCGTCGCCTTGCGGATGATGGCCGACACAAGCGTGAGCGCGCCGGTGTTGTAGAAGAACTCCTGCCCCGCCGCGGCGGTCACGGGAAGACCGAGAACGTAACGACACGGATCCCATGCCATATGCATGCGCGTCTCGTCATTGTCGTCGTCTCCCGTCGCGGGCGTCGCCTCGACCCACTTCAGGCCCATCGACATGGTGAGCACATGCACCAGCCGGATGCGGTCCTTTTCGGGAGAACGCAAGTCGGACAGCTCGGGGAAGAAGCTGAAGATCGGCTCGTCGACGCCGCGTATCAGCCCGCGATCGATCGCAATCCCGACGACGAGCGATGCAACGCTCTTCGAAACAGACTTCATGTTGTGCAACGTATCGGCATCGAAGGCGATGGTTTCCACACGGCGGCCGTAGATGTAGCCGGGTATCTCGTCGGCGCCCTTGAAGTAACGCTCGAACGCCAGCTTGCCGTCGCGGGCGACCAGCACCGCATGGATATTGGCATCGCTCGCGGCGAGCCGGTCGGCCATCCCGCACAGCGCCTCGCGATTGACGAGACTGTCGCCAGCGACGGAGCCGCCCGGCCAGCCGTCGCCCCGTTCGGGCGGAACACCGCAGCCGTCGGCTGCGTTCGCGCAGACCGCGGAGAGCGGCGCCAGTGCGGCGCCGCCGAGAAGCGAAATGAACTGGCGCCGCCTCATGCGAGCCTCATCCCTGTTGCGGCGCGGAGCCAGCTTCGGCGCCGGCGTATCGGAGCTGCGCGTTCTCCCTGAGGATGCGCGCGAACTCACGCCAATAGAGCCTTTGCCAATTCGTCTTCAAGCTGGCGAGAAAATCGAGCTCTCTTTGCGTCAGCGTGCACATTGCGCCTTCAGGCCACAAGGCCCCCCATCGGCTTGACGTCGGCGCTGCCGGGGAAAACCGCTTCCGCCAGCACCTTCTCCTCGACGCGCAAATGATCCCTGAGCAGGCCCTTGAGCACGGCGCGCAGATCGGTGGTCGGCTTGAGGTCGCGATCCTCGAACAGTTGCGCCGGCTTCAGCCCCGGCCAATCCGCGATCACGCGGCCGCCGGCGAGCCCGCCGCCGATCAGGAACGCGACCGTGCCGGTGCCGTGATCGGTGCCTTGCGTTCCGTTGATGCGCGCGGTGCGACCGAACTCGGTGACCACGGCGACCACGGTCTCGCCCCAGGCCTCGCCCATATTGCTCTCGATGGCGGCGAAGGCGCCGTCGAGCGCGCCGAGCAGATTGTAGAGCTGGCCCGAGGCCGCGCCTTCGGCGATGTGCGTATCCCATCCGACGAAGCCCATGGCGCCGACGCGCGGACCGTCTTGCTTGGCGAGATAGCGCGCGGCGGTGCCGGCGGCGTCGGCGAAGTAGGCGCGCACGCGCGCGATGCCCGGCGGCGCCAGGGTCGGATCGTCCGACATCGCATCGCCCGCGCTGGGTGCCCCGCTGAGCGAAGCGAGCTTCATGCGCGCCTGCAGCACGGTCGCGAGCTTCGGATCGGTGTGCTGGTAGAGATCGAGCAGGCGGCTCTGCGTGTCCTCGCTCGCCGGGAGCAATTTCTGCGGCACCCATGTCATGACCGGCGCCGAGCCGCGCACCACCAGCGGCGTCACCGAGCCGATGCCGAGCGCGCGGCTGCCGCGTGGATCGACGCGGCCGCCCGATTCCAGCGCGAGCAGCGCGCGGTTGAGCCATCCCGAACTGGTCATACCGGGCTTGACGAGCCCGCTCTCCAGCACGTCCTGGCCGTCGAAATGCGAGCGCTCGCGATAGGGCGTCGCAACTGCGTGGACGATCGCCGCCTTGCCGCTCTTGTAGAGCCGGTGCAAATTCGGCATCGCCGGATTGAGCGCGAAGAAGGCATCGAGCGGCAGCGCCGGCGGCTTGCCGTCCAGCACCAGCGCGCGATCGCCGCGCAATGAGATCCAGTCGGGATCGCCGACCGGCGCGACGGCGCCGAGACCGTCGAGCGCACCGCGCAGCACGATGACGAGCAGGCGCGGATCGCGCCCCTCCGCACGCGCGATCCTGGGCATCTGGCTCCATGCGAACAGCGCGCCGGAACCGACCAGAAGCTCGCGTCGCGTGGGCAAATGATTGACGACGCCCATGCTCACCTCCTCTGAAAATCCGCCGACATGAACAGCAGCGCCAGCGCCTGCTGCCGGCTCTCGGCGCGGCCGACCGCCTGCTTCACCTCGGGGGCGATCTGCGATGCAAAGACGTCCTCGATGATGGCTTGCGGATCGGCCATGCCGGTGATGCGCTCCGCGAAATTGTTGGCCACGTCGAGCCGCCGGCCGACGCCGTCGATCCAGCTTGCTTCATCATCCGGATAACCCTTGGGCGCGGGCGGACGCCACAGCGCCTCTCCCAGCAGCTCCTGGCCGCCGGTGAAGCGGACGGGATCGACCTGCGTGATGCCGGTTGCGCGCACCATGCCGACGACCCATTCGCCGGGACGCTTGAGCTTCGACGGCGGCGCGCGCCACGCCTCGTCCGACGACACCATCAGGGTCGCGACCTGCTTGAGATCGCCCTCGGTGTCGCGAAAAACCTTCGCCATCTGTTCGACCAGCGCCGGCGGCGGCTCGTCGGCGACGAAGTGGCGCGCGAGCTTGGTCGCGACATGAGTCGCCGTTGCCGGATGCGTAGCGAGATCGCGCAGCACGGCGCGGCCCTGCTCGACATGCTCCTGCTCATAGCGCTTGCCGAGCACGGTCTGTCCGCCGGGCTCGTGCAGCCGCGGATTGAAGGTGAACTCGCCGCCATGCTGGGGATCGGCGCCCGGCGGCACCAGCGTCCAGCCGGTCAGCACGTTGGCGAAGTTGATGACGTCGTCCTGGGTGTAGCCGGAGCGCACGCCGAGCGTATGCAGCTCCATGATCTCGCGGGCAAAGTTCTCGTTGAGGCCGCTGCTGCGGTTGATGCCCGCGGTCGAATTCGCCCCCATCGAACCGAGATTGTCGAGATAGAACAGCATCGCCGGATGGCCTTCGACGGCCAGCAGGAGATCGACGAACCGGCCAAGCGCATTGGCGCGAACCGCCTCGCGTTCATAGGCGCCGGACATGCTCTGGATCCGGTTGGCCGAGACGCAGAAATGATTTGACCAGAACCAGACCAGCCGCTCGGCAAAGCCGATATCGGCTGCAAGCGCCGCCTCCGTGCGCAGCTTGGCTTCCTGCAAATACATCGGACGTCCGGGATCAGGAATAGCGTCGGCGGCTTGCTTCGCCGCCATCTCGGCGGCGTCCTTTTCCTGGCCCGCTTGCCCCTGCGTCCGCGATTGCGGCTGAGCCTGGTCGTCAGCTGCGGTGGGCGCCGACGCCATCTGCTGCTTCTTGGCCTGCTGCTGCGCTTGCTTGGCGCGGGCCGTGCGCCGCGCATTGGCATCGGCCACGGTGCGATAGGCTTTCGCACTGGAGGGCAGGCTGGCCGCCGCGGCGAGCACGAGCGGCCGGTCGAGCTCGGCGATCAGCGCGCCACGCGGGTCGCTTCCCAGCGCGGCAATCGAGCCTGGCCGCGGCCCCATCCCAAAGCGATGGAGCGCCAGCACGGCTTCGGCCTTTGCGGAATTGCTCATGGCGAATGCCCAATTCTTCGAGCCGGCCCGACGGTGTCCGTTCGAGGCTACGAAATGTAATGCTACAAACCGTAGCACTTGCGCGTCCGGCCGACAAGCGGAGATTGAAACATCTCCATCAAGACATCGGGAGCGGCCGGCGGCCCTAGAAATTCGGCCCGAGCGCGATCTTCGTGATGGTGTCGTTCCTGACGCCGATGCGCCATTCCGCCGAGCCGTTGGCGAACTGGGCGATGTAGATGTCGCTGTCGAGCGCGGTGACGCCGCGGAAGGAGACCGCACGCAACGCACCGAGCCGCGCCAGGATCGCTTGGTCGAACGGCAACTGCTGACGCGTGATGTCGGCCACTTCCGAGGTCATGTGCTCGTAGTCCGGCTGTCCTCTGCCGACGCCCTCGATATAGCGGCGCAGCATCGCCTCGCCATTGGCGATCGGAACGGCGCGGCGCGCGGCGCGACCGGGATGCGCGCCGATATTCGAGGCTTCGACATTGTGGAAGCGGGTCTGCCGGCCCGGCATCAGGATCTCCAGACACCGTCCCGATTTGTCGGCGATCATCCAGGGATTATTTACGGTGGCGGTGGTGAACCAAGTCATGTTGGGCCTGACGATCTGCGCCTTGCGATTGCCGTCCGCGTCCAGCTTGAACACCTGGATGTCGTCGGCCATCTCGTTGTAGAGCATGATCCTGATCGGCGAGGTGCCGGCGCGGCCGCGAACGCTCGCCTCCTCCGCGCAAGGCACGATGCCGCCGAGCTCCTCATTGCCGTCGGCCCGGAACAGCACGTCGCCGGCCTTGCCGTCCGGCTCGATCATCAGGCGAAATTCCGCCGTGCCGTTCTCGAACTTCGCGCCATAGATGTCGTAGCCGCCGGGGCCGACGCCGCGGAAGAAGATCGATTGCACCGCGCCGAGCGCCACGAACGTCGTTTGCGACTCGCTGAGCTGCCGGTGAACCTTGGCCGCCAGCGGCGCACTCATCCGATCGTAGTTGGGCGTACCGCGGCGAAGATCCTCGATGCCGCGCAAGATCATCTCCTTGCCGCCGGGCGCCGGGACCTGCTCCCTGAATCGGTCAGGCACTTCCGCAAGGCGGCGCGCGAAATCCGCCTCGATCGCCTGAGCCACCGCCGCATCGATCCGGGGCGCCAGGCGGGCGCCAAAGACCGAATTGTGCACCAGCACGCGCGAGACCTTTGATTGCTCGTCACGCAGGAAGATCAGGAGATTTTCGCCACGAATTGAGAAGATGTCGGCACCTTCGGCGAGGAGCGTCGCCGGGCCCAGCACGGTTTCCTGCACCCGGAGCCGATCACCGTCACGCCGCACCGTCAGCACGCGGTTCGGCGCAATCCTGTACCAACCGACATACGGATCGAGCGATACCGGCTCGGCTACCGCCGCCGGCATCTCGGCGACACGAACCGCACGAATGTCGCGGCCGTTCATGCGCAGCGTCAGCTCGGACGAGCGGCGCTCCGCATCGAGCGCGAAGGTGATCTCGCCGGACGAGGCCGCGTAGGACGCCGTGCCGTCATTGCCGACCGTCAGGCGCAGCCTGCGCTGGCCCGTGAGCTGGCCATAAAGCTCGTCGCCCTCGCGGAAGACGGCGAACACCGAGGTCGGACCCATGGCGTAGAAATTGACGAACGGGCGGTAATGCTGGACGGGCACCTCGCCGATATCCGCGGCCACGGGCGCCGCGTCCGGCGTGCGATAGGCGATCATGCCGGCGGACACGATCACCACGGGGACGATCGCAGCCGCGATCCACAGCCGCTTGCGCCAGCTGACGGCGACGGGCATCGCGGCAGCCGCGATGATGCGCTCGACACGGGCGCGAACGGTCGAGGCCCGCGCCATCGCGAGCTCGACCGGGCGCGGCTTCACGGTGCTGGCGAAATCGAGCAGGATTTCCGCATAGGACAGCCGGTCGTCGATCACCTCGATCGCCTCGGCGTCGCTGATGATCTCGGCGAGCTCGGCAAGCCGCGCCAGCTGCCACCACGAGAACGGGCTGAACCAGAACACCGCGCGGTTGAACGACGCCAGCAGGAGGACGTAGAAATCGCGGTTGACGACATGCGCGCCTTCATGCGCGAGCACCGCAAGGCGCTTCTTCGCGTCCCAGCTGAAAAATTGCGGCGGCACCAGAATGGTCGAGCCGAAGGTGACGGGGCCGCCGACATCGCGGCTGACGCGCACGTCGGCGTCGATCATCTGCAGGCCCTTCATCGGCTTTGCCGCGCGCGCCAAACGCCAGGTCAGGCAGAGCCCGATCGCGAGCCGCAGCAGCAACAGGCCAGCGACGCCGGCATAGATCACGGTGGCAGCGAGCCACCAATTGATCGAGAGCCCGCTTCTGGCCTGCGGCGCGATGGCAATGCCGGGCGCGACTGGCAGCGCGGGCTGCGGCGTCTCCAGCATCGAGACGTCGGCCGGCAGAAAATCATCCGGCACGGCGACCGGCAAGGGCAGCCGGGTGATCGTGAGCGTCGGCCAATGCATCACGAACGGCATCGCCAGCGAGGCCAGCAGCACGACGACCCAGGCCGTCATGTGAACGTGCGGGTTGCGCACGCGAAACAGATTGAGACCGAACCAGACGACGCCTCCCAGCACAAGGGAGCGCAGTGCCGCCTCCGCCAGAGTTGCGATCATTCTTTCTTCACTCCCCTCGCCTTCTTCGCCTTGGCCACCTGGTCGGCCAGCGTGCGCAATTGCTGCTGGTCGAGCATCTTGTTGTCCACCATGCCGACGAGGACCTCCTCGATCGAGCCGTTGCAGAACCAGTCGACGATGCGCTGCACCGCCTTGGCCGCAACCTTCGCGCGCGGCTCGGCGGCCTGGTAGACGTAGGTACGTCCGTCCACGGTGTGATTAGCATAGCCCTTTTCTTCCAGCCGCCGCAGCACCGTGCGCACCGTCGATTCCTTCAGACGCCGCGACAACCGCTCGCGCACGATTTCGGCCGTGACAGGACCATGGGCCCAAACCAATTGCATAACCTCGTGCTCGAGGTCGCCCAGTTCGGGCAAACGATCGTCCATGGCGGCTTACCTTGCGGATTGAGTTTTCTTGTAGCGCTACAGACTGTCGCATATGCAGCCGCGCGGCACAATGGCGATTCCACCTGGGATGGTGACGCGATGCTGACCTAACGAGGCTTGATTCAGACAGTCGTCACGCCCGGGCTTGTCCCGGGCATCCACGTTCTTCGCACGACGCGGCGAGGCGTGGATGGCCGGGACAAGCCCGGCCATGACGGTGTCGCTCAGTAATGCGGCTCGTACATCTGCGACTGCACGAGCGCCTTGACGTCATTGGGCGCGGGTCCGTCGGCGAGCCCTCGTTGATAGGCGACGTCGGCAACGGCCGCGGCGATGCGGACCGAGACCTCGCGGATGCGCGGCAGGGCCGGATAGAGGCTGCCCTGCGCGAGATCTTCCTTGCCGACGCAATCGGCGAGCGTATGGGCGGCCGCCATGAACATCTCGTCGGTCACCAGCTTCGAGCCGCTGGCGATGACGCCGAGGCCGACGCCGGGGAAGATGTAGGAGTTGTTGCCCTGGCGCGGCACGAAACTGCGGCCGTTCAGCGTCACCGGATCATACGGACTACCGCAGGCGAACAGCGCGCGCCCATCGGTGTAGCGATAGGCGTCCTCCGCCGAGCATTCGGCCTTCGAGGTCGGGTTGGACAGCGCGAACACGATCGGCTGTTCGTTGAGCTCGGCCATCGCCTTGAGCACCTCGGGCGTGAAGGCGCCGCCAACCGCGGCGACACCGATGATCGCGGTCGGCTTCAGCGTCTTGATCGCGGTGAGGAAGTCGGCGATCGGCGCTTGACCCGTATGCGCATAGCGCAGCTTGTGGCCGGAAAGGCCCTCACGGCCGCCGACGACGAGCCCGCGGGAATCCACCAGCCAGTTGCGCCGGAGTGCTTCGGCTTCCGAAGCACCCTCCGCCATCATCGCGGAGACCACGAGATCGGCAATGCCGGTTGCCGCCTCACCTGCGCCGAGGAACAGGATGCGCTGATCCTTCAGCTTGCCGCCGTTCACGCGTAGCGCCGAGAACAGGCCAGCGAGCGCGACCGCCGCAGTGCCCTGGATGTCGTCGTTGAAGACGCAGGCCTCGTCGCGATATTTGTGCAGCAGCTTGAACGCCGAATGATTGGCGAAATCCTCGAACTGGATCAGCACGCCCGGAAAGGTTTTTCGCGCGGCTTGCATGAATTCGTCGACGAAGCTGTCATAGGCCTCGCCCGTCAGCCGCCGCTCGCGCAGGCCGAGATAATAGGGATCGTTCAAGAGCTCTTCGTTGTTGGTGCCGACGTCGAGCACAATCGGCAGGCACGCTTCCGGATGCACGCCCGCGCAGGCCGAATAGAGCGAGAGCTTGCCGACCGGAATACCCATGCCGTTGGCACCGAGATCGCCCAGTCCCAAAATGCGCTCGCCGTCGGTGACGACGATCAGCTTGGCCGCATAGGGCCAGTTCTTCAGAATGTCCGCGATCTGACCGCGGTCGCGCGAGGAGATGAACATGCCGCGCGGCCGCTGGAAGATCAGGCCGAATTTCTGGCAGGCGAGCCCGACCGTCGGGGTGTAGATGATGGGCTGGATCTCGTCGATATTGTCGACGACGACGCGGAAGAACAGCGCCTCGTTGCGGTCATGCAGCGCGTTCAGCGCGACGTATTTTTCCAGATCGGTCGGCAGCGTTCGCAGATTGGTGAGGACGCGCTGAGCCTGCGTCTCCATCGTCAGCACGCAAGGCGGCAACAGGCCGCGCAGGCCCAGCGCCTCGCGCTCGGCTTCCGTGAAGGCGGTCCCCTTGTTGAGCAAGGGATCGCGCAGCAGTGTCATGCCTTGCGGCGGATTGGACGATGTCGGTTGGGCAACGACCCGGGCAGGTCTATTCACGAATTCCCCCAAGAAGCTTCATATTGAACCGCGGACATTGTCGGCCAGCGCTCCATTGAGATCAAGGACGTAGCGACGGAGGCATCGATTGTGATCTCGCACCGCAGCGAGACTCTCGCGAACGACAGGCAGTCGCACGCGAAAAGGTTAACGTCGCAAGGCTATTCCGGCTTGATATCGGCAGCCTTCACGATCGGCCACCATTTCTCGGTCTCGGCCTTCTGGAACGCCGCAAGCGCTGCGGGCGTCTGCTGCGCCGGGTGCGGAATCTCCTGCCCCAGTTCGGCAAAGCGCTGCTTGACGGCGGGCTCGGCGAGCACGGCGATGATGGCCGCGTTGAGCTTGGTGACGATGTCCTTCGGCGTGTTCTTCGGTGCCCAGATGCCGTGCCAATAGGAGATGTAAAGGCCGGGCAGGCCCGCTTCGTCGACGGTCGGCACATCGGGCGCAGACGCGAGCCGCGTCGGCGAAGTCACCGCGAAGGCCTTGATCGCGCCGCTCTTGACGTGCGGCAGCGAGTTCGAGGCCTGGTCGAACATGATGTCGATCTGCCCGGCGACGAGATCGATCATGGCAGGTCCTGCGCCGCGATAGGGCACGAACTGGAAGTCGGTGCCGGTCTTGTCCTTGAAGAAGACGCCGGCGACATGTGCGCCCGTGCCGGCCCCGGCCGTCCCGGCGGTGGCCTTGCCGGGGTTGGCCTTCAGCCAGGCGATCATCTCTTTCAGGCTGTTCGCCTCGAGCGACTTCCTGCCGACGATGAGCTGCGTTCCCATCGCGATCATTGCGACCGGCTCAAAATCGGCGACCACGTCATAGGGCAGCTTGAAGATCGCGCCGTTCAGCACATGGGTGCCCCAATGGCCGATGGTGATCGTGGTGCCGTCGGGTGTCGCGCGTGCAACGCGCGCGCCGGCGATGCTGCCGGATGCGCCCGCCACGTTCTCGACCACGACCGTGGTGTGCAGCGCGGCGGCGATTCGCTCGGACAGGATTCGCGCCAGCGTGTCGGTCGGGCCTCCCGCCGCGAACGGTACGATGAGGGTTATGGGGCGCGATGACTGGGCGCTTGCCGGTGCGCACCACATCGCGCATCCAATCAACGCGCCAACGACGATCACATGACCGCGCAACACGGCCCACAGCCCCCGCATCAGCCTCTCCCACCCTTTTTGCCGCCCGCATGTCGGCAGCGGGCTGTAGGGCGAGTGAACGCTGCCGGGCGGGCCGAGGCAAGCGGTAAGTTGACTGCTATCCGGCGGCCCGCCGCGGCGTCAGATTGGCCGCGCCATCTGCCGGCGGCACGACGTGCATCAGGATGGTCTGGGTGGCGGAAGCGACGTCGATACCGTTCTGCTGGAAGCGCAGCTTCATGCGGCGGTTGAATTCGCGCTGGACCGGCCAGCGCCCGGCCTCGGTGCAGCGGATCTGGCCGACGATCGACACCATCGCGCCGTCGACCTTGTCGATGCCCCACAGATCGAGGTCGCCGCGGATCAGCGGGCGGAATTCCGGTTCGCGGCGCATCTCGTCGACGATGTCCTTGAGGATCTGGCCGGCGCGGTCGGTGTCTTCCTTGTAGGCGACGTTGACGCTGACCGAGGCGTTGCCGGCGCCGCGGCTGGCATTGGTGATGGTCGTGACCGCGCTGAACGGCACGATGTGCACGGCGCCGTCGCCGGCGCGCAGACGGATGGTGCGGATCGAGACGTTCTCGACCACGCCCGACAGCCCCGACACGCTGACATTGTCGCCGACCTGCACCGTGTTCTCCAGCAGCAAAAAGAGACCGGTGATGAGATCCTGCACCAGCTTCTGCGAGCCGAAACCGATGGCGATGCCGACGATGCCGGCGCCCGCGAGCAGCGGCGCGACATTGACGCCGATCTCGCTCAACGCGGTGAGGCCGACGACGGTGGCGATCAGGCACAGCAGCGCCGTGCGCAGCATCGGCTGGAAGGTGCGCAACCGCGCGGCACGGGCGTAGTGCCCGTCCCGCGACAGCGTGTTGATCTGGCGGTCCAGCAGCGCGTTGCTGGCTTCCCAGATCGCCGCTGCGATCAGGACGGCAAGGCCGATCGTCACCACGGCCGAGATCAGCCGGCTGCCGATCTGGCCGCCATAGAACCAGACGATGGCGTCCACGCCCCAGACCTCGAGCACGGCGACGAAGCCGATGAAGCCGATCACGCCGGATACGATCTTGCGCAGCAGCGGCAGATAGCGGTTGGCGCGGATCTCGAGACCGGGAAAGCGCTGGAGGATCTCCGGCTTGATGCGGAAGCCGCGGTCGATCAGGCTGAGCGTCAGCATGATGGCGACGCGCGTGACCAGCGCCACCACGACCGTACCGACGAAATACTGCAAAAGCAGGGAATAGCCGTTGCGGATGTTGAGCGCCCACACCGCCCACAGCGCAAGATCGAGCGCGATGGCGAGATAGTGCCAGCCGCCGGCGACGCGGTTGCGCAGGCGGGCCGCGATGCCCTGCCGCTCGGCCGGCGCACGGATGGCCTCGGCGACCTGCCGGCGGCATTGCAGGATGATGACGACGATGAAGAGGTGCACGACCAGCATCACCATGCGCAGCAGCGCCGCATAACCGGTACGATGCAGGCCGAGCAGCAGGGCCACATTGGCAAAGGCGATGCCGGAGACGCCGACGCCGACGATGCGGCGCGCCCAGATCTCGATATAGGCCGCGGTCTCGGCCCGGACCGGAAACAGCCCGAACGGTCCCGCCAGCGCCCGGATCACGCAGATGAGTCCGCGCGAGAAGGCATAGGCATTGACCACCGCGAGGATCACGAGGCGAACGGTCGTGGGCTCGCCGATCTCGGTGCCGAGCAGCGCGGTGGCGACGCCGACGAAGATGACCACCGGCAGCAGTTCGAGCACGAGACGTCCCAGTACGAAGGGCAGCCGCAACAGAACCTGCCACACGCGCGCGAGGCTGTGGCGTCGCTTATTCAAGTCGGGCGCGGGCGTGACATCGGCCGTTGAGGACGGCGGGTCGGCAATGGGGATCACCTGTGCCGGCAGGTGCGCGGTTTGCGGCACGCGTCCTTCCAGGAACGCAACCGGGCGGCGGATCAGGCGAAAGATCACCCACTCGGCCACAAGGGCGCAGCCGAGCACCAGCGCCAGCTTCCAGGCGATCTCGATCAGAAGATTGTAGGCGGCAGGATCGTTCGCAGTCCGCAGGAACCAGTAGTAGAAGGCCGGGAAGTGCGTGAGCGTCCGCGCCATGCTGGCGATCTCGCTCGAGATCGCGCCGATCTCCTCCGACACCGTGAGCAGGAGTTGCGCGCCGAGGCCGTCGGCGGAGAGCGGGATCGGCGACTTCTGCTCAGGCGCGGGCGGCGCAGGCTGCTGCTGACCGGACGCACTCGCGATCGCGCGCAGCGTATCGATCATCTGCGCGCGCTTCTTGTCGTCCTGGAGCGTCTCCAGCGCGCGCCTGGCTTCGTCGGGCGACAGTGCGGCAGCATTGTTGGTCGCCGGCCGAGGCGTTTCGGCGCGGATGCCGGAGAAAGAGGAGATCGCGAGGAAGAGAGCGGCGAGGACCGCCGGGGCAAGCTTATGCGACACGAGGATTCCCTGGAAAAAATGAATGAGCCGGCGGCGTCGGGACCGTCGCCGCCGAAGCACACGCGTCATGTCGGATCGCAGCTATTCGCCTCCGGCCTGTGTCGGAAGTTGGCCTTTGAGGCGACATTCTCTTGGCATTTGCCGCAATGCGAAGATCGGGGAACCGCAACATCGGCGCGGGTCAGTTGCCTGGCAATTGCGCTGCGGCCATGGCTCGAGACGCGCTCGGGCCAGCCGACGTGCCATGCAACACCCTCCGTCATTCCGGGAGGCGGCCCGGAATGACGGCAAGGAGGAAGGTGGAGGAGAAAAGCAGGATGTCAAAACCACCTGTCGCGGTCAGCCTCGTCTTGGCCATCCGGACACGATCGATGTGATGCAAAATACAGCGCCGGGAAGGTAGGGGCTCTGCCTCACTGATGCAGCCCGCTAAACCTTGACCCGGCGTGCCGTTCGCGGTTTCCGCCGCTATGCGATAGTCCGAACGAGCTCCATCGCACTTAACGCGGCTGGATTTGCGGAGGTGGAGTCATAGACCTCCCCTTGCTCATGAGGTGGACGTTGCGCGTCGCTTGTTTGCGACCAGCGGAATGCTCCTCCTGTGCCACAAAACTGTCAAGCGGGATCGACAAGCGCGCGATCACAATTGGAGGCGTTAGTTCCGCAGGGTTTGGCGCAGCATCTGTTTTGCCCGACGCATCAAGTCCATTTCGCAAAATCCACATTCATACGACACCCGCCGGCAAGCCATTGATTTCGCTGCGCCCGGCTACTGTGCATGGGGTTGTTTTCGTAGTTTTTGTCTGAGGCCTAGAGAAACATGTCGGCCAGGTCCACCGTCGAGGCGATCCCGACCTGGTCGAAGTTGCGCGCCAGCCAGCTTCGCGCCGCCGAACGGCCCTCGTCGCGCAGGCGGCACAACAGGCTCCATTCGGGATGGAATTGCGTGGCCGTGCCGAGCTGCGACATCAGCTGGTCGTTGCCGATCCAGTGCATGTACATGCGGCTGTGCTTGCCGCTGTCGAGCTCGTCATCGTCGATCAGCCGTGTGGCGAAGGCGATCGCGCGCATCTCGCGCATCAGGGACGAATTGAAGCTGATCTCGTTGATGCGATGGAGGACGTCGGCCGCGCTCGTCGGCAGCTCGTCGCGCCGGATGGCCGTGACCTGCACGACGACGACGTCGTGGCTGCCCTTGCGGTAGATCAGCGGGAAGATCGCGGGATTGCCGAGGTAGCCGCCGTCCCAATAATGCTCGCCGTCGATCTCGACGGCCTGGAAATAGGGTGGCAGGCAGGCCGAGGCCAGCACGGTATCTGCGGTGAGATGCGGGCTCTGAAATACCTTGATCTTGCCGGTGCGGACGTTGGTCGCGTTGAGGAACAGTTGCGGTGCCTCGGGCGAGGAATTGAGCCGATCGAAATCGACGACCCGCTGCAAGAGCGACCGGAGCGGATTAAAATGAAAGGGATTGAGCAGACCCGGCGGCAGCGTGTGCGTCAACGTGTGGATGACGGCGTGAACCGGATGATATTCCGGCGGCAGCTTCAGGGCCTGGATCCACTGGTTCAGCGGCGACATCAAATCGTATGCCATGTCCATGCGAGACACTTCGTACCAGAATGCGTGCAGGCTCTCCCGCGCGGCCTCCGCACCCCCGTGCGCCATGCCGGAAGCCATCGCCACCGCATTCATGGCGCCGGCACTGGTCGCGCTGACCGCCTCGATCGTGAGCCTGCCGTCTTCGAGCACCTGGTCGAGCACGCCCCAGACGAAGGCGCCGTGCGCGCCGCCGCCCTGGAGCGCGAAATTGATGGTCTTGCGGTCGGCGGTCCGATTGGCTGTCACTTTGCTTTCTTCTTGCCTCCCGTCCCCTCTTTCTCCAAGGCCTTGCGCACCTCGTCGAACTCCGCCACCGAGGCCTTGTCGGCGCGGGGGAAACGCAGGTCGAGCTTTTCGAGCGCGGCATTGATCACCGAGCCGATCACGACGCGCGCGAACCATTTGTGGTCCGCGGGCACGACGTACCACGGCGCATGCGGCGTAGAGGTGTGCCGGACGATATCCTGGTAGACCGCCTGGTAGCGCGGCCACAGCGCGCGCTCCTTGATGTCGTCCATCGAGAACTTCCATTGCTTGGCCGGCTCCTCCAGCCGGTCGAGGAAGCGCTTGCGCTGCTCCTCTCTGGAGACGTTGAGGAAGAACTTCAGCACCACGGTGCCGTTGCGGCAGAGATATCGCTCCCAGGCGGCAATGTCCTCGAACCGCTCGTTCCAGATGTTCTTGGTGAGGAGCTTTGACGGCAGCTTCTCGTTGGCCAGAAGTTGCGGATGAACGCGCGTGACGAGGCATTCCTCGTAGTGCGAGCGATTGAAGATGCCGATATGGCCGCGTTCGGGCAGCGCGACCGCGTGCCGCCAAAGGAAATCGTGGTCGAGCTCGTTCTTGCTCGGCGCCTTGAAGGCGGTCACCTCGCAGCCCTGCGGGTTGATGCCCTCGAAGATCGCCTTGATGGCGCTGTCCTTGCCGCCGGCGTCCATGGCCTGAAATACGATCAGGAGCGACCAGCGGTCCTGGGCATAGAGCTTCTCCTGAAACCCGATCAGCCGCTTCTTGTTGGCGTCGAGAATCGCCAACGACTTCTCCTTGTCGAGATCGCCCTTCTCGTCGGTCTTGTGCGCCTTGAGATGAAACTTGCCCGATCCATCGTAGCGGAACGGCGTGATGTAGCGGTCAAGTTCCTGGGCGAGCGATTTGGACGGCTTCTTGCTCATGAGCGCGGGGCACCTTGGGTTGCGGCTTCAGTCGGTCGAGCAAGCTACCAAGGATGCCCTTGGGAAGGAATATGATGAAAAGGACCAGCAGCACGCCGTAGACGAGATTGTCCCAGCCGACCGCCTTGGTGCCGAAGCCGATGCGAAGGGTTTCCGCCAGCAGGATGGTGATCACGGCGCCAAAGGTCGGACCGAGCGAGACGAACAGGCCACCCACGATGGCCGCGAACACCATCTGCAGCGACACCGCGATGCCGCTGACGGTGTCGGGCGTGATGAACATCTGGTACTGGCAGTAGATCGCGCCCGCGAGCGCCGTCATCAGGGCACTAAGCAGCGTGATCTTCAGCTTTTCCGCGGTGACGTCGACGCCGGCGGCGGCGGCTGCGTCCTCGTCCTCCGAGATCGCCTCCAGCGCATAGCGGCTCATGCTGCGGTCGACCCAGTGCCAGACCACGATGCCGAACAGCCAGACCCCGAGCGCAATCAGATACCAGGTCGTCTTGTCGTCGAACTGCAGTGCCAGCAGCTTGTTGCCCGAGGTTCGATTCGGCGTGTAGCCCAGCGAGCCGCCGGTGTAGTCGCGCGTCGCAGTGATAACCTGGAGCACGATGCCCGACAGCGCCAGCGTCACCAGCACGAAATAGTGTCCGGTGATGCGGAAGCGGAAGCAGGGATAACCGACGATCAGCGCCAGTGCGCCGGCAGCGACCATGCTGACGGGAATGCCGATCCAGGGCGACACGCCGAGGTGATTCCAGAGCAGCGCGGTGACATAGGCGCCGATCCCCATGAAGCCGCCATGGCCGAGCGAGACGAGGCCGAACCGCCCCATCATCGACCACGACGTGTAGGCGAACGACCAGATCAGGATCAGCACCAGGATGTGCAGATGATAGGGATCGCGATAGACGAAGGGCAGCGCGACCAGCGCCGCCAGCCCAATTCCCCATGCCGCAAGCCGCCCCTGCCCCATCATCGGCGCCTCGCGAGCAGGCCCGCGGGCCGGATGAACATCATGACGATGAAAAAGGCGAAGGCGAGCACATAACCCCATTCCAGGTCGGAGAACAGGCCGCCGAGCGAGATGATCTCGGCGAACACGAAGGCGGCGATGAAGCCGCCGATGAAATTGCCGAGCCCGCCGAGCACGCAGATCAGGAAGGTGATCGGCCCGAAGGACAGGCCGACGAATGGATGCACGTCATATTGCAGCACCAGCAGGCAGGCGGCGAGCCCCGCGAGCGCGCCGCCGAGCGCGGAGGTGATGAGATAGATCCGCTTGGTGTCGACGCCCATCAACGCCATGATCTGCCGGTCCTGCGAGATGGCGCGGATCGCGGTGCCGGTAAAGGTGCGCGTCATGAACAGATAGACGGCGACCATGCCGACCAGCGCGGCCAGGAACGACAGTAGCCGCGCGTAGCTGAAATTCATGTCGCCGAGGGCGAGCACCGGCAGGCGGATGCCGAGATTTCGGAAATCGATGCCGAAGGCGACGGTGGCAAAGCTCTGCAGCACGAACAGCACGCCGCCGGTCGCAAGCAGCTGGTTGATCGGCGGCGCAGTCAACAGCGGCGCGATCACGAGGTAATGCAGCGCCGCGCCGAGGATCGCGACCAGCACGATAGTGAAGGGCGCGGCGACGAAATAGCTGACGCCGTAATACTGCACCATGAAATACATGGCGTACATGCCGATCATCACCAGCTCGGCATAGCAGATCCAGGTCACGTCGATCACGCCGAAGATCAGGTTCAGCCCGAGCGCGAGCAGCGCCAGCACGCCGCCGAGCAGGATGCCGTTGATCACGGCCTCCAGCAGATAGATGTCGAAGACGTCCAAGAATGCCTGCATGCCCCTCACACCCCGAGATACGCCTCTTTGACCGTGTCGCTCGCCAGCATCTCGGCGGACGTGCCGGATGCCCGGATGGTACCTGCCTCGATCAGATAGGCGCGATCGACCACTTTCAGCACTTGCTGCACGTTCTGCTCCACGATCAGCACGGTCAGCCCGCTGGCGCGGATCCGCTTCACCAGCTCGAACACCTGCTGCACCACGACCGGCGCGAGGCCGGCCGAGGGCTCGTCGAGCAGCAGCAGCTTTGGATTGGACATCAGCGCACGGCCGATCGCGCACATCTGCTGCTCGCCGCCAGACATGGTGCCGGCCATCTGGTGGCGCCGTTCCTTCAGGCGCGGAAACAGGTCGAACACCACTTCGAGCCGCTCGGCATACTGACTGCGCGCCTCCTTCATGAAGGCGCCCATCTTGAGATTGTCGTCGACCGAGAGCTGCGGAAACAGCCGCCGGTTTTCCGGCACATGCGCAATGCCGAGGCTGACGATCTTGTGCGGCGGCGTTGCCACGACGTCGGTCACCTCCATCCGGATCGAGCCGCGCGAGGGCCGGATCAGGCCGGAGACGACGCGCATCAGGGTGGTCTTGCCGGCGCCATTGGGGCCGATGACGCCGACGGCTTCGCCGGCCTTCACGTCGAGATTGACATCGAACAGCGCCTGGAACGTGCCATAGCCGGCATTGACCGCGCGGAGCTCCAGCATCGTCTAGCCTCCCGCGCGGCGGCGCGCTTCGGCGGCCGCGGCCTGCGTGGTCTCGGCATCGGTGCCGAGATAGACCTCGATGACGCGCGGATCGCCCGCAACCGCGCTCGGCAGGCCTTCCGAGATCTTCTCGCCGTGATCGAGCACCATGACGCGATCGACGACGCGCATCAGCACGCCCATGATGTGCTCGACCCAGATGATGGTGATGCCGAGCTCGTCGCGGATGTTGCGCAACATGTCGGCGGCCTGATCCATCTCGGTTTCGTCGAGACCGCCGAGGCTCTCGTCGGCCAGCAGCAGCTTTGGCGCCGTGGCGAGCGCTTTCGCAAGCTCGAGCTTCTTCAACCCCGCTGCGCCGAGGCCATCGACGCTGGCATGGCGATCGGTCGGCAGGCCGACCATCGCGAGTGACCGTTCGGCCGCTTCCTCGGCCTTGATGCGGCTGTGGCGACCCTGGCCGTAAAAGCCGGCGAGCGCGACGTTCTCGAAGATGGTCAGGCGGCGGAACGGCCGCGGAATCTGGAAGGTGCGGCCGATTCCGCTGTTGATGATCCGGTGCGGTGCGAGGCCCGCGATCTCGGAGCCGCCGAACACGATCGAGCCCGATGTCGGCGCCAGCGTGCCGGAGAGCATGTTGAAGATCGTGCTCTTGCCCGAACCGTTCGGCCCGATCAGGCCGAGGATCTCGCCCTGATCAACCCGAAACGACACGTTGTTGACGGCGGTGAAGCCGCCGAACCGCTTCACCAGCCCACTGACCTCCAGCACCAGACACTCCGCCGCTATTGGTTGCTGTAGGTGGTGCCTTTCGGCAGCGGCAGCACGGCTTCGCGCTGCGCCTGGCTCTTCGGCCACACCACGGAGGATTTGTCGTCGATGTACTGGATCACGACGGGGAACGAGCGCTCGTTCTGCCCGGCCATGGGGCTGCCCTCGCCGTAGAACTTCACGCCGAAGCCGAGCATGGTGCCGCCTTCGGGGATGTCGGTGTCGAGCGCCGCCTTGCGCAGCGCCTCGGGATCGACACCGCCATATTTCTTGATCGCGCGCGGCAGCACGTCGGCCATGAACACGTAAGTGTTGGACGCGCCGATGCCGACATGGGCGGAGCGGATGGCAACCCCGGGCCTGATCTTGTCAAACTCCTCGCCGACCATCTTGATCACGGGCGGGAGCTTCGGATCCATGGTCTTCTGGTTGGCGAGCCAGATCGAGATCGGGTCGGCGTTGAAGATGTAGGTGGCGTCGGCCCCCATGCCTTCCTTCAGCTTCTCATAGACGCCGTAGCCCGCACCATGGCCCATCAGCGCGCCGAACTTCAGGCCCTGCTCGCGGGCCTGGCGGAGCAGCAGCGTGATGTCGGGGTTGTAGCCGGTGTGGAAGATCACGTCGGGCTTGGCACGCTTGAGCTTGGTCACCAGCGCCGATAGATCGGGCGCGGTCGCCGAATAGCCCTCCTTCATCACGACGTTGAAGCCGGCTTTCTTCGCGCCTGCCTCGTTGCCCTTGGAGACGTCGACGCCATAGGCGCCGTCCTCGTGGATGATGGCGACGCGCAGGTCCTTCGGCTCCTTGTCGAACTTCGCCTTGGCGTTCTGCGCGATGAAATCCATCGTCATCATGCCGAACTGGTCGCCGCTCGCCTGCGGGCGGAAGACGTATTTGTAGCCCTTCTCGTTGAACACGGCGGACGAGATGCAGGTCGTCATCCACATGAACTTCTTGAGCTGCTCGACGCGGGCGGCCACCGGCACGCACTGCGCCGAGGAGAAGAAGCCGAGCACCATGTCGACCTTCTCCTGCTCAAGCAGGCGGACGGATTCGTTGATGGCGATGTCGGGCTTGCTCTGCGCATCGGCATAGACCGCCTCGATCCTGTAGCCTTCGACGCCGGTCTTGGCGAAATGGTCGAGGATGATCTTTGCGCCGATATAGCCGAGTTCGGAACCGCCGCCGGCCAGAGGTCCGGTCAAATCAAAAACGACGCCGATCTTGATCTTCTTGTCCTGAGCCTGGGCGGCCACCGCCAGGCTCGTCGCGGATATCGCGATCACCAGCCCACGTACCAATCGGGCAGCCATGCGCAGGCGCATCAAAACCTCCCTGGACGATTGTGCATTGCATTCGTCTTGCTTTTGGTTGCCCCCATCACATGGGCAGAGCGCAGGGATGTCAAGCCTCGCGCATCAGCGCGAGGCGAACTGCTGCTCGATAAAGGCCGTGACAAATCGCGGCATGGTCGGCGTGAGATCACCCGTCCCGCGCACGAGATGAATCGCCGACAATTCCGGCTCGTGCTCACGGGCGAGATTGGCTTCGATCCGGGCGCGAGCCTCGTCGCCGGGCAAATCGAGGTTGAGCACCTGCATCATCGCAATCGTGGGGCCGCTGACGACGCAATACCAGTCCGGCTCGGCCCGATAGTCCGCCGCCGTCAAGCCGGTCTCTTCCTGAATTTCGCGGACAACGCTGCCGGGAATGTCCAGCATCCCATCCCTGACATCGTCGAGATCGGGCGTGCCCGACGGGAAATAGATGCGGCCTGCGTTCGCGGTGTGCTGCGCCATCTCGCCCATCAGGAAGGCGCCGTCGGACGTGCGCAGCGCGCCCATGCCAAACCCGTTGAACACGGGCGCGCCGGGAAAGCCCCAATCGCGCCAGGCAAGGAAGCTTGCGAAGTCGGTCTCGAAATAGGTCGCAGTGAAATGACCGTCCGCGAATACGGGATCGCGTCCCATCAGGACGCGGCCGTTCCAGATCTTCGGCCGCTCACGCTGCTTTTCGGCGAAGTGCGCCGCGATCTCGGCCCGGCGCTCCTCGGCGAACGGCCAGACGATCGGCCGCACGGCAAGAGCAAGCGTCGTGACGCGATGAATGATCGGTGACGTCATGAGGGGCGACTATCACGCCTTCGCGTCAGCTATTTGGCGTTCCCCGTGGTCTTCTTGGCCTGCTCGACGAACTTGTTGGTGAAGGTCTTGCTGACGTCGATCTTGGCGTTCGCCACCTCGGGCGAGCCGACGCTGAACACCGCGAGCACGGCATCCGCGCCCTTCGGGTCCATCTTGCCGGTCTCCGAGTACATCGGGATCGTGTTCTTCAGCGCGGCGAGATAGAGATCCTTGTTCTTGCCGACTGTCTCCTCCGGCATCTTCGCCATGATCTCCTCAGGGCTGTGCGAATGGATCCAGGCGAGCGTGGCGAGGATCGCGTTGGTGAGCGCCTGTGTCTCCTTCTCGTGCTTGGCAACCCAGGCCGCGGTCGAGTACAGCGCGCCGCCGGGATATTCGCCGCCGAAGGTCTCGAGCGTGTCCTTCTGCGTCCGCGTGTCGGAGAGGATGCGCAAATCCTTGTGGCTGCCCTGCAGCACGGTGACGGAGGGATCGAGCATCACGGCCGCGTCGATCTGGCCCTGCTCCATCGCGGCGACCGCGGTGGCGCCGAGGCCGACGCCAATCACGGCGGCGCTGGTCGGATCGATGCCGTTCTTCTTGAGCATGTACTTCAGGAAGAAGTCGGTCGAGGAACCGGGCGCGCTGACCCCGACCTTCTTGCCGGCGAGATCCTTGACCGACTTGATGTCGTTGGTGCGCGAGGGCGCGACCACGAGCACGAGGCCGGGATAGCGGTCATAGACCACGAAAGCCTGGAGCTCCTGCTTCTTCGCCGCCAGATTGACGCAATGGTCGAAATAGCCGGAGACCACGTCGGCGCTGCCGCCGAGCACGGCCTTGAGCGCGTCCGAGCCGCCCTTGAGGTCAACCAGCTCGACGCTGAGGCCGGCCTTCTCGTATTCGCCGAGCTGCTTGGCCAGCACCGTCGGCAAATAGCACAGGCAGGAGCCGCCGCCGACCGCGATGGTGACCTTGCTTTGCGCCGCGGCAAATCCGGTGGTGAGCGTCAGCGCGAGCAGCGCCGCGGCGAGCCTGGCAATCGTGTTCTTCATTGGTTTCCTCCGTTCGGCCGGCGGCACCATAGAGCAGCGCGACGGGCTTGAGAAGCGTAGCCTAAGGCACTGGCCATCGGCCTTTTGGCGCAATAGCATGCGGGTACAACAACAAACTCGTGATGGGGAGGATCATCCATGAATCGCCTTGCAATCGGGCTGTCGATCGCCGCCGCCTTTGCCGCCGGATGCGCCGCGAACCAGCTGCTCCGACCGGCGCTGGCCGCCGAGAACATCACCGCGCAGATCATCCACACCGGCGAGATGGAAGGCGATGCGCTCGGCGCCGCCAACAATGTCGGCTACCGCTCAAAAATGTTCGCGAGCGCCGACGGCGCCACGATCTCGATCCAGGTCGGCAATGTGCCCAAGCACATGCATCCCAACACCAACGAGATCCAGTACATCCTGGACGGCACCGGCACGATCTGGCTCGGCGACAAGGAAGTCACGGTCAAGCCGGGCGACCTCGTCATCATCCCGAAGGGCACGCCGCATGGCGGCACCAAGCCGATCAGCGGACAGGTCAAGGCGATCGCAATCAAGACGCCGCCGCAGGCACCCGACGACACCAAGCTGCTGGATTGAGGATTCGCGATTGGGGCCCGCGCCGATACGCGGGTCCCGCCTCGCGCCTAGCCGCGCCCATCCGATGCCGTCGGCCGCCACACCAACAGGCGCCGCTCCACCAGCGTGACCCCATAGTCGATCAGGATCACGAACGCCGACAGCACGAACATGCCGGCGAACACGCCGGCGACGTCGAACACGCCCTCCGCCTGCTGGATGAGATAGCCGAGGCCCGCTGCCGATCCCAGATATTCGCCGACGACCGCGCCGACCACGGCAAAGCCGACCGAGGTGTGCAGCGAGGAGAACATCCAGGACAGCGCCGAGGGCCAATAGACGTGCCGCATCAGCTGCCGCTCGCTCATGCCGAGCATGCGGCCATTGTCGAGCACGGTGCGGCTGACCTCCTTGACGCCCTGATAGACGTTGAAGAACACGATGAAGAACACCAAAGTCACGCCGAGCGCGACCTTGGACCAGATGCCGAGGCCCAGCCACAGCGCGAAGATCGGCGCCAGCACCACGCGCGGCAGCGCGTTGACCATCTTGACGTAGGGGTCGAACACTGCCGCTACAATCGGCTGGCGCGCGAACCAGAAGCCGACCAGCACGCCGCCGAGCGAACCGATCACGAAGGCGAGGATCGATTCCGCCAACGTGATGCCGAGGTGCTTCCAGATCACGCCGGAAGAGAACCACTTCACGATCTGGCTGAACACGTCGAACGGGTTGGAGAAGAAGAACGGCGGCAGCAGGATCTTGCCGAACACGGGAACGGTCGACAGCACCTGCCACAGCACGATGCAGACGACCGCGACCAGGACTTGCAGCGCAAACAGCGTCGGGCGCGACATCAGACCGCCTCCGCCGCTTGGGTGGATTGCGCGTAGCCCTTCATCACCTCGTCCTTGAGCACGCTCCAGATCTCGCGGTGGAGCGCATGGAACTCCTTGTCCAGTCGCACCTCGAAGATGTCGCGCGGCCGCGGCAGGCTCACCTGCCAGTCGCCGATGATGCGCGAGGACGGCCCGGCCGACATGATCACGACGCGGTCGGCGAGCGCGATCGCCTCTTCGAGATCATGGGTGACGAACAGCACGGCCTTGCGGTCGGCGTTCCAGAGGTCCAGCAGCAGGTTGCCCATCACCTGGCGGGTCTGCGCATCGAGCGGCCCGAACGGCTCGTCCATCAAGAGGATCTTTGGATCGCGGATCAGCACCTGCGCCAGCGCCACGCGCTTGCGCTGGCCGCCCGAGAGCATGTGCGGATAGCGACCCGCGAACGCGCCAAGGCCGACCGAGGTCAGCCATTTCTGTGCGCGCGGCAGTGCCTCGGCGCGCGGCGTGCCCTTGATCTCCAGCCCGATCGCGACATTGTCGAGGGCGGTCTTCCACGGGAACAGCGCGTCGGCCTGGAACAGGTAGCCGGCATCCCGGTTCAGCCCCGCGAGCGGCCGGTCGAAAATCCTGACGCTGCCGGCGGCCGGCTTCAGCAGCCCGGCCGCAACGTTGAGCAGCGTCGATTTCCCGCAGCCCGTGGGCCCGACGATGGCGACGAACTCGCCTTGCGCCACTGTGAGGTGGGCCTTTTCCACCGCTGTATAGACCCGCCCGTCCCCGAGCCGGAACGCAACCTTGGCATCTTCCAGCGCCACTGCCGTTGGCGTTGACATATATTCCCTCCGAACTTGGCCCGATGCCTTAGCCGCTCGCGCGGCCAAGTTCAATCAAGCCGCCGAGCGTGCTACGCATGGGCGTCGCCGCGCTCTTACCCTCCCCTGGAGGGGGAGAGTCGGCTCACATGAGCGCCAGCGAAATGTGAGACGGGGTGGGGTGACGGTCTCTCCACGTCCAACACTGCCCGGGTTGAGAGACCACCCCACCCCGCTCGCGCAGCGCGCGATCGACCCTCCCCCTCCAGGGGAGGGTAAGAGAAAAGCGAGCTCACCTGCGATGCCTTCCAAACCAGCCATCAGCTATGCCCAGGTCACCAAGAGCTTCGGCTCGCTCAAGGCCGTGGACAATTTGTCGCTCGACATCGCCGAGGGCGAATTTGTGGCGATCGTCGGCGGATCGGGCTCCGGCAAGACCACGCTGCTGCGGCTCGCCAACCGGCTGATCGAGGCCGAGGGCGGCACCATCACGGTCGAAGGCGAGGACGTGCAAAGCGTCGATCCGGTCGCGCTGCGGCGGCGGATCGGCTACGTGTTCCAGAGCGGCGGGCTGTTTCCGCATCTGAGCGTTGCCGACAATATCGGGATCACGCCGAAACTGCTGGGCCAGCCGGCGGCCGATATCGCAGCGCGCGTCGACGAGCTGCTGGAGCTCGTGCAGCTCGACCGTGACGCGCATCGCAGCCGTCTGCCGGAGGCGCTCTCCGGCGGCCAGCGCCAGCGCGTCGGCGTGGCGCGGGCGCTGGCGGCAAGGCCCCGCATCGTGCTGATGGACGAGCCGTTCGGCGCGCTCGATCCCATCACCCGCGATGCGCTCGGCGACGACTATCGTTCGCTGCACCGCAAGCTCGGCCTGACCACCGTGATGATCACGCATGACATGACGGAGGCGATCCTGCTCGCCGACCGCATCGCGGTGATGCGCAGCGGACAGCTGCTCGCGCAGGGCACCCCCACCGAGCTCTCGAACAACAGCGACGCTTACGTGCTGGAGCTGCTGCGTACGCCGCGGCGCCAGGTCGAGCGGCTGAACGCGCTGCTGCCACAAAGCGGTGCGGCATGAGCCTGTTTTCCGATCCACGCTGGGGCGAGGCGCTGGCGCATCTGCCCGATTATCTCGGCAATCATGTGCGGGTGAGCCTCGCTGCGCTCGCGCTTGGCCTTGCCGTCAGCCTGCCGCTGGCGATCCTGACACGCAACCGCCCGGCGCCGCGAGCCATCCTGCTCGCGATCGCCAGCATCGTGCAGACGGTGCCGGGCCTGGCGCTGCTCGCGCTGTTCTATCCGCTGCTGCTGCTGGCCGCCTCGGTGACGCTGGCCTGGTTCGGTGTTGCCTTCTCGGCGTTCGGCTTCCTGCCGGCGATGCTGGCGCTGGCGCTCTATTCGATGCTGCCGGTGCTGCGCAACGGCATCACCGGGCTCAACGGCATCGATCCCGCGCTGATCGAGGCCGCCAAGGGCGTCGGCATGACCGCGCGGCAATCGCTCGTCATGGTCGAGCTGCCGCTGGCGCTGCCGGTGATGATGGCGGGCATCCGCACCGCCGCGGTGTGGGTGATCGGCACCGCGACGCTGTCGACGCCGATCGGGCAGACCAGCCTCGGCAATTACATCTTTGCCGGGCTTCAAACCCAGAACTGGGTGTTCGTGCTGTTCGGCTGCTTTGCCTCGGCGCTGCTGGCGCTCGCCGTCGATCAGCTGCTCGGCCTGATCGAGGGCGGCCTACGCCAACGCAGCCGCGCCCGCACCGCGCTCGGCGCAGCCGGTATCGCGGCGCTGGTCGCTGCAACGCTGGTGCCGACGATGGGACGCTCGTCGCAGGGCTATGTCGTCGGCGCCAAGACGTTCGCCGAGCAATATGTGCTGTCGGCTCTGCTCAGGGACCGCCTCCAGGCCGCCGGTCTGCCCGCGACGACGCGCTCGGGCCTCGGCTCCAGCGTGATCTTCGGGGCGTTGAAGGCCGGCGACATCGATCTCTATGTCGATTATTCCGGCACGCTCTGGGCCAATCAGCTGCATCGCACCGACATCAAGCCGCGCGCAGAGCTGGTGACGGATTTGAAGGCAAGCCTGGCAAAGGACAACATCACCCTGCTCGGCGAGCTCGGCTTCGAGAACGCCTATGCGTTGGTGCTTCCGAAGAAGCGCGCCGAAGCGCTTGGCATCCGGACCATTGCCGATCTCGCGGCGCACGCATCGACGCTATCGATTGCCGGCGACTACGAGTTCTTCTCGCGGCCGGAATGGGCGGCGCTGCAAAAGGCCTACGGCCTTTCGTTCCGCGCCCAGCGCCAGATGCAGCCGGATTTCATGTATGCAGCGGTTGCGAGCGGCGAAGTCGACGTGATCGCCGGCTACACCAGCGACGGATTGATCGCGAAATACGATCTTGTCGCGCTCGACGATCCCAGGCACGCGATCCCGCCCTACGACGCGATCCTCCTGCTCGCACCGAAGCGCGCCGGCGACGAGCGGCTCAAGGCAGCACTGCAACCGCTGCTCGGCAAGATCGACATCGCCACCATGCGCGAGGCGAACCTGCGCGCCAGCGGCAACGACGCGAATTCCTCGCCGGATGCGGTGGCGAAGTGGCTGTGGGAGAAGGTGGGCGGGCGGTAGGTTGAGATTTCGTAGGGTGAGCAAAGGCGCGCAAGCGCCGTGCCCACGGTCGCTGGATTCGTGTGAGAGGTGGTGGGCACGCTTCCGCCTTCGCTCTTCGAGCTACGGCGAACAAGTCGCTTTGCCCACTCAGGATGGCGGTAGAGCCTACAGCCCCCTGATGATCCCCGCGTTGATCAGCAGGCGGTTCAGCCGCCGCGCTTCGACGCCGTCCTTGCAGCTGTAGAACACGCCCTTGCAGCGGAGCATGATCTCCTTCTGCTCGGCGAAGGACGGATCGAGCGGGATGCCGGCGGCCTCCTGGATCACCAGCGGCAGATAGGGGCCGTCGATCGTGTCCATCACGGCAGCACTCTTCACCGGCTCGAAATTGACGGCGTCGATCGCGTAATAGGTCGCGTAGAGGCGCGGATCGTAGGCGTCCAGCTTCTTGCCGAGAGCGCCCTCGTCGAGCCCGGGCTCGAGGATAGCAGGCGCGAACTCGGGTTGATGATCGCCATAGCGCACGATCAGGAAGGGCTCGCCGGGGAACGTCTTCTTCAGGCCCGCGACGAACGCCTTGTATTGCTCGGCGCTGATCGCCTGCCGACGCAGATATTCGTCGATGGACGGCACATTGCCCGGCGCGCGCCAGTTCGGCAGCAGGTCGGGACGGAAGCGCGTCTCCCAGGGGAAATGATTGGCACCGAGATAGATGAAGGTGAACAGCGGCTTGTTGGGCGGCTGCTGGCCCATCAGCTGGAGCGCCTTGTCGTAGAAGAAGCCGTCGGGCTCGACGTCCTTGGCACCGAGGTCCTTGGCGTCGAGGAAGCGCTCTATGCCGGTCGTCAGTTGGAAGCTGCGCGCGGCCATGAAGCCGCCATGGGCGGGATAGAGCGACATCGTGTCGTAGCCGCAACGGCGCAGCGCCAGCGGCAGCCCGCGCTCGACGCGGTTCGAGGCGATGCGCGTCACGAAATAGGCAAAGCGGCCGAACGAGCGCGAGGAGAGGCCTGCAAGCACGTTGTATTCGGTGAACCAGCTCGGCCCGCCATTGCTCTCGGCCAGGAACGTGCGTTGCTTGCCGTCCCAGGATTTGAAGTGGCTGCCATAGCCCTGCGGCACCTTGATGCCCTGGGCGGCGCGGATGTCGAAGCTCGATTCATCATGGATCATGATGATGTTCGGCCGGCGTCCGGCAGGATGGCAGGAATCGACCAGCGGCATGTTGAGGCGCTCGTTGGTCGCGGCGGCCGATTCCATGAAGCCGTACTGCACGAAATCGGAGACCGAGCTGACGCCGGATCGGAAGAACTTCGACAGATAGCCGTCGTCGTAATAGCCGCGCCAGGCTTCGTCCGGATGATAGAGCGAATAGCCGACCAGCGCGGCAAGGCAGGCCAGCTTGCAGGCGAACGCCGGCAGACGGCGGATGCGGAACGGATCGAGCCACCACAGCGCATACATCAGCGGCAGCGTGACGAAGCCGGCCAGGATCACCGACCAGCGCAAATTCGGGAAGATCGTGAACAGGAACGCGACGGTGTCGCGGTCGATCATCATCAGGTCGATGAAGTTGACCGTCATCTGGACGACGTCGTGCTTGAGCCGCGACAGCAGCACCAGCACGACGACCATGGTCAGCGACAGCGCGCCTGATAACGCCGGCCGGCGCAGCAGCGTGATCCAGAAAAAATTGAGGATGCCCCAGGCCAGCGCGAAGGAGAGCCGCGAGCCGAAATCGGTCTCGGTCTGGTACATCAGCGCGAGCGCGGCCAGATGCGGCGCGGCAACCGCGAGCAGCCGCCAGATGCCGAGCGCGGCGACGCTCGCCAGCACGGCGGTCGTGGCAGAAGGACCTGGATTGGGCGCGGACGCCATCGACGACACGCTATACTTCAAGTCCGGCGCGGTGATGCCAGGCCGTCTGGTCCTCGAGACGGTGACGGGGCGTCCGGAGCAGCCGGAAGCCTGCACCGTGTCATAAAACTGTAACGGAACGGTCAAGGACAGGCAACGCATGCGGTGACCCGACCTTCGCTTATTGTTAGTGACCGGCGAAGCCCGCACGGCGGCGGGCCGAGCCGCTCGCTCGGTTAAGGCTTTGCGATGCCGGCGATGAAGAGGTCGAGCACGCCTTCCGCCATCCGCTCGATCGCCCCCTCCTCGACGCCCCAGCGCGGAAAGTGGCCATCGAGATTCATCCGGGCGAAGCCGTAGACCAGGGCGCGGCCGGCGATCTGGATGCGCTTGCGGTCCGCCGACCGCAGCAGGCCCTGCTCCGCCGCCTCGGCCAGGATTCCCTCGGTCAGCGCGATCAACTCGGCATTGTCGCGCGTCAATTCCGCGGAGCTGCCATGGGCGAAATAGCGCCCGGTGGAGATGATCTCGAAATGGGCGGGATTGCGCATCGCCCAGCGCAGGTAAGCAAGGCCAAAGGCACGAAAACGGGCAAGCGGGCCGGCCGCCGGAGCCTCGCTCAGCGCGGCCTCGATCTCGGCACGGAAACGCCGCTGCGCCTCCTCGGCCGCCGCCGCCATCAGTGCATCGCGGTTTGGAAAGTGCCGGAACGGCGCGCCCGGCGACACCGCGGCCCGGCGCGCGGCCTCACGGACGGAGACCTCCGCTCCCTCCGCCGCCAATTGCAGCGCAGCATCGATCAGGACACGGCGGAGGTCGCCGTGGTGATACGGCCTGGCCTGGGCTGCAGGGCGGCGGGCGCGCGGCTTGGACGGCTGGCGGGCGGACATGGCGCTTCCTAGCATCACCCGAACGTGAATGTAAGCGGTGATTACACCATTGACCGCTGCGCGACGCCGAAATGTAATCGATGATTACATAACGGAGGAAGATCACCATGCCGCAACGTCAAAGCTGGTTCGAAGGCTGGCGGCTGCTCGCCGCCCTCACCCTCAGCCTGATCCTTCTCAGCATGTGGATCGCCTCGATGCGGCAGTTCGAGGTCGAGGGCGTGCGGATGGTGATCCGCTTCACCGCACGCAGCTCGCTGCTGCTGTTCTGCCTCGCCTTCAGCGCCGCAGCGATGGCGCGGCTTTGGCCCAACGCATGGACCCGCTGGCAGCGCCGCAACCGCCGCTATCTCGGCCTCAGTTTTGCGGCTTCCCACGCCATCCACGCCGTTGCGATCGTTGTTTTCGCCTGGACGGATCCTGCCAGTTTTGCCGAGGCAACCTCGGCCGTCTCCTACATCTTCGGCGGGATCGGCTATGGCTTCATCGTCGCGATGAGCGCCACCTCGTTCGACCGCACCGCCGCGCTGATCGGCCCCCGCGCCTGGCGCACGCTGCACCTGGTCGGCGGCTATTATCTCTGGTTCCAGTTCATGGTGTCATTCGGCAAGCGCGTGCCGGCGATGCCGCTCTATGCCGCTTTCCTCATTCCGCTGCTGATCGTGATGATGCTGCGCATGATCGCGATGGCCCGCCACCCGCGCGGGCAGACCGTTGCGGCGGGCTGAAGCGCCCGCCTTTACTGCGGCAGCAGTCCGAGCCGCTTGGCGATGATCCGGTCGACCGTCCGTTTCGGCAGTACGGCACCGATCAGATGGCGGAGCGGGTCGGGCGTGATCTGGTAACGTACCTTGGGGCTTACCGCCGTCAGCGCCTCGAACACGATCTCGGCGATCCGCTCGGCCGGCAGGCCCTTCGCGCCGAGATCCATCATGAAGGCCATGACCTTGTTGAGCGCCGGGAGATAGGGCGAGTTCTGGTAGACGGAGAGATCGATCTGCTCGGCCTTGCTCCAGATCGGCGTCTTCACCGCGCCGGGGGCGACGATGATGACGTCGATGCCGAACAGCATCAATTCGCGGCGCAGGCTTTCCGACAGTCCCTCGACGGCGTGCTTGGAGGTGCAGTAGGGCGCCGACAGCGGATTGCCGTTCTTTCCTGCGACCGAGCTGATCATCACGATCCGCCCCTTCGGCCCCTTCAGCGACGGGTCGGCCCCGAGCAGCGGCCGGAACGCCTGCGTCGCGATGACAGGGCCGATGACATTGATGTCCATCTGGCGGCGGAAATCATCCGCCGACAATTCGAGCACGGGACCGGCGACGGCGATGCCCGCATTGTTGACGAGGCCGGCCAGCGTCTCACCGTTCAGCGCTTCGCGAACTTTTCGCGCAGCAGCGAGGACCGCGGCCTCGTCGGTGACGTCGAACAGCAGCGGCGTGAAATTGGCGCCAAACTCACCCTGAAGCCGGTCGGCATCGGCCTGCTTGCGGACGCTGCCGAACACGCGATAGCCGCGCCCGAGCACGAATTTGGCAGTAGCCCAGCCGATGCCTGTGGACGCACCGGTAACGACGACAGATCGCATGGTCTTCCTCCTCTGGAGTTCCCGCGATCATGCCTTGGATTTTTGCCCATGTCCCGGACAAGCGCAGCGAAACGGAGCGCAGAGCCGGGACCCAGGAGCCGCAATGGACCCCGGATCAGCAGCGCACCACTTGCGTGATGCGCTGCGTCCGGGAGACGACTTAGTTCTTCGACTTGTCGACCAGCGCGCCCTTCTTGATCCAGGGCATCATATCGCGCAGCTTCGCGCCGACTTCCTCGATCGGGTGCTGAGCGAGCTTGGCGCGGGTCGCCTTGAACGAGGTCTGGTTGACCTTGTTCTCGAGCATCCAGTCGCGGGCGAACTTGCCGCCCTGGATGTCGGCGAGAACGCGCTTCATCTCGGCCTTGGTCTCGGCGGTGACGATGCGCGGGCCGGTGACGTACTCGCCGTACTCCGCGGTGTTGGAGATCGAGTAGTTCATGTTGGCGATGCCGCCTTCATAAATCAGGTCGACGATCAGCTTCACTTCGTGCAGGCACTCGAAATAGGCCATCTCCGGAGCGTAGCCGGCTTCGACCAGGGTCTCGTAGCCGCCCTTGATCAGCTCGACCAGGCCGCCGCAGAGCACCACCTGCTCGCCGAAAAGGTCGGTCTCGCACTCTTCCTTGAAGGTGGTCTCGATGATGCCGGCGCGGCCGCCGCCGACAGCCGAGGCGTAGGACAGGCCGAGGTCATGGGCGTTGCCCGAGACGTCCTTGGCGATTGCGATCAGGCAGGGCACGCCGCCGCCGCGCTGATATTCCGAGCGCACGGTGTGGCCGGGACCCTTCGGCGCGATCATGAGCACGTCGAGATCGGCGCGCGGGTCGAGCAGGTTGAAGTGGACGTTGAGGCCGTGTGCGAACACGAGGGCGGCGCCCTTCTTCATGTTGTCGTGCAGGTGATCGCGATAGATATCGCCCTGGAGCTCGTCCGGGGTCAGCATCATGACGAGGTCGGCCCATTTGGCGGCTTCGGCGACTTCCATCACCTTGAAGCCGGCGGCTTCCGCCTTCTTGACCGAGCCCGAGTCCTTGCGCAGCGCAATGGCAACATCCTTGACGCCGGAATCCTTCAGGTTGAGCGCATGGGCGTGGCCCTGGCTGCCATAGCCCACGATGGCGACCTTCTTGCCCTTGATCAGGTTCAGGTCGGCGTCGCGATCGTAATAAACACGCATGGGTCGTTTCCTCGTTAGGGGCCAGAATCGGCCGTTGGTCAGGTCCGACTGCTCAAGTCTTGGACGGTGAAATTTGCGGATTTCGGGGGCTGTCTAGAGCATTTTCAGCCGGCTGGGAAACCCGTTTCTGCATGGAAATCCGCGACATCATGCATCCATGAAAACGGGGTAGAGGGAGGCCAGCAGCAGGATCGCCATCAGGATATTGAAGGCGCGGACCAGCCGCTCCGAGGTCAGGACCGGCCGCAATGCGGAGCCGAACAGGGCCCAGACCACGGTCGAGACGGTGCCGACGATCAGGCTGATCACGGTTTGGATCGCGATGTTGAGCGGAAATTGGGCGATCGCCGCATAGGCGGTGATGGTGCCGATGACGATCACCCAGCCCTTGGCATTGATCCATTGGAACATCGCCGCGCTCCAGAAGGTCATCGGACCGCGGCCATCCCCCTCGCCCGGCTTGGCCGGGCCGGACATGGCGATCGCGACGGCAAGATAGATCAGGTAGGCGGCACCGGCATATTTCAGGATGGTCTGGAGGATCGGATAGGCCAGGAACACGGAGCCGAGCCCGAGGCCGACGGCGGCGACCATGAAGGCGAAGCCGAGGACGATGCCGACGATGTGAGGAACGGTGCGCCGGAAGCCGTAGGTCAGGCCCGAGGACAGCAGCATGATGTTGTTCGGCCCGGGCGTGAAGTACATCACGACCATGAAGATCAGGAAGGCATAGAGCAGCGACTGGGACATGCTCACCTCACGCCGTTTTCGGCAACGGTTCTTCGGGTAACGCCTTGGGCCGCTTCGCCAGCACCATCACCGCGATACCACCGATCACGGTCAGCATGCCGGCGAGCCGCAAGGGTCCGAACCGCTCGCCGAACACGATGCTGGAGGCGGCCGAGCCGACGAACGGCACCAGCAGCGCAAACGGCACCACTTGCGCGGCGGGATAGTCGCGCAGCAGCCGGCCCCAGAGCCAATAGGCGATGCTGGTCGAGATGCCGCCAAGCGCCAGCATGCAGAGAGCCGCTGTCAGCGTTATGTGGCTCAGCGATGTCCATGTCGGCGCAGGGCCATTGGCGATCAGCGCCAGCACGAACAGCGGCACGGCCGCGGCGAGGCACAGCCATGCGAACAGTTCGAACATCGGCACGCCGCGGGCGCCGCGCAGCAGCAGATTGCCGACGGCAAAGCTGATCGGCGAGATCATCAGCACCGCAAACGCGGCGACGCTGAAATCATAGCCGACCGTACCGCAGATCATCAGAAGGCCGATCGCAGCGATACCAACGCCGAGCGCCTGCATCGGCGTCGGCCGCTCGCCAAAAGCGATCGCGGCAAAGCCGATCGTGAACAGCGCCTGGCTCTGCACGACGACGCTGGTCAGCCCCACCGGCACGCCATGGGCGATGCCATAGGCCTGGCTCAGGAATTGACCGAGGAACAACGTAAAGCTGATCGCGATCAGCAGCGACCAGGCGATTTTGGGCTTGCGGATGAACAGGCACGGCAACGCGGCGATGGAAAAACGCAGCGCCGTCATCAGCTCCGGCGAAAGCTCGTCGAGCGCGATCCGGCTCGCCACGAAGGCAAGTCCCCAGATGATCGCCACCAGGATGGCGATGAGGATATCGGCCGGCTTCATTGTTGTTCTCGGTTCTGCCCTGTCGTGCAGCCCTGTTGTTGTCGTCTAGCCTTGCTCGCCGGCTCTTGGTTTGCGCAGCAGATAGGTGCCGTGCATCGGTGCGTGGTAATCGGCCGAGACCAGCGTGAAGCCGACGTCGGTCAGCATCCGCTCCATCACCCAGCCGAAGGTGGAGTATTCGTCGCGCATATGCGTGACGACGCCTTCGCGCGAAAAATCGTGGTTCTTGATCTGGTAGTCGGCCCATTGCTCGACGTCGCGCTCGATCGCGTCGGGCATGGAGGCATAGACGATGTCGCGCAGATAGAAGCTCGCGCCCGGCTTCAGAGCCCGATAGATTCGCGACATCGCCACCGCCTTCCAGAAATCCGGCAGGTGGTGCAGCGTGAATTCGCTGACGATCAGGTCGTAGGATTCCGGCCGATAGGCGAAGCTGAGCAGGCCGGCGGACTGTGTGCGCACGGGCGCCTTGCGATCACGCGCGTAGATCTCGGCAAGCGCCAGCATTGCCGGCGAGATATCGATGGCGTCCACCTCCGCGCCCAGCAGTGCGGCTTCGGTCGCCAGAACGCCGTTGCCGCAGCCGATGTCGGCGATGCGCCAGCCGCGCTGGACTCCCAGCATTTTCAGCGCGGCGCGCGCCCGCAGATCGGCATCGTCGTGGGCGTCGTAGATCGAGGCCACCGCGGGCTCGATCCCCATCCGGTTCCGCTCGTTATAGTACCAGTCGCGCGCCAGCATGGTTCACATCCCCTCAGGCCCGCGGCCGATCGCGGCAACGCCGGTGCGCGACACCTCGACGAGGCCGAGCGGGCGCATCAGGTCGATATATTGATTGATCTTGTCCGTATTGCCTGTGATCTCGAACACAAAGCTCTCGGTCGTGGCGTCGATCACCCGGGCGCGGAACGCATCCGCGAGCCTGAGCGCCTCGACCCGATGCTCGCCCTGCCCGCGCACCTTCACCATCGCCAGCTCGCGCTCGATCGAACGCTTGGTCTGGGTCATGTCGACGACCCGGTAGACCGGGATCATGCGGTCGAGCTGGTGCTTGATCTGCTCGATCACCATCGGCGTACCCGTCGTGACGATGGTGATGCGCGACAGGTGCTTCTGGGCCTCGGTCTCCGAGACCGTGAGGCTCTCGATGTTGTAGCCGCGGCCCGAGAACAGGCCGATGACGCGCGCGAGCACGCCCGGCTCGTTCTGCACGAGCACCGAGAGCGTATGCGTCTCGTTGGGATCGTGCCGATCCTCGATGAAGTAGGCGGATGCGGGCTGGTTCATTGTCGTCCCCTCTTGTCTCTTCCTCACGCCATCGCTGACGCGTCCGTCCCGACCCAACGGCGGAACAGATCGAAATCGATATTGCCGCCGGACAGCACGAGACCGACGCGCTTGCCCTTCAACTTGCTCTTTTCCTGAAGCGCCGCGGCGAGCGCGGCTGCTCCCGCGCCTTCGGCGAGATTGTGCGTGTCGGTCCAGAGCGCACGGATCGCGGCCGCGACCTCAGCGTCGGTGACCTCTACGATGCGTGAGGCACGCTTGCGGATCAGCGTGAATGCCTCCGCGTCCGGAATGCGCGTCGCCATGCCGTCGGCGAGCGTGTTGCTGGTTTCGGTCGTCACGATCTTGCCGGCCGCAAACGACAGCGCGTAGGACGGAGCTTCGGTCGACTGCACGCCGACGATCTCGGTCTTCAGGCCGAGCAGGTCGCGCGCCATGATGCAGCCGCAGATGCCGGAGCCCTGCCCGATCGGCACATAGAGCATGTCGAGGTCCGCCGCGGCCTTGAACAGCTCAAGCGCATAAGTGGCGACGCCGAGCACAAGGTCGGGGTGGAACGACGGCACCATATGGAGCCCGGCAAACTGCGCGCGGCGCTCGGCTTCCTCACGCGCGGCCTGGAAATCCTCGCCATGCTCGACGAGCTCGGCGCCAAAGGCCTTCATCGCGCGATTCTTCTCGGCCGAATTGCCGCGCGGCACGTAGATCAGCGCGGGCACGCCGTGGCGGCTCGCCGCGAACGCCAGGCTCTGGCCGTGATTGCCGCGCGTCGCCGAGATGATGCCGGGAATATTCGGCTGCTCGCGCTTCAGCCGCTCGAGATAGACCAGCCCGCCGCGCACCTTGAAAGCCCCGATCGGCGTGTGGTTCTCGTGCTTGACCACGACCTGCGCGCCGAGCCGCTCGGCGAGCAAAGGCCAGGCGTGCGCCGGCGTTGCCGGCACCGCCTGCCCCACGATCGCATGTGCGCGCTCGAGCTCGGTCAGGTCGAACATGGCCTCACACCAGCGCCTTGCCGCCGGCGAACGCCTTGGCGGTGGCCTCGTCGTTGGCCTGCTCCGGCAACAGCATCTCGTTGTGCGCCTTGCCCGAGGGGATCATCGGGAAGCAGTTTTCGAGCGCGGCGACGCGGCAGTCGAACAGCACCGGGCGCTTGACCGAAATCATCTCCTGGATGGCGCCGTCGAGATCGCCGGGCTTGTGGACCTGGATGCCGACGCCGCCATAGGCTTCTGCGAGCTTGACGAAATCCGGCAGCGCCTCCGAGTAGGAATGCGACAGGCGGTTGCCGTGCAACAGCTGCTGCCACTGCCGCACCATGCCCATGTACTGGTTGTTGAGGATGAAGATCTTGATCGGCAGCTCGTACTGAACCGCCGTCGACATCTCCTGCATCGTCATCTGCACCGAGGCATCCCCCGCAATGTCGATGACGAGGCTGTCGGGATGGGCGACCTGCACGCCGACCGCCGCCGGCAGGCCGTAGCCCATGGTGCCGAGACCGCCCGAGGTCATCCAGCGATGCGGCTCCTCGAAACCGAAGAACTGCGCCGCCCACATCTGGTGCTGGCCGACTTCCGTCGTGATGTAGGTATCCCTGCCGCGCGTCGCCTCGAACAGGCTCTGGATCGCGTGCTGCGGCAGGATCACCTCGTTGCTCTTCCGGTAGTAGAGCGAGTTGCGGGCGCGCCACTGCGCGATCTGCTGCCACCACGCCTTGATGTCGGGCTTCTTCGCCTCGGCCTTGAACACCTGGAGGATGTCGCCGAGGATGTTGCCGCAGTCGCCGATGATCGGCACGTCGACGCGGATGTTCTTGTTGATCGAGGATGGGTCGATGTCGATATGGATCTTCTTCGAGCCCGGCGAGAACGCATCGACGCGGCCGGTGATGCGGTCGTCGAAGCGCGCGCCGACGCACAGCATGACGTCGCAATCATGCATCGTCATATTGGCTTCATAGGTGCCGTGCATGCCGAGCATGCCGAGCCAATTCTTGCCCGACGCCGGATAGGCGCCGAGGCCCATCAGCGTCGAGGTGATCGGGAATCCGGTGACCTCGACCAGCTCGCGCAGCAGCTTGGTCGCCTCGGGGCCGGAATTGATGACGCCGCCGCCGCTGTAGATCACGGGGCGCTTGGCATGGGCCAGCAGTGCGACGGCTTTGCGGATCTGCGTCGCATCTCCCTTCACGCGTGGCGCGTAGGAGCGGTGCACGTCGGATTTGCGCGGCGGATGATAGGTGCCGGTCGCGAACTGCACGTCCTTGGGGACGTCGACCAGCACCGGGCCGGGACGGCCGGAGGTCGCGACGTAGAAAGCTTCGTGCAGCACTTTGGCGAGATCGTTGACGTCGCGCACCAGCCAATTGTGCTTGGTGCAGGGACGCGTGATGCCGACGGTGTCGCATTCCTGGAACGCGTCGTTGCCGATCAGATGCGTTGGCACCTGGCCGGAGATGCAGACCAGCGGGATCGAATCCATCAGCGCGTCGGTGAGCGGCGTCACCATATTGGTGGCACCGGGGCCGGAGGTCACCAGCGCAACGCCCGGCTTGCCGGTCGAGCGCGCATAACCTTCTGCGGCGTGGCCGGCGCCCTGCTCGTGGCGGACCAGGATGTGCTGGACCTCGCTCTGCTGAAAGATCTCGTCATAGATCGGAAGCACCGCGCCGCCGGGATAGCCGAAAATGTCGGTCACGCCATGATCGATGAGCGCGCGAACGATCATCGCAGCGCCGGTCATCTGGTTCGGATCGTGGCTCTTGTCGCTCATTGGCTTGCTCCGGATGCGCTGTTGTCAGCGGCTTCGTTCGTGTCTGGTTCGGGAAATAAAAAAGGCCCCGAAGAGGGCCCAGCACACCGCCTGTCATGTGGGTGGCAGCTAGCCACCCCCGGCGGTGTGCCTGGGTACGACGGCGATAAGGAGTTTGGTAATAATGTTACGCATGGCGGGCGCCCGGCTTCCCAAAGGTTGCGCGAAACATAGCGGCCAAAGCCCGGATGTCAAGGCGATGCGGCCGTCCCGCGCGATTTTGGCAAGTGTAGCGGTGTTCCCCGGGTTCGGCGAGAGGTAAATTCGGGAACCCGGACGGAAAAAGCGCCTCAGGCGGGGTCGCGGGCCGCGTTCACAATGGCGGCGAGCCATCCCCTCGCCTCCCCGGGCTTCACCCATTCGAACTCCGGCAACTGGTGCCGGAACCAGGTGAATTGCCGCTTGGCGTAGTGGCGGGTGTCGGCGCGGCCGGTGGTGGCGGCCTGCTCCAGGCTGAGCTCACCGCGCAGATGCCGGATCAGGGCCGGCACGCCATGAGCCTTCATCGCCGGCAGCAGCGGATCGAGGTTTCTGGCGACGAGCTGCTCGACCTCCTTCAACGCACCGGCGCCCAGCATGGCATCGAAGCGGGCATCGATACGGGCATAGAGCTCGTCCCGTTCGGGTGCGAGAAATATCGCGCGAAAACTGTCCTTCGGCAGCAGCGGCGGCTGGCCCTCCTGGTGCCAGTCGAGCAGCGAGCGGCCGGTCGCCTCGACCACTTCGAGCGCGCGCGCGATCCGGGTGCGGTCACGCAGGTTCAATCGCTCGGCCGCACTGGGGTCGCGACGCGCCAGTTCCGCGTGGAGCGCCTCGACGCCGTTGCGTTCCAACCGCGCGCGCACGTCCTCGCGCACCTCGGCAGGGATTGGCGGCACCACGGAGAGCCCCGCCGTCAGTGCCTTGAAATAGAGCCCGGTGCCGCCGATGAAGATCGGCAGACGGCCTTCCGCTTTTGCCTCGTCGAGCGCCTTGGCGGCATCACTCACCCAGGCACCGGCCGAAAAATTCACGGCTGCATCGACATGACCGTACAGGCGATGCGGCGCGCGCGCTTCCTCGCTTTGTGTGGGGCGCGCCGTGATGATGCGCAGGTCACGATAGACCTGCATGGAATCGGCATTGATGACGACCCCGCCCGTGCTGAGGGCAAGCTCCAGCGCCAGCGCCGACTTGCCGCTGGCGGTCGGGCCTGCGATAAGCACGGCCTTGCCAACATGGCTTCTGCTGACTTGCCCCTCGCTCACGAAAACCTCAAATGTCCCTCGTCGCCACGCTGATCTGCAATCCCAACAATCCCGCGCTCGACTCCACCATCGTCGATGGCGCCCGCGCCGTGCTGCCCCAGGCAGCTCCCGCGCACTGGCTGTTCGACGGGGTTGCGGTCGACATTCCCTTCGGCGCCGACAGTAACCTCGAAGCCGACCGTCACGCCATCGAGCAGCGGCTCCGCGAGCTTCGCGGCGACCTGCCCGTCGACATCGTCGTGCAGCCAGTCGGCGCCCGGCGCAAGAAGCTTTTTCTCGCCGACATGGATTCCACCATGATCGGCCAGGAATGCATCGACGAGCTTGCCGATCTCGTCGGGATGAAGGCCCACGTGGCCGCCATCACCGAACGCGCCATGCGCGGCGAGATCGAGTTCGAGCCGGCACTGCGCGAGCGCGTCGCGCTGCTGAAGGACCTGCCCGCCGGCGTGGTCGATGAGGTGCTGGCCAAGCGCATCACGCTGACCCCGGGCGGCCGCGAACTGGTCGCGACCATGCGCAAGCACGGCGCCTATACCTGCCTCGTCTCCGGCGGCTTCACGCTGTTCACGACCGCGGTCGCCGCCAAGATCGGCTTCCAGGAGAACCGTGCCAACGAGCTGGTCGTGCGCGACGGCAAGTTCACCGGCGAGGTGAAGGAGCCGATTTTGGGGCGCGCGGCGAAGCTCGCGACGCTGGTGGATCTGATGGAGTCGTTCGATCTCGACGACATCGATTCGGTCGTGGTCGGCGACGGCGCCAATGATCTCGCAATGATCCAGGCCGCGGGGCTGGGCGTCGCCTATCACGCCAAGCCGGCCGTAGCGGCGGCTGCGGCGGCGCGGATCGATCACGGCGACCTCACCGCGCTGCTGTATGCGCAGGGGTATCGGCGGGACGAGTTCGTGGAGGGGTAGCCTCTTGCCGCATGCTCAGCGGCCGTAGGGTGGGCAAAGGCGCAAAGCGCCGTGCCCACGATCTTTCTCCGACGGCGACAGGTGGTGGGCACGCTTCCGCCTTCGCTCTTCGAGCTACGGCGGACAAGTCGCTTTGCCCACCCTACGGCACCGGCCAGCGACTACTGCACGCTCAGCGCCACAAACCGCAGCTCGCCGTCGGCGTTCGACACCAGCAGCAGCACCGACTTCTTGCCGTCCTTCTTGAGCTGGTCGACCCGCTTCTGGATGTCGGCGCCGCTGGAGACGGCCTCCTGCGCGACCTCGACGATCACGTCGCCGGCGGAGAGGCGCTTCTCGGCGGCGTCGGAATTCGCGTCGACATTGGTGACGACCACGCCCTTGACGCTCTCCTTGATCTTGTAGCGGCTGCGCAGATCCTTGTTCAGCGCCGCAAGATCAAGGCCGAGCGCCTTCTGCGTCACCGGCTTCTCGGACGCGGGCTCGTCGGTCTTCACCGCGGCCTGCACCTTCTCTGGATCCTGGAGGCGGCCGAGGGTGACCTTCTTGGTTTCTTCCTTGCCCTTGCGGATGATGATGACGTCGACTTCCTTGCCGACCGCCGTGTCGGCGACGACGCGGGACAGGTCCTTCGGATCCTTGACGTCCTTGCCGTCGAACTTGACGACGACGTCGCCCGGCTCGATGCCGGCCGGCTTGGCCGGGCCCTTGTCGTCGACGCCCGCAACCAGCGCGCCGCGCGCCGGCTTGATGCTGAGGCTCTCGGCGATCTCGTCGGTGACGCTCTGGATCCGCACGCCGAGCCAGCCGCGGCGCAGCTCGCCGAACTGACGGAGCTGGTCGACGACGCCCGCAACCGTCTTCGACGGCACCGCGAAGCCGATGCCGATCGAGCCGCCCGAGGGCGAGATGATCAGCGTGTTGACGCCGATGACGTCGCCATCGAGGTTGAACAGCGGACCGCCGGAATTGCCGCGGTTGATGGAGGCATCGGTCTGGATGTAGCTGTCATAGGGACCCGAGGAGATGTCGCGGTTCTTGGCCGAGACGATGCCGGCCGTCACCGTGCCGCCCAGGCTGAACGGGTTGCCGATCGCGACCACCCAGTCGCCGAGACGCAGCTTGTCGCTATCGCCGAACTTCACCGCGACCAGCGGCTTGGTCGGCTTGAACTTCAAGACTGCAAGGTCGGTCTTCTTGTCGACACCGACCAGCTCGGCCTTGATCTTGGTACCGTCGTTGAGGATGACGTTGATCTCGTCGGCATCCGCGATGACGTGGTTGTTGGTGACGACGACGCCCGATGTGTCGATGATGAAACCGCTCCCGAGCGAGTTGGTCTTGCGCGGCGGCGGGCCGCCGTCGCCGCGCTCGCCACCCTTGCTGCTGCCGCCCGGACCTTTGCGGTTCTTGAAGAAGTCGTCGAAGAACTCCTCGAAGGGCGAGCCGGGCGGCAATTGCGGCATGGCGTTGCTGCCGCCGCCCTTGGCCTCGACGGTCTGTGAGGTCGAGATGTTGACGACCGCGTCGATCACCTTCTCGGCGACGTCGGCGATGCCCTCCGGTCCGCGCGCATAAGCCGGCGAGCCGAACGCGCTGACAGCAGCGACGGCGAGCGCGGCCAGCCCAATTCGCACACCAAGTCGCGAGCGGGACGGGGCAATGGTGGCAGCGGTCATTGTGATCTCCAGAGAGAGGGATTCGGCGCCAGACTGCGCTTGACGGGGGGACGGCGCAAGCGCGCAGGTTAATGGGCCTCAACACCCCGATAATACGGCGAAAACCGGTCTCTCGCCTTCACTTTGGCGTTGGCACGCCGCCTAAATGGGGCGCCGCATGACCCAGATCAGGACCAGGCCGACGATGGCCGAACCGATCCCGACCGCCCGCAGGATGTTGTCCGGCGTGGCGATGGCGCTCTTCATGGCCTTGCGCATCCAGTTGGGACTTGCCGCGAACATCAAGCCTTCCAGCACGAACAGGATGCCCAAGCCGATGAGGAAGTCGGCGAACGCAATGGACCTCATCGGATTGGAACCTCCCGTTATGCTGTTCTTGTCTGGACGAAGGGCGGCGAGATCCGCCGCCCTTTGTCTAGCTTACGGCTTCGCCGGCGTCTCGGTCGCCGTCTTGCCGGACGGGTTACTGAAGTACCGGAAGAAATCCGAGTCCGGCCGCAGCAGAAAGCGGGTGTCGTTCGAACGCAGCCCGTTCTCGTAAGCCGTCATTGACCGGTAGAAGGCGAAGAAGTCGGCATCCTTGCTGTAAGCTTCGGCGAACAGGCGGTTGCGCTCGGCATCGCCGGCGCCCCGGGTCTGCTCGGCCTGCGAATTCGCCTCGGCGACGATGACGGTCGCCTCACGATCGGCCTTGGACCTGATCTCCTGGGCCTTCTGGCCGCCCTGCGCGCGGAACTCGGCCGCCTCGCGCTCGCGCTCGGTCTTCATGCGCAGATAGACCGCCTGGCTGTTCTGCTCCGGCAGATCGGCGCGGCGGATCCGGACGTCGACGACCTGGATGCCGTAGCCATCGGCCTCGCGATCGAGCTGGTCGCGGATGCGCTGCATCAGCTTCTCGCGGTCGTCGCGCACCACGTTGATGAAGGAGACCTCGCCCAGCACGCGGCGCAGCGCCGCGTTCAGCAGCGTGGTGAGCTGGATGTTGGCAGCCTGGATCGAGCCGACGCTCTGATAGAAGCGCAGCGCATCCTTGATGCGGTAGCGCGCGAAGGCGTCGACCACGAGCCGCTTCTGATCGGAGGCGATCGCTTCCTGCGACGGGTTCTCCAGATCGAGGATCCGCTTGTCGATGTTGATCACCGAATTCCACGGCGCCTTGAAGTGCAGGCCGGGTGCGGTGACGACGTCGACGGGCCGGCCGAACTGGAGCACGATGGTCTGCTCGGTCTGCTGCACCGTGAACAGCGACATGTAGCCGACGATCACGACCAGCAGGAGCCCAACCAGCGTGACGAAACCTGTGACCGGGGACCTCATCGGTTGCCTCCGCTCGACTGCGGACCGGTGGTAGGCGGCCGCTTGGTCGTCAGTTCGCCGAGCGGCAGATAGGGCACGATGCCCTGGCCCGAGGGCCCGCCGTCATAGACCAGCTTGTCGGCGCCGCCGAGCACGCGCTCCATCGTCTCCAGATAGATCCGTTCACGCGTCACGTCGGGCGCCTTCTTGTATTCCTCGTACACCTTCAGGAAGCGCGCGCTCTGGCCCTTGGCCTCGGCGACCGCCTGCTCCTTGTAGCCTTCGGCGTCTTGCAGGATCTTGGCCGAGCGGCCCCGCGCCTGCGGCACCACCTGGTTGGCGTAGGTCTGCGCCTCGTTCTGCAACTGCTCGAGATTGGCGCGCGCCGCCTGGACGTCGCGGAACGCGTCGATCACCTGCGCCGGCGGATCGACCTTCTGCATCTGCACCTGGGTGACCTGAATGCCGGCGCCATAGCTGTCCAGCGTCCTCTGGATCAGCTCCTGCACGCCCTGCTCGGTGACGTTGCGTGCGCCGGTCAGGATCGGCTGGATCTGCGAGCGGCCGATCACCTCGCGCATCGCGCTCTCGGAGACCGCCTTCACGGTGCCCTCGGGATTCTGGATGTTGAAGAGGAAGTCGCCGACGCCGTCCGGCTTGATGCGCCAGAGCACGGTGAAGTCGACGTCGACGATGTTCTCGTCGCCGGTCAGCATCAGGCTCTCTTCCGGCACGTCACGAATGGAGCGGCCGCGCCGCGCCGGATCGTCGATCAGCGTCATGCCGATCGAAATGGTGTTGACGCGCAGCGCTTTGGGCAGCAGCACTGTCTCGATCGGATAGGGCAGATGATAGTTCAGGCCCGGCTGCACGGTGCGAACATGCTTGCCGAAACGCAGCACGACGCCGAGCTCTTCGGACTGCACGCGGAAGAAGCCCGACAGCAGCCAGAACGCGACGATCAGCAGCACGATCAGCGTGATGCCGATGCCGGAGAAATAGCCTCCCGGCATGATCTGCTGGAGGCGGTCCTGGCCGCGCCGCAGAAGGTCTTCCAGATCCGGCGGCCTCGGCCCGACCGGTTGCGGGCCTGAGCCCCATGGTCCCTTCGGACCCGAGCCCCATGGGCCACCGCCCTGATTCTTCCACGGCATTCGACGCTCTCCTCGGCAGGGTGGAATTGCCCCCGCCCGCTTTGTCCGGTCCGGCTTTATAGGGGACAGGCAAGTCCCTTACAACGCAGCGGTGCCCGTCTTCCGAGCTATGCTCGGGCTCGAAAAAGTCAATGTAAACATTGACGAATGCGGTTAATGGCGCGGCCGCCGACGATATGTCACATAGGAGAAGTCGGCGCTGTCCTCGCCTGCGGCAGGATGGCGGACACGTCTCACCTCGTCCCATTCCGCCTTGTCGATGTCGAAATACGTGTCGCCTTCGGGTCGCGCATGCACTTCGGTGATTTCGAGGCGATCGGCGCGATCGAGCCATTGCCGAAAGATCTCGGCGCCGCCGATCACCGCGATCTCAGTGACCGAACGCCGCAGGGCATCGCCGCGCGCGACCGCGTCGGCGTCCGCGGCCGACGTCGTGACGATGGCACCATTGGCGCGATAACCCGCATCGCGCGTGATAAGGATGTTCGTGCGGCCCGGCAGCGGACGGCGGGGCAATGATTCAAAGGTCTTGCGGCCCATGATCACGGGTTTGCCGATCGTGAGCGCCTTGAAGCGCGCCATGTCGGATTTCAATCGCCACGGGATCGCGTTGCCCGCACCGATGACGCCGTTCTCCGCGATCGCAACGACGAAGACGATCTCCATCACGGCGCACTCCCGGCAAGCCGCGTCAGCGCCGGCCCGGTGACGCGGCACAGCGTCCAGTCGTCCATCATCACCGCGCCGAGCGATTTGTAGAACGCGATCGACGGCGCGTTCCAGTCGAGCACCGCCCATTGCAGGCGGGACCAGCCGTTATCGGCGCATTCCTTGGCCAGATAAACCAGCAGCGCCTTGCCGAGCCCCCTGCCGCGATGCGACGGCCGCACGTAGAGATCCTCGAGATAGATCCCGTGACGGCCGCTGAAGGTGGAGAAATTCGTAAACCAGACCGCGAAGCCGACCGGCTCGCCGTTCCACTCGGCGATCGCGCAATAGAGTTGCGGTCGCTCGCCGAACAGCGCATCGGCGATGTCGACCTCGGTCGCTTCGACCTCGTGCGAGAGTTTTTCGTATTCGGCGAGCTCTCGGATGAAAGCGAGAACGAGCCCGGCTTCGCCCGGGCGCACACGTCGGATGTTGAGCGACATCGGCGCTAAACCGCGACTTCCGCCTTGATGTGCGGATGCGGGTCGTAGCCGACGAGCTCGAAATCCTCAAAGCGGAAGGAGAAGATGTCCTTCACATCGGGATTGATCCGCATCACCGGCAGCGCGCGCGGCGCGCGCGTGAGCTGAAGCCGGGCCTGCTCCAGATGGTTGGAATAGAGATGGGTATCGCCGAACGAATGTACGAAGTCGCCGGGCTTCAGGCCGGTGACCTGCGCCACCATCATGGTCAGCAACGCATAGGAGGCGATGTTGAAGGGCACGCCGAGGAAGACGTCGGCCGAGCGCTGATAGAGCTGGCAGGACAGCTTGCCGCCTGCGACGTAGAACTGGAACAGGCAATGGCACGGCGGCAGCGCCATCTTGTCGACTTCGGCTGGATTCCACGCCGAGACGATCAGGCGGCGCGAGTCCGGATTGCGCTTGATCATGTCGACCACGTTCGCAATCTGGTCGATGCTGCGGCCGTCAGGCGCCGGCCAGGAGCGCCATTGATGGCCATAGACCGGGCCGAGATCGCCATTGGCATCCGCCCATTCGTCCCAGATGGTGACACCGTTGTCGCGCAGATATTTGATGTTGGTGTCGCCCTTCAGGAACCACAGCAGCTCGTGGATGATCGCCTTCAGCGGCAGCCGCTTGGTGGTCAGCATCGGGAAGCCGGCCGACAGATTGAAGCGCATCTGATGACCGAACACCGAGAGCGTGCCGGTACCGGTCCGGTCGGTCTTCTCGGCGCCGTCTGAAAGAATCCGCTCGAGCAGGTCCTGATACTGGTGCATGTGCGACTGAGCCTTTGGGGAGGCGGCGAACTTAGCGGCCGCCCCCGCGCTGCAACAGCGGCGATTCGCTGTCCGCTCCGATTATACCCGGAAAAGTGAGTGGTCCCGGCGCAAACGACAAGGGGCGGAACCCAGGTCCCGCCCCTTGCCCTATCGGCTTGATCGCACTGCCTAAGTTGCCGGCTTGAGCACCGGGGTCCATTTCGCGATCTCGTTCTTGACGAGGGTGGCCAGCGCCTCCGGCGTCCGCTCCGCAGGGCCCGGGATGACGCTGCCGAGCTCGAGCAGGCGCTTCTTCACGGTCTCGTCGTCGAGCGCCTTGCTGGCCGCAGCGTTCAGGCTGGCCAGAATCGCCGGCGAAGTTCCTTTGGGCGCGAACATCGCATTCCAGGCCTGGGCCTGGAATTTCGGCAGGCCCGCTTCTGCCGTGGTCGGCACGTTCGGCAGCGACGGATTGCGCTCCGGCGTTGCGATCGCATAGGCCTTGATGGTCCCGGCATTGATCTGCGGCACGGCGTTGACGATCTGGTCGCACATGTAGTCGACCTGCCCCGCCACCAGCGCGTTCATCGCAGGTCCCGTGCCGTTGAAGGGCACGCCGACCGGCTTGATGTCGAGGATCGAGTGCAGGAGCTCGCAGGAAACGTGCGAGACCGAGCCGACGCCGGCATGGGCAGCATTCACCTTCTCGGCGTTGGCCTTCACATAGGCCACGAACTCCTTCAAATCCTTCGGCGGAAAGTCCTTGCGCGCGAGGATCAGGATCGGGGTGCCCGCGAGCAGCGCGATCGGCTCGAAGTCCTTCTCGGGATGATAGGCGAGCTTCGGATAGAGCGGCACCGAGGCGGCATGCGTGCCCATATGCCCGGTGATGAGCGTATAGCCGTCATTGGCCGCGCGCGCGGCGCGGGTGGTTGCGGTGGTGCCGCCGGCGCCGACCACGTTCTCGATGATGATGCTCTGTCCCAGCGTCTGCGCCATATGCCCGGTGACGATGCGCGCGACGACGTCGGTCGGGCCGCCGGCCGCAAACGGCACGATCATGGTGATGCTGCGCGTAGGATAAGTCTGCGCCTCAGCCGGCGCAACAAAAGCGCACAGCGAGGCGAGCGCTGCGGCACATGCGCTCGTGAGCGCGCGAATGAAGGTCATGTCGATCCCCGTCGTTCCCTTGGACACAGCAAAATGCCGGCCCAAAGGCCGGCATTTTCATTTCACGAAGCCGTAACACAAGTCGATTCGACTTCCGAATGCGGCGCGCCGACGCAGGAGCCCCCTAGTTCTCAGACTCGGTGAACACCTGGTCCCGCTTCGACCGCAACACAGGCAGCACCGTGAGCAGCAGCAGGCTCGCCGCGATCGCGAGCAGCACCGCCGACAGCGGACGCGTCAGGAACACGCTCCAGTCGCCGCGCGAGATCAGCAGCGCACGGCGCAGGTTCTCTTCCATCAGCGGTCCGAGCACCATTCCGAGCAGCAGCGGTGCCGGCTCGAAATCGTGCTTGATCAGCCAGTAGCCGACGAGACCGAACACGCCGGCAAGGATGACGTCGACCGGCGCGTTGTTCACCGAGTAGATGCCGATCGCGCAGAAGATCACGATCGAGGGGAACATCAGCCGGTACGGCACGCGAAGCAACCGGACCCAGATTCCGACCAGCGGCAGGTTGATGATGATCAGCATCAGATTGCCGATCCACATCGAGGCGATCATGCCCCAGACGAGGTCGGGCTGCTTCTGCATCACCTGCGGACCCGGCACGATGCCATGGATGGTCATCGCGCCCACCATCAGCGCCATCACCGCGTTCGGCGGGATGCCGAGCGTCAGCAGCGGGATGAAGGAGGTCTGCGCCGCAGCGTTGTTGGCGCTTTCCGGCGCCGCCACGCCCTCGATCGCGCCGCGGCCGAACCGCGACGGGTTCTTGGCGAGCTTCTTCTCGAGCGTATAGGCCGCGAAGGAGGCGATGACCGCGCCGCCGCCGGGGAGGATGCCGAGGATCGAGCCGAGCACGGTGCCGCGCAGGATCGGCGGCGTCGAGTCGAGCAGGTCCTTCTTTGTCGGCATCAGGCCGGTGATCTTCTGCTGCACGAGATCGCGGTTCATCTCGGCGCCATGGTCGAGATTGCGGATGATCTCGGCGAAGCCGAACACGCCCATCGCCACCGTCGCAAAGCCGAGGCCGTCGGCGAGTTCTGGAATGTTGAAGGCCATGCGCGAGGCGCCGGTCTCGATGTCCGAGCCGACCATCGACAGCAGCAAGCCGAACACGATCATCGCGATCGCCTTCAGCACCGAACCCTTGGCCAGCACGACCGCGAAGATCAGGCCGAGCACCATCAGCGAGAAATACTCGGCCGGACCGAACGCCAGCGCGAGCTTGGTCAGCGGCGCGCCGAGCAGGGCAATCAGCACGGTCGCAACGCAGCCGGCGAAGAACGAGCCGATCGCCGCGATCGCCAGCGCCGGGCCGGCACGACCCTGCTTGGCCATCTGGTGACCGTCGATAGCGGTGACGACCGATGTCGCCTCACCTGGAATATTGACCAGGATCGACGTGGTCGAGCCACCATACTGGGCGCCGTAATAGATGCCGGCGAGCATGATCAGCGCGCCAACCGGCGGCAATCCGAAGGTGATCGGCAGCAGCATCGCGACGGTGGCGATGGTGCCGATGCCCGGGAGCACGCCGACCAGGGTGCCGACCAGCGCGCCAATCAGGCACATCAGCAGGTTGATCGGGGTCAGCGCGACGGCAAAACCGTGAGCGAGGTTGGCAAAGATATCCATCACACCCTCACTGGATCATGAAACGCGGGTACATCGGCATCGGCAACCCGAGCACGTAGGGAAAGAGGATCGCGCAGCCGATCGTCAGGCAGGCGCCGACGATGGCGGCCTCCAGCCAGCGCGTCTCATGCGACCCCGTCGCGGCGATCATGAAGCTCGCAAAGGCCGTGACCACGAGGCCGAGCGGCCGGATCGCCAGCGCGAAGAACAGGATCGCGGCCATCACGAACAGCGGCCCGCGCCACGAGTAATGGGCCATCGTCGGCCCATCGGTCAGAAGTCCGGTCAGGGCGATGCCGGCGGACAAGGCGACCAGCAGTCCGCCGAACATCCGCGGCGCGGTGCCGGCGCCGAAGGAGAAGCCGCGCATCCCCTGCAGATCGCTCGAGGCCCACAGCGCAAACAGGGCCAGCGCCATCAGGATGACCCCGCCGACATAGTCCTGCGCCGACCTGATGGTCATGAACAGCGTGACGATCGCGACCACGAAGATCGGATAGGAATAGATCAGCGCCAGCAGCACCTCGGACGACGCCTTCTTGGTGTCACCGGTGGCCGCTCCCATCAACGTACTGGGCGCACCGGCGAGCAACGCGGTGACGTGGCTGATCACGACCGTGGCCGGGCCGCGTCCCGCGCCCCAACCGAAAATCGTCCCTATCGACCAGATGAATTCGAAAATCTGCGGCGCAATCGCCAGCAGACAGAAGCCGAGCGCCACCTGGGTATTTCGGGTGGCTGTCGCCGTGTGGCCCATCGTATCGGCCATGCATGTCTCCTCCGCGACCGGTAAGTCACGAGCACTGTTGTTCTAAATCGGCTGGAACTGGGTCCCCCGCCCGGATCACTGCCTAGCGATTTTCATTACACAATGCCAGCAAAACCCAACAGTCCCCCGGCGAGCAGAAGCCAGAGTGGATTGATGCGCGAGACCGCGGCGATCACCGCAACCATTGCGGTCAGAAGCACTGCAGCAATTGTGCGATCGGTCGACTGGGCCAGGATCAAGGCACTTGCCGCCATCAATCCGATCGAAAGCGGAACCAGTGCAGCCTGGATCAAGCCGGGCCAGCGCGATTTGCTGGGCCGATTCAGGAGGCGGCTGACATAATAAGCAAGCAGCGCCGTCGGCAGGCACATCGCCAGTGCGCCGGGGATGCCGGCGACGGCATAGCCGATTAAGGTCACGATAAGCAGGTTCGGACCTGGCGAGAGCTGCGCGATCGCATAGGCGTCGGTGAACTGCTTGTCGGTCATCCAGTGATGCACCACGACCGCGATGCGGTGCATCGCGCCGCCGCGGCGCCGCCGACCGCGAACAGCGACACCAGTCCAAAGGTGGCGATCAGCGCCCAGATCGGATTCTCGAGCTTCATGCTGCTACTTTCCGCCGCAGGAAAATAGTGGCGCCGACACTGACGAGGATCGCGACCAGCAGCACCGCCGGAAGCGGCAGGCGAAGCACGCCGATGGCGAGAAACACGCCGGCCATCAGGATCAGTGCGAGGGGACCCGTCCGCTTCAGCAGCGGCGTCATCATGCGGACCACTACTGCGATCAGGAGGCCTACCGCCGCGCAGGAGATGCCGGCGAGGCTGCGGCGCAGCACGTCGAGGTCGCCGTAACGGGCGTAGATGATCGCAAGCACCGTCATGATCAGCGTCGGCGGCAGCAACAGGCCTGGCGCTCGGCCGGCCGGTGCTGAATCCTCGGACATCTCAGAAGCTTAGAACGCCGACCGCGACGTCGCTAAGGCCAGGCGCGCCTCCGTCCGGAACCTATCCCAAGGGAACTGCGCGGGAACGTTCAAAACCCCCTGTTTTTCAAACCCTTTGCGCCCTATATTGGGGCTGCCGGTTCGCCGGCTATGGAAATAAACGGTCGTCGCAATAAACCATTCGGACCCGGGGGCGGTACCCGGCGCCTCCACCAAAGCCCACCAACGGGTCATTCCGAAGCGGGCTTTGGCGGGGGCGAAATAGGATCGACGAGGGCGTAAAGGGCGTACTTTTTCCCGGTATTGTTCCGCCGTTATCGGGCTACTGCAATAGTTGCCAACGACAACTTTGCTCCGGTTGCTCAGGCTGCGTAACGCAGTTTGAAAGACCATCTTAAAGTCCTAACGGGTTAAGCTCCGTTAGGCGGGGTTCGGAGGCACCTGGCAACAGAAGCCTCCACTTTACTCTTGATTTCTTCCCCGGCGGGGACTCCTGCTGACCCGTCAGGCGCGGTACTATTGCGGCTTGGCGAGTCGGGTCGGCACGGTCCGGCTTCGGGGATGCAACAGGACCACCATGGCGACCGATCATATCCGATACGATGTGCTGGCCCGCGACGCGCTGCGCGGCGTGCTGCGGAAGGTGCTGACCGATGCCGCGGCCCAGGGCCTGCCGGGCGAGCACCATTTCTTCATCACCTTCGTGTCGAAGGCCGAGGGCGTGAAGCTGTCGCCGCGGCTGCTGGCGCAATATCCGGAAGAGATGACGATCATCCTGCAGCATCAGTTCTGGGACCTGACCGTGCTCGAGGACCGCTTCGAGGTCGGCCTGTCCTTCGGCGGCATTCCGGAGCGGCTGATCGTGCCGTTCAGCGCCATCAAGAGCTTCCTCGATCCGTCCGTGAAATTCGGCCTGCAGTTCGACACGTCCGACGTCGCCGAGGTCGCGCCCGAAACGCTGCCGACAGCTCCCGCGCCGTCGGCCGTCGCCGTGCAGACGCCTGCCCCTGAAACGGCGGAAGGCACGGAGGAGCCGGCGGCTCCGAACCAGGGCGGCGCCGAAGTCGTGCGGCTCGATCGTTTCCGCAAGAAATGATCTAGGTTGGGGCCGGAGCCATCGCGCCCGGCCAAACTGTCTATATAGAAGAGCACATGAAACGGCCGCGCGGCATTTCGGGCGGCAGGATGGATGTGCTCATGGCCAAAACTGCCCGCTCGAAGACTGACCGATCGAAGACTGCCCGCCCCGACACCCGCATCGAGACCGACAGTTTCGGCCCCATCGAGGTCCCCTCCAATCGTTATTGGGGGGCGCAGACCGAGCGCTCGCGCCAGAACTTCCGCATCGGCACCGACCGCATGCCGATCTCGCTCGTGCACGCGCTCGGCATCGTCAAGCTCGCGGCCGCGCAGTCCAACCTGGAGCTCGGCCTGCTCGACCGGCGCCGCGCGGGCGCCATCATCCGCGCCGCGCGCGAAGTGATCGAGGGCAAGCTCGATGACCATTTCCCGCTTGTCGTGTGGCAGACCGGCTCGGGCACGCAGAGCAACATGAACCTCAACGAGGTGATCGCAAACCGCGCCAATGAGCTGCTCGGCGGCGAGCTCGGCGCCAAGAAGCCGGTGCATCCCAACGATCACGTCAACATGAGCCAGTCGTCGAACGATTCGTTTCCGACCGCGATGCATATCGCGGCCGCGAGCCGCATCAATGCCGACCTCATTCCTGCGCTCGATGAGCTGCTCCGCGCGCTGCGCAAGAAGGAGAAAGCGTTCGCAAAAATCGTCAAGATCGGCCGGACTCATACGCAGGATGCCACGCCCCTGACGCTCGGCCAGGAGTTTTCCGGCTATGCCGCGCAGGTCGAAAGCGGCATCGCCCGGCTCAACGTCGCGGTGAAGGACCTCTATCCGCTGGCGCAGGGCGGCACCGCCGTCGGCACCGGCCTCAACTCGAAGCCGCGCTTCGCGAAGCTTTTCGCCAAGCACGTGGTCGGGATCACGAAGCTGCCCTTCACCAGCGCCGCCAACAAATTCGAGGCCCTGGCCTCCAACGACGCCTACGTGCTGGCGCACGGCGCCATCAACTCGGTCGCGACAGGGCTGTTCAAGATCGCCAACGACATCCGCCTCCTGGGATCAGGCCCGCGCTCGGGGCTCGGCGAGCTGATCCTGCCGGAGAACGAGCCGGGCTCCTCGATCATGCCGGGCAAGGTCAATCCGACCCAGTGCGAGGCGATGACCATGGTGTGCTGCCAGGTGTTCGGCAATCACACCGCGATCACGGTGGCCGGCAGCCAGGGCCATTTCGAGCTCAACGTCTACAAGCCCGTGCTCGCCTACAACATGCTGCACTCGATCCGCCTGATGGCGGATGCCGCGCGATCCTTTACCGAGCATTGCGTGAGCGGCATCCGCGCCGACGAAAAGCGCATAAGTGAGCTGATGCAGCGTTCGCTGATGCTGGTGACGGCGCTCGCCCCGAAGATCGGCTACGACAACGCCGCCAAGGTGGCCAAGACGGCCCATGCCAACGGCACCACGCTGAAGGAGGAAGCGCTGCGGCTCGGCTTCGTCTCGGCCGACGAGTTCGATCGCCTGGTCCGCCCCGAGAAGATGACCAGCCCGGGATAGAACTCCGAATTCCGATAGCCATCCGTAATGATACGGACGCTCGGCGCCCTAGAAATGTGCGGCTTTGGGGGCGGGATTTGATTACCGTCAATGTTCCGGCAGGACGGCGTGCTACGCAGCCCTTCCGCCCCTCGACGGGGGCGAAATTCATCGTTTGATGGCCCGAGAGGCCGATTGACGAGGACAAGCGAATGGCGATCAAGTCTTGTGGGGCGCAGTGCGGCACCCTGTTTCTGAGTGTTTCATCCTGCCTGGAAAGGATCGGATGATGGAGACGCGGCATGGGGAACGTCATCAACCTGAATCGTTTCAGGAAGCGCGCCGAACGGGAAGCCTCGGCGAAGCAGGCGGACGCCAACCGGACGAAGTTCGGCCGCACGAAGGCGGAACGGTCGGCGCAGGAGACGCGCGCGGACAAGGCGAAGGCGCATCTGGACCAGCATCAGTTGGACCAGCACCAGATCGATCGCGAGGAGCAGCCATGAAGTCGCCCGTCGTGAAACGGTCGATCGTCGTCGCCGGGCACAAGACCAGCGTCAGCCTGGAAGAGGCGTTCTGGAACGGCATGAAGGAGATCTCCGGCTTGCGCAACATGACGTTGTCCGAGCTGGTCGGTGAGATCGACAACAACCGCCAGCAGGGCAATTTGTCGTCGGCGATCCGCCTGTTCGTCCTGGACTACTTCAAGAGCCGGGCCATGGCCCCCCAGCCGGACAAGGTCGCGGCCCAGTAACCGCCGGGGCGCCTTGGACGGCGCTCCGCGATCTGCACTTTAAAATCACTCTAAGGTGCGGTTTCAGCGAGCGCGCGCGCTTGACCTCAATGCCTTGCGTTGAAAATACAGGGCATGACCGACACCAATGACACGCGCCCGCACATGCCGCTGGGTCTGGCCCAGCGCGGCTATACCGGCGTCATCCAGCATCTTTCCGCTCGTGAGGCGGGCTCGGCGCTCTCCGACATCGAGCTCGAGAGCCGCCTGATCGAGCTCGGCTTCGTCGAGGGCGCCCGGGTCGAGGTCCTGCACGAGGGGCTGGTCGGGCGCGACCCAATCGCCGTGCGGGTCGACAGCATCACGATTGCGGTCCGCCGCCGCGAGGCCATGGCCATCATCGTCGCCTAGACAGCGACCGGACCTCTGATCCCGGACCAGTGATTCCATGGAATTACCCCTGCTGCATCTCGCCCTGGTGGGCACGCCGAACAGCGGCAAGACCTCGCTGTTCAATGCCCTGACCGGCAGCCGGCAGAAGGTCGCGAACTATCCGGGCGTCACCGTCGAGCGCAAGGAAGGCTTCTTCGTCACTCCCCTGGGACGCCAGGTCTCGGTGGTCGACCTGCCCGGCACCTATTCGCTGCGCGGCCGCAGCCCGGACGAGGAGATCACCCGCGACTTCGTGCTCGGCAAGGCCTCCGGCGAGACCGTGCCCGACCTCGTGCTGTGCGTAGCCGATTCCACAAATCTACGGCTGACCATCCGCCTGCTGCTCGAGCTCAAGCGCACCGGACGGCCGATGCTGCTCGTGCTCAACATGTTCGACATCGCGGCCCGCCGCGGCATCACCGTCGACACGGAGCGGCTCGCCAAGGAGCTCGGCCTGCCCGTGGTCACCTCGATCGCGGTGCGCAAGGGCGGCACCGCCGACCTCTTGAAGCTGACCGACGAGATCTCGGCAAAGCTCGCCGCCGAGGTGGAGGCGAACAGCTGGCGCGCGCTCAGCGTTTCCGAATTGCGCGCGACCCAGCGCGAGGCCGACCGCATCATCGCCGACTGCGTCAGCCTGCCTGCCAGGCCCGACACCTGGACCGCGCGGATCGACGCATTCGTGCTGCATCCGGTCGGCGGCCTCATCGTGCTCGCGCTGATCCTGTTCGTGATGTTCCAGGCCGTGTTCGCCTGGGCGCAACCGGCAATGGACGTGCTCAAGTCCGGCTTCGACGCGCTCGGGGAGCTCGTGCAGGCCACCCTGCCCGACGGCCTGTTGCAGAGCTTCCTGCAGAATGGCGTGATCTCCGGCGTGGGCAGCGTCATCGTGTTCCTGCCGCAGATCATCCTCATCTTCCTGTTCATCCTGCTGCTGGAAGATTTCGGCTACATGGCGCGCGCCGCGTTCCTGATGGACCGCATCATGGGCGGCGCCGGGCTGCACGGCCGCGCCTTCATTCCGCTGCTGTCGAGCTTTGCCTGCGCCATTCCCGGCATCATGGCGACGCGCGTGATCGACAACAAGCGCGACCGGCTGACCACGATCCTGATCGCGCCGCTGATGACCTGCTCGGCGCGTATTCCGGTCTACACGCTGATCATCTCGGCTTTCATCCCTGCGAAGGACGTCTGGGGCTTCATCAACCTGCAGGGCCTCGTGATGTTCGGCCTCTATGCCTGCGGCATCATCAGCGCGCTTCTCGTCTCGTTCCTGATCAAGTTCTTCATGCTGCGCGACTATGCGCCGGCGCCGTTCATGCTCGAGCTGCCGGACTACAAGATGCCCCGGCTGAAATCGATCGTGATCGGCATCTTCACCCGCGCCAAGATGTTTCTGTACCGCGCCGGCACCACGATCTTCTCGATGATGGTGCTGATCTGGTTCCTGGCCTCGTTCCCGCAGCCTCCGGCGGGCGCGACCGAACCCGCCATCGACTTCAGCCTCGCCGCGATGATCGGCAAGGCACTCGAACCGCTGCTCGCCCCGGTCGGCTTCAACTGGCAGATCGCGGTCGCGCTGATCCCGGGCATGGCGGCCCGCGAGGTCGCGGTCGCGGCACTCGGCACCGTCTATGCGATCGAAGGCGGCAAGGAAGCGGCCGAGCAGATCGGCCAGGTGCTGGCGACGAAATGGTCGCTCGCCACCGCGCTGTCGATGCTGGCCTGGTACATCTTCGCCCCGCAATGCGCCTCGACGCTGGCCGTGATCCGGCGCGAGACCGGAAGCTGGACCTGGATGGCCGTGACCTTCACCTACATGCTGGTGTTGGCCTATGCCGCGAGCCTCCTGACCTACAACGTCGCGGTGGCGCTGGGAGCGGGCTAGCAGCCCCTCCAAACAAAATTCGCGAAAACAACCCCATGCACAGTAGACAGGGGTTGTGAAATCAATGGCTTACGCGCGGGCGAGAGTCGTCTCGGCTGCCTGGTCGGGCGAAACACTGGCACGATGCCATTCTCCCGAGGATCATCGATGCCGCACAGGTCTGGCTCGCAAGTCACGAGCTTTGCCGACGCGCGACCAGACTGCTGCGAAGCTGCGGCAGCGGTCGAACTGCATGCTGCTTCCGAGGCGCGGCATCGTCGGGCAAAGCATGGATGCAATGACATCATCAAAGAGTCGCCAGGACCAGGTTGGAGATATTTCGCGCACTTGATCTGGATCAAGCTGCCTCGCGCAACGAGTCGGAGACTGGCGGAACGTCGTCGCAAGCTGGGCCATTGTGGGGGCACGGAGCGACCGGGATGCCGTTATTGGCCTACTTCTGGAAGGTCGGAGCGGCGTTGCTCGCGCTCCTGTTCGTTGCCGACTTTTGTCTGCCCGGCGCGCAAGTCGCCGAGAGGACGACCGCGGATCGGGCGACCATACGCATTCACTCGGACCGCAAATGGCCCGAGCGTGTGGTCCTCGATATGACCGCGCCAGTGATCGTGGCGGTCGCATCTGCACCTTCGACTACGGAGCCTCCTTCCCTCGCCCGCACAGAGCCGCCGGTCATTCGGGCGGAGACATCCGCGGTTGCCAATGCACTCGCGATGGCGCGCGCGGACTCGCCGCAGCGCGAATCCGTCGAGCACAAGCGGCCGCGAAGGCCGCAACACATTGCGACGCGATCGAAACGACACCCGACGCCGCAGATGGTTCTGGCGGCGCGGCAACCACAGTTCGGGTGGTTTGGCTACCGGGACTGGTGATCGCAACGGCGCTCGTGCGGCACTCGAACGCGCCGCGCGTCTGTTCATCTCCCACGAAAAAGGCCCCGGTCGATGCCGGGGCCTGAGTTCACCGGGAAGACCTGAGATCAGTAGCGAGCCGTGACCGGCGCGCCGTAACCGCCGAAGCGATAGTTCAGCCGAAGTGTGACCATGTCGATATCCTGGGTGACGCCGCTGCCCGTGAGCGCAAGCCCGCCGGGCGTGACCACGCCGGCTGCGAAGGCGGTGTTGTCGCGCCCCATCCAGAGATGGTCGTACTCGACACCGACCGACCAGTTCGGCGTGAAGCCATATTCCCAGCCGACACCGAGAGCACCGCCCAGCGCGTGTGACCTGCGGAGGCGAGGCCAACGCCCGTGACGTTGTTGAAGATATCGAAGCGATTACGGGTCACCGCCGCGCCGCCCTTCAGGTAGAACAGCGAGGCGTTCCATGCCCAACCTACCTGGGCCGTGAAGAGCCCGATGCCATCCGTCTTGCCCGTGGTCGAGACCAGCGGATCAATCAGGCTGACACGCGTGTTCTTGATCTCGGCCCAATCGCCCTGCGCTTCCACGCCGAGCACAAACTGATTGGTCTGCCAGCGATACCCGAGCTGTCCGCCGATCAAGCCGCCGGAGCGATCGGCGCAACCACTTGCGAGCGTCCCTGCGGCCGTCACGAAGTCCACGCAGCCACGGCTTTGCCCCCAGCCGCCGTTGGCGCCGATGTAGAATCCCGTCCAGTTATAGACTGCCATCACAGGTACCGGCGGCGGCGCTGCCTTGACAGCCATATCGGCAGCCATGGCCGGAGCCACCATGCTCAGCGCCGCGAAGCCGATCGCAGCTATCGAGAGCTTCTTCATCGTCGAATCCCCTTTTCCTAGATCTCTGCCGTTCAAAAATTGAGCCTTATGCAGGCTGGCGTGCATATTGCGAACGTCTCGAAGGTTACGCGCGAGGGAGGCTTTGGCCCGTACCAAAATGGCAACACTCAAGCGCCACGTCTGTGCACGATAATGTGCTTACTCGCCATCCATCTCGGAGCGCGAAGTGCTGTCTTGTTCGTCGGCAAGCCAGGCGCGGATGCCGGAGGATGGGATGAGCCGCCTGGGAAGATGGGGGTTGATCGTGCCTGCAAAGACCGCAAGCCCCTCGTCGAGCCTGGCACGCGCGAACAGCTTGGCTTCATGCTCGGTCGCGAAAGTCTTCGTCTCACGCGGACTCCGCTGTCTCAAAAGTAGCCCCCGTTTTCGAACTTCAAAGGTGACGTACCAAGTCGGAATCATCGCTCACACCAACACCTCGCCAACCAGCCCGGTTGTTGTTGTGGTTTGGCCGTGATCGCAGCGCTTGATGCAGATCAACTCGAATGGCTTGTCGAATTCGCCAGCGAGGAAGGCCAGATGCAGCGCAGCAGCGGCGGGAGCCGCCGCCTTTGGCGCCTATGGCTATCGCCGGGCGTGCGGATATCAGCCGCCCTGCTATTGAGGCGCCGGTTCGAGGGCGCGCAAGCCGTTGAGCTAGATCAACACCGGGCCCCTCTCCGGCGGCAGCGTCGAGGTCTGACCGCGAAGGACGGACTATGAATGCGCTCCTCAGGGAAATCCGGCACAGCCCGCTGCTGTGGCTGCTGATTGTCGTGCCTGTCGTGATCGTGCTCGAGCATCTCATGCCGGACGCGCATACGCTGCTGTTCGTGCTGGCCGTGATCGCCATCGTGCCGCTCGCGAGCCTGCTCAGCCACGCGACGGAGGCCGTGGCCGAGAAGACAGGCGATGCGGTCGGCGGGCTGTTGAACGCCACGCTTGGCAATCTCACGGAGCTCATCATCGCGGTCACAGCGTTGCAGGCCGGTCAATACATGCTGGTCAAAGCCTCGATCGCGGGTGCGATCGTGACCAACTCGCTGTTCATGCTGGGCGCATCGCTGTTTCTGGGCGGATTGAGGCATCGCGTGCAGGAATACAACCGGGCGGGTGGCAGGCTCCATTCCGCGCTGCTGCTGATGGCCACGATTGCCCTGTTGTCACCCTCGGCCGTGGCCGATCTCGACTTTCCCGGACACGAGGCGACGGTGCAGCGCTTGAGCACCGCCTTGGCGGTCCTGCTGATCGCGGCCTATGGTCTCGGCCTGCTGTTCTCGCTGAAAACGCACAAGGAGCTGTTTGCAAGCAGCGACCATGGCGAGGCTGGCGGCCCGATACTGCCGATTGCAATCGCCGTTCCGACACTGGGGATCGTCACCGTGCTGGTTGCGCTCGTGAGCGAAATCTTCGTCGCGTCGGTGCAGAAGGCCGCCGAAACGCTCGGCATGACCCCGGCATTCGTCGGGTTCATCGTCGTTGCCCTGGTCGGGGCCGCGGCCGAGATGGCCGTGGCGTTTTCCGCGGCACGCCGCAACCGGCTCGACATGAGCGTGAGCATCGCGCTCGGAAGCGCCAGCCAGATCGCCTTGTTCGTCGCACCCGTTCTGGTGCTGCTGAGCTACGTTGTCGGGCCGCAGCCCATGGATCTTCAATTCTGGCCGGGCGCGGTGACCATGGTCATGATCGCCGCCGTGGTGACGAGCTTCGTCACCAATGGCGGACGCTCCGCCTGGTTCGTCGGCGCGCTCCTGCTCTGCATCTACGCGATCTTCGCGATGACGCTCTACATGGTTCCGCCCGGCTCGCACGGCCCGGTCTAAAGCATGATCCGGAAGAGTGCGCAGCGGTTTTCCGAAAAGATCATGCTTGAACAACGACCTAAAGCGCCGCGCGCCGGTTGACCTGTCGGGCAAAACAGCGGCACGATGGCATCATCGGCCTCGATAACATCCAGATCGCGACCAGCTCCGGGCGACACTCTGCTTCCATGAATCGCTTCAGTACCGACAACCTGAACGCCGAGCGGCTGAACGAAAGTCACCTCGCCGACCTCGTCGCGCTCCATCTGGATCCCGAAGCGTCGCGTTATCTCGGCGGCGTGCGCTCGGCGGAGGCAACGGAGAAATATCTCGTCGCCAACATGGCGCATTGGGATCAATACGGCTTCGGCCTGTGGACCCTGCGCACGAAAGACGGCGCCTTTGCCGGACGGGCGGGCATCCGGCACATCCTGGTGGATGACGTCGACGAGATCGAGATCGCCTACGCGTTCGTGCGCGGCATCTGGGGCCGCGGATTTGCCAGCGAGATCGCGGCTGCGCTCACTCGGATCGGGCTGTCACAACTCGAGCTGCCGTCTCTCATCGGCATCGTCTATGTCGCAAACGGCGCATCGCGCCGTGTGCTGGAGAAATCGAATTACCTGCTCGAGCGGAGTACGAACCGTCACGGTGAGGACGTGGTGATCTACCGCATCCGTCGATGAGAGCCGCGGGTCCTCCTGCGCGGTGACGACGTAACCACCACGCAAGAGGTTGAGCCGCCCAGTCCCTTAAGGCGCGATGCGATCAGGATGGAGCGTCATCGCGCTTTAGCTTGTTGTTTATGCATGATGACGTCGCCGCGCGGCCTCGCGGATCCTACCTGAAATACCCCAACACGAGATCGATGTCGGAGCTTCCGGCCACCGTGCCGGTCAGCTCGGCGTCGATGACGCGGCGGCAGGCGTCGATCGCGGCGTGATCGCCGAGGTCATTGGCGGCTTCCAGCACGAGCCAGGCCGCGTCCACCGACGCCTTGTCGGGTGCTCCGCCGCCGAGATCGGCGGTGACGGCGCTGTTGAGGCTCTTCTTGCGAACCGCGGTGCCGAATTGAGGCAACATTGCAAATACTCCCCTTCGAATTCCGGGACGATGCTCAGTGGACCTGAAGCTCGGGCTGACGGCCGCCCGCGGTGGAATCCGCGGTCTTGCGCGACTGGTAGAACTTCAAGACGCTACGCGAGGTCTCGATCTTGAGCCGGCCGAAATCGCGCTCGTTTTCGTGCAGCTCGCGCGCCGTGATCAGATGATCCTTGGCGCCGAGGAACAGCAGCGACATGGTCGTGTCCCAGGAGAAGTCGAGCGCCTTGCACAGCACCAGAATCATCTCACGGTTACGGTCCATCATCGCGCGCTCGATCACGTCGACCGGCAGCGCCGACAGCAGCGACAGGCCGATCTGCACCTCGTCGAAGCGGTGCTGGCGCGCATAGTTCGAGATCGAATCCTGGTTGAGGTTGCCCTGGCGATGCTGCGTCGTCACCACGCGCTTGGCGACGAAATAGCTGCGGGAGGACGGGCCGAACTTGGACTGGAGATCGCCGGTGACCTCGGTCACCGAGCTCTGGATCTGCGCCATCATTTCCGGCCGCTCGGTCTCGAGGCGGCGGCGAACGTCTTCCGACGCCTTCGAGATCAGCTGCTGGAAGATGTGGCGCGGCACGTCCTTGCGCAGGCCAAGCTGCTCGGCGAGGATCGAATCGCCTTCGGCGCGCCGGACCATGTGCAACAGGCCCGAACCGGAGAAGCGCGCGCCCTCGTTCCTGGCCACCGACGTCACGACCTCCTGATCGCCGCGCTTGACCAGCACGTCGGTGACGGCCTCGCCGATCGATTTGCGCTGGGCGATTGCGAGCAGATGCGACTGGCCCTTGGTCATGGCACTCTCGACCAGCATCTTCTCGTCGAGACGAGTGGAGTCGCGCAGCACGGGACCTGCGACCTCGATCTCGTCGTCGAGCGCCAGCTTTTCGATGACGTTGAGCGGCGCGTGATCGCACGCCGACATCAGCTCCGAGAGCTGCGCCCGCGCGGCGACCTCGATCTCGTCGGCGAGCCGCCCGATGACCTCGCCGAACATGCTGATCTCGTCGTCGCTGTAGCGGCCGGTGATCAGAATGTCGGTCGCATGCCACAACGCCTTGGCCCGGCTCTCGTCAGTGCCGCGCGCGATCGCGTCGTCCAGATCCTGTAGAAGCGTTTTCGCCCCGTTCATCTCGATAACCCCAATTCTTGGCAGTTCTTTTGGCGCGCCGCCCCGCCGCTCGTGGCGGGACACCGGATTCCCTGGGAACTGACGCTAGAGATCAAACGCGAGAATTCGGTAAAATCGGCAAATCAGTTTTGCCGGGCAAAATTCATTCAAATGCGAGGGAATGGGTTTACCGGCGGACAAGGCGGCTCGGAAGGTGCGCTCCCTCTCCCGCTTGCGGGAGAGGGTTGGGGAGAGGGTGTCTCAACGGAGAGACTCCCAATGTGGAGAGAGCCCCCACCCGGGGCTTCGTGCCGACCTCCCCCGCAAGCGGGAGAGGTCGCACCGAGCCCGCGGATTCATCACTCTAAACAAGGGCACCCTTACGGATTCTGCGGCGTCAGCACCAACGGCGGCTTCGGCTTGGGCTTGGCGGGCGGCGGACCCGGAGCGGGCTTCACGTCGATGGCCGGCGGCAGCGGCGCAAGCTGTTGGGCAAGCGGCGGGCTTGGCGCGGCGGGAGCGGCCTGCGGGGCCTTTGGCAGCGGCGCGGCTTTCGGCTTTGACGGCGCGCGGCGCGGATCCTGGCCCGGCAGCGGCACGTTAACCGGCGCCTGCTCGGGCGTTGCATCCGGAGACACCAGCGTCGGCAGCGCCGCGGTCGCCGGCGGCGGCTCGCCGCGCTCGATGGCGTCTAACCGGCGCGTCTCGCGATCGATCGTGCGCACCGCAAGCCAGGACGACAGCGGCGCAAGGTCGATCGTGCGATTGAGCTTGTCGGGAGGGCCCGCCGCAAACAGCTGGATCTCCGGCGGGGCGCCGGAGAGGCCGGTCATGATCGGCGTCAGGCTGGCGCGGATGTCGGCCTGGTCGGCGGGAATGTCGTAGCCACCGGAGACGATGGCGCGGGCGTTCTTCGCTTCCAGCGGGGTGGCGCCGACGCGCAAGCGTCCGTCGCGGATCGTGAACGGGATCTGCGCCGAGGCCACCGCGATCGGCGCGGCGGCAAGCGCGGGCTCGACCAGCTGGCGCAGGCGGTTGTCGTCGGCGACCTGGCCGCCGTCGCTGGCGCGGATCGCGATCTCGAAGGCGCGCGGATTGAGGCCGCCGATTTCCGCGGAGTCCAGCGTCACCGTGCCGTTGCCGGCGAGCGCACCGGTGAGCGCCGCGACGCTGCGGCCCTGGCTGGTCAGCGCCATCTGCACCGAGGCGCGCCCCTTCGGCAGCGCGAGATCGCGATAGCGCAGCGTCGCCGCATCGACATTGGTGAGATCGATGCGCGCGTTCAACGCAAGACCATTCGCGCCGTTGCGTGCGTCGAAGCTCGCCGACATCTCACCGCCACTGAGGCCGCCTTTCAGCGCATCGAGCGCGAGCGACTGGCCGTCGCTTCGCAGCGTGCCGCCGAATGGGCGCAGCTCGATGCCACCGGGCAACATCCCGCGCAACGCCTGGAAAGCGATGCGGCCGCGCCAGCCGCCCAACAACCCCGCGCTCAGCGGCTCGCCGGACTCATGCCCGGCGGCGCCGATCGCCATCGCGAGCGCGGGCGCCAGATCGAGCGTATCGAGGCCGACTTCGCCGTCGACGCTCTTCTCCGGATCGAGCGTCACCGCCAGATGACCGCGCAAATGCGAGCCTGCCGCATTGCCGTCGAGATCGTCGAAGGTCAGGCGGTTGCCGGAGAGCGTGAGGCGGGAGGACAGGCTGACGGCCTGCATCGATTTGCCGGCCGGGCTGGTCCCGAACAGCGGCGCCAGATTGGTGTTGCGCACGCGCAGGTTCACGCTGGCTTTCGGCTCCGACAATTCGACGCTGCCCTGCGCATCGGCGTCGAGCCCGCCGCCGCTGAGCTTTGCGTTCAATTGCAACGGCCGCCGCCATGCACCGGTCAGCTTGCCTTCGAATTGCGACGCGCCCTCGCCTGCGGCCACCACGCGATCGAGCCCGAGCAGCGCCAGCAGCGCGCCGGCCTGCGGCGTCGATATCTTCGAGTCCAGCGTGAAGTCGCTGTTGCGCAATTTGTCGATATCGATGCCGTTGACCGCCGCCACCGGCGTCTGCGCAGTCAGCGTCGCACTGGCCTTGAGCTGCGGCGCGTCGAGGTCGAGCACGGCGCGGGCATTGCTGCGATCGGCATGCTCGGCATTCCTGTCGAGGCTGAGATCGAGCTTGAGGCGGGTCGCGCCTGGTAATGAGGGGATGGCATCGAAACGGGCGCGGACCGCAGGCGCAAACGGCTCGATCAACGCGGTGAGCTCGCGCAGCGCATTGGCCGAGGACTTCAGCGCGAGCTTGCCGGTGGCCTTGGTGCGGTCGAAGCTGCCGCTCGCCTCGGTGGTCACGCCGCTGGCCTGGCCGAAGCGCAGCTGCTCCAGCGACAGCGATGCCGGGCCGTAACCGAGCTTTGCCGCGAACGGCCGCAGCTCCTGGCCGGCGGAGATGGCGCGGCCGATATCGAGCGAGAGCTTTGCCTCTTCCGGCCATTCGCCCTGCGGCCCCGCAAGCGCGCGCACAAAGCTCGCGGCGGCGTCGAGATCGAGCCGGTCGGCCTTGAGCTCGGCGTCGATCCGCGAGCCCTTGCTCGCGCCTGTTTGCACGAAGGCGATGCGGCCCGTGACGGCGCCGCCTTCGATATCGGCCTTCAGCCTGTCGATGGCGAGATGGTTGGCGGCGATGGTCACGTCGCCGGCAAGGCGCAGCGGCCGCGTGCTGCGGCGGTTGACCTCGCTGCGGCCCTGCAACCAGGCCACCAGCGCGTCAGGATCGGAGGATTCGACACTGAGACGACCGCTGAAACTGTCGGCGCCGGGAGCTGCGCCGTTGAGCGAGAGTTGCGTCATGCCGGGCGCGCGCAGCTCGAGCCGCTGGAAGGTCCAGGACCTTCCATCGGTCTGAAGCTCGGCCGCGATGTTCTGCAGCGGGCGGCCGCCAAGCATGATCTGGTCGGAATTGAACTCGATCTGCGCCGGGATCGGAGCCTGCGGAATGGCAGCCAGCCCCGCGCGCAGCGCCGGCAGGATGCGAAGCGGCTCGGCATCGTCCTTGCCCGCGAGCCTGTCGGCATCGACCTGGCGCGCCGACAGCACCGCGCGCAGCAGCGGCGAGGCGCCGAATTTGAGGTCGCCGACGCCGCCGAGCTTCAGCGCATTGTCTTCAGCGCCGAAGCTCGCGTCGATCTGCTCGAACTTCGCACCGGCTGGATCCGCCCTAAGCTTGGTCGTGAGCTTCCACGGCGTTGGACCCGCCTCGCCCGCCTTCTTGACCGCCGGTACGGCCAGCGTCAGCGCACCGTCGAATTTCGGCAGGCGATTGTCGAAGGCGAGCACGCCTTCGAGATCGGCGAGGATGGCACGCTCGCCGGGATCGATGTTGAGGTGGAGACGGGTGGCGCTGCCGTCGGCGCTCGGGCCGGAGGAGACGCGGAACGGATAGCGCACCCCGGCGGCGGTGAACCTGCCGTCGCCGCGCACCGAGCCCGCGAGTGAGCGGACGTCGCCGGAGAAGGCGATGTCGTTCAGCTCCAGCGTCGAGCGGCTGGCGGCATCGTGGAGCGCAATGCGGCCGGTGAGATTCACCCGCTCGATGGCGAGCGAGGCCAGATTGAAGGTGCCGCTCGCGGTGGAAGGCAGATCGACCCGCCCCCGGGCATCGAGGCCGAGATCGACCGCCATGCCGCCCACCGAAAGCTCGGTGGCGCGCCATTCGCCGCGCATCAATGAGCCCAGGCTGAACTCGACATCGAGCTTGTCGGCGCGCAGGCGACCGAGATCGTTGTTGCCGCCGAAGGTGACCTGGCGCAGCCGCAGCGTCGGCGCCGGCAACAGCCGCGCGTCGAGCTCGCCCGCGACCCGCACCGGCACGCCGATGATCTTGCCAGCCTCCGCCTCGAACTGGGGCCTGAACTGGTTCCAGTCGACGTAGTAAGGCCCGATCAGCGCGGCCAGCAGCGCAATAATGAAGGCAATCGCCAATCCGAGCAGCGTCGTCTGCACGGGTCTCCCCTCGGCCAAACCGGCATCCGGACCAAACCCTGGCCTTAGTGGACTTCAGGCGTGCCGGAACAGCCCCTTATATAGGGGGAAGTGTGGCGAAGTCACAGCGACTGTTGCGCGCGGAGGTTAATGCCGGCGTGCCTCACCAGCTCGCCGGCAGCCGCTTCAGGCCGCGCAGCACGAAGGTCGGCCGCCATTCCGGGTTTTCGACGTTGTCGATGCGCAAATCGGGCAGCCGCCGCAGCAGCGTGGCAATGGCGATCTCGGCCTCGATGCGCGCCAATTGGGCACCGAGGCAGAAATGGATACCGCCACCGAACGACAGTGGTTTCACATTCTGGCGGGTGACATCGAGTTGGTCGGGCCGATCGGGATAGACCGCGGGATCGCGGTTGGCCGAGCCGAGCAGGCACAGCACGGTCTCGCCCTTGGGGATCCTCTTGCCGCCGAGATCCTCGATCTCCTCCAGCGCGACGCGTCCGGTCATCTGCACCGAGGAATCGTAGCGCAAGAATTCCTCGATCGCGCCTGCCATCAGCTCGGGGCGCGCCTTGAGCAGCGCAAGCTGGTCCGGATTGCGGTGGAGCGCGAGCAGGCCGTTGCCGATGAGATTGACGGTGGTCTCGTGGCCGGCGCCGAACAAGAGGATGATGTTGGCGGTCAGCTCCTCGTTGGTGAGCTTGTTGCCGTCCTCCTCGGCCTGCACCAGCTGGGTGGTGAGATCGTCCCCGGGATTCTTGCGGCGCAGCTCGAACAGCTGCTGGAAATACATCTGCGCCATCAGGTTGCCCTCGTTGCCCTTCCTGATCTCCTCGGCAGTGAGCGGAACGGGGTCGAGCAGCCGCCCGCCGTCACGCGAGCTCTTGTAGAAGACCTCGCGATGGTCCTCGGGGATGCCGAGCATCTCGCAGATGATGGTCACGGGCAGGCGGAAGGCGAAATCCTCGATCAGATCCATGTGGCCGCGGTCGATCACCGCATCGATAGCCTGGTCGACGATCTCCTGGATGCGCGGCCGCATGTCCTCGACGCGGCGGGCGGTGAAGGCCTTCACGACGAGGCCGCGCAGGCGGGTGTGGTCGGGCGGATCGGCCTGCAGCATCCAGTGGCTCATGCTGCGGAACACCGGCTCGTCCATGATGGCGGCGCTATATCGGCGCTTGGAGCGCTCGACGAAATCCTTGCCGAAGCGCTTGTCGCGCATCACGAGGCTGACGTCGGCGTGGCGACTTGTGACGAACTGGCCGAACGGCGTCACGTGGATCGGATCGTTCGTGCGCAGCCGTTCATAGTGCGGATAGGGATCGCGGATGAAGTCCGGCGACAGCGGGTTGAACAGCGGTCCGCCTGCGCTTTGCACGTGCTCGTTCATGGTGGCCTCAATCGGTTGCCGATGACACCGAATACGCCGATCACAGCCCTGCCCGGCGTAACCATCCCTGAATTATCAACTCGATACATTGTTGTATCGAGTTGCATTCTGCCCTAACCTCGTCCGATGTCAAGGGTGAGAACCAGACCGACCAGGGACGATACGCGCGACAAATTGTTCGAGGCGGCCGCGCGCGTGTTCGAGCAGGACGGCATCGGCGGCGCCAGCATCGAGGCGATCGCGGCGGCGGCAGGCTTCACCCGCGGCGCGTTCTATTCCAACTTCAAGAGCAAGGACGAGCTGATCATCGCCATGCTCGAGGACCATGTCGAGCAGTCGATCCGACGTAACATGGACATCCTCGCCCAGCACGACAATCTCGACGACTTCATCGCTGCGCTGAAGGCGATGGACCGCTCGCGGCAGGATCCCCTCGCCCGCTCGCCGCTGCTGCACATGGAGATGATCCTGTTCGTCGCCCGCGCCGAGAAGCGCCGTCCCGAGCTTGCCAAACGCCTGCGCGCGCGGCGCAAGCTGGTGGCCGACATCGTCGAGGCGACGTTGAAGAGCAACGGACGCAACGACAATCTGAATCCGCCCTGGATGGCCTCCGTCGTGCTGGCGCTCGAAGACGGCTTTCGCCTGCACCGGCTGATCGATCCCGAGACGACGCCTGCGGATAGCTTCTTGCGTGCGATCACGGATTTGCGGCGGAGGACGGGGCTGGCGTCGGACTAGGGTGTCGCGGTATCTTCCGTCCGCGGGCGATTAACTCATCATTTACGCCAAATGATTGCCGAAGAAGTTTGGGCAACGTCGGCGCAGGACTTCCGGATAAGAGTAGCAGCCCAAAGCAACCACAACCTCATTGACCGGACGCCGGTCGTTCGAGAGCCAGCTTCTCATGCGCATCCTGGGGCAGATCGTCGTTGGTCTTCTCATCCTGACCGTCGCGTTCGTACTGCTCGGCGTGGTACAATTCCCGGTGTTAATGCTCGCCTTCGTCGCCCCGACGATCGCAGGCCTGATGAATTTCGTCTGGTTCGCGGTGATGATCGGATTGGTGATCTATGGGATGGCGCGATCGAAGCCGGGATTGGCGCTCTCGCCTCTTGTTTTCATCGCAATATGGGCCGGCGCGGGCGTCGTCGGCCAGTGGCGGCTGCAGAAGAGTATTGATCCGAAGGTATGGGATCGCCCGATCAGTCCAGAAGCGAGCGCTCAACGCACGCTGATCGTGAAGTCGCCACCGACCGTCGACAACAAGATCGTCGCCGATGGTCGTGTCGATCGCCTGATCAAGCTGCGGCTCGACAGTTCAAACCAGAAGATTTCCAGCATTGAAGAGGTTTCGCTTGCGAAGGGCGATGCGTGCTCGGCCGAAGAAAAGCAGGCTTCGCAGCAATTGCAGAACGAGCGGCGTTCTGACGAGTGTTTCAAATGGCGCAGCCTCGCCGAGATACCCGACGGTCTGGTGATCGAGCAATTCTACCGGATCGGCGTCAACAACGGCGGCTCTGGCTGCTGCAATGAGACTCAAGCTAGATTGCGGACCGGCGGCCAGGAGCGACCGCTGTTCTCGTGGTATCAGGGACAAGCCTACGTGCTGTCCTATTTTCCGCTATTCGGCTTCTTTTCCCCTTCGACACGCCCTTGGGAAATCGGCTCCGGGATCTCCCATCCCGTACGGTACGGGCTCGACGAGATCGATTCCCCGAAGATGATCAGCGCGATCTACGGCGTCACTCCTCCTTACGCCTCGGACCGCGGCGGGCCTGTGCCGCTCGCGACGTTGAGCGCTTCGGAAACGCTGGATCAGGCGCAGACATTTGCGAAGCTGGCCAATGTCAGCCCGAAGAGCGTCGCAGCTATGCTAATTGCAGCGCGGGACAAGGGCATTGTCGACCAGCGCTCGATAGATGCCGCCACGTCTCTCGTCGGACGTGAAAGCGAGGGCTGGACGGCGGTGACGGATTTTGCGAAGGGCCTCACCAATGACCAGACCGCATTGCTGGTCGAGAAGGTGGTGCAGCGTCTCGAGACACCGGGCATCTGCGACGAATGTATCGCCAGCCAATCGGTTGCCAACCCCTCCCTGCGCGAGTGGAAACTGAGTGAGCGGCTGCCAAGTGCCCAGGCGTTGCTCGACCGGGTCATCCGGATCTTCGTGGAACACCACGATCTTGCGACATGGCAATACGAGGGCTGCTTGAGGATCATTACGAGTCTTGGGCCTCAAGGCTATCCGGCGGCGCGCAACTATATGTACAAGAGCGTTCGCCCGCTGATTTTTTTCGACGACACGCTGGCCTATTCCGACAAGGCCATCGCAATGCTGCGAGGCACGCACGACCGGCCATCCAACGAGGTCGTCAGGCTTGCCGCGAAATTCGACTTGGTACGCGACCGTGATCTGAAGGAGTATATGACCCGGATTTGGAGCGGCGAGCTGACAAGCCTGCCGCAGAGGAACGCGTCGCCGGAGACCTACGCCATCGCCACCAAGGCCTGCGCACGCATCGCGCGGATTTCGGACCCGGTTCTTCGCGCCGAGAAATTCGGGGTCGATTGCCCCGTGCCTCAATCCAGCCGCGCGCCGAAATGAACCCGGGCTCGTGAACGACCAACCTCAATCTCGATCTGGACAAGCGCCTTCTGGCCCGCGGCGTAATCGGGCCGATCCGCTCGCCGCTGCTGCACATGGAGATGATCCTGTTCGTCGCCCGCGCCGAGAAGCGCCGTCCCGAGCTTGCCAAACGCCTGCGCGCGCGGCGCAAGCTGGTGGCCGACATCGTCGAGGCGACGTTGAAGAGCAACGGACGCAACGACAATCTGAATCCGCCCTGGATGGCCTCCGTCGTGCTGGCGCTCGAAGACGGCTTTCGCCTGCACCGGCTGATCGATCCCGAGACGACGCCTGCGGATAGCTTCTTGCGGGCGATCACGGATTTGCGGCGGAGGACGGGGCTGGCGTCGGACACGGGGGCGTTTTCATAGCGCGCGGTGGCCCCGAGCAAGCGAGCCGCGAGATTTGTCGCAGGATCGGACAAGGCGCGCCCGCTTTGGGAAAGAAGCTCGATCCGCCCTGCGTCACAAACGAGCGCCATCGTTCGAACCCAGGGTTTCGTCCTGCCTCAGTTCCCCAGCGGCGCTGCCACGCCGACGTCTGTTGTCGATGCCCTGAAGGCGGTTGCCGGGCTTCCGCCAAAGGCACGGGCGAGCTTTTCCTGGGGCCAATGCGTTCGCGGCACCTACACCCCGTCGCATCAGGCCGAGGAGATCACCAGATCCCGCAGCTTCACCAAGCCGTCCCGGGTGCTGGCGCGGTTCTCGGCGGACGGCTGCACCCCGGATGCGGTGGTCACTGACAGGTGCTCGCTGCGTGGCTTCAGCTTCCGGCTCGGCAGCGAGGGGCAGCGCTCCGCGATACTCACCCAGAGCGCGCCGGTTCATTTCGCCAGAACACTCGACCAGATGCTGGCCTTCCTCCAGGCGCGCATGCCGGGACCGGACAGCAAGCAGGACATGGCGCAGGTCGAGGCATTCTCCGCCGCCAATCCCGAAACGCTGCATCAGGCAAGCTACCTTGCCGTGCACCCGCCACCCGCAAGCCTTGCGTGCACGACCTATTGGGGCGTGCACGCCTTTCCCGCGACGAATGCAAATGGCGAGACACGGTTCATCAAATTCAAGGTCGCGCCGGTCGGCGAGGAAGGCAGGCCGCCCGAGGACGCCGCCGCGGCCGAGTCCACCGGCCTTCTGCGCGGCGAGCTCGAAGCCCGGATCGGGGCACGCGATGTCAGGTTCAGCGTGATGGCGCTGCTGGACCGGCCCGGCGACCCCGTCATGGACGTGACCGAGCGTTGGCCCGATGAGGATGCGCGCGAAGCGGTACGCCTCGGAACGATCGTGATCACGGGCACAGAATCAGACGAGGCGTGCGACGGGTCCGCGTTCAATCCGGCCAATCTTGCCGACGGCATCGGCCACCCGCCGGACGAGATGTTTGCAGCGCGCAGCGCCGCCTATGCCATCTCTCAGGCACGGCGCCGTTGAGCGGATGGCGTCTTGAGCCCGGATCACGTTTCGCTTTCCGGCACGCCCTGCGCCTCGCGGCGCCATATTCCCGGGCTCATCCCGACCACCGAGGAAAACACCCGGGTGAAGTGGCTTTGATTGGCGAACCCGGCCGATATCGCAATCTCCGCCAGCGACAGGTCGCGCACCGTCATCAATTGCTTGGCCGTGTCCACGCGCTGGCGCAGCAGCCATTGGTGCGGCGGCAGGCCGGTGGAGACGCGAAATGCACGCGAAAAATGACTGACGGAGAGATCGAACTCGGCTGCGATCTTGTCCAGTGAGAGCTTTCCGCGGAGATCGGATTCCAGCCTTTCGCAGGCCCGCTTGACCTGCCAAGGAGCAAGGCCGCCGCGCGCCGGCTCGGCGGCGCACCGCAATCCGCCGTAGGTCGTCGCAACATGTGCGGCGAGCGCGAGCATCATGTGGTCGATGAAGAGCTGGTTGGCCTCATCAGGCTGGCGCAATGCCGCCAGGAACGATGCGCCGAGATGGCGGATCGTCATATCGTCATGGCCGACGCCGGGCTGATAGGCGAGTTCGCCAATCCTTGGCGCGCCGCCTTGCCTCGCCATGTCGTCCAGCACTGAACGGGGCAGATGGAAGAACAGAGAATGGAAAGGCTTGTCGATCACATAGCGCGGATCGCGTTTAAGGTCGTACAGATAGGTGGCGCCGGCGCGGATATCGCTCTTGATCACGCAACGGCCACGCTCCCAGCACTCGCAATCGGCGAAATCGCGAAATTTGAGGCTGACGAGATAGGCGTCCTCCGAGGGCATCGAATCGGAAAGACGCGGCATGGGATGGTCATCCCGGGTCTCGGTGACGGCGAGCTCGGCGCTGCGCAGCGAACGCGTGACCAGCGTTGGCGGCGCATCTTTCAGATGCAGGAAACGTTCGACCTTCTGCGCGAAGGCAGCTGCCTGTGTCATGGCCGTGATCTCGTATGAGAGGGGACTTGGGAGCGCGGCGCCATCGCCAAATCACCCCTAATTATCCGACATCGCCAAGCGACGGTCCAGACCAGCGCGTCGGAGCGGCAGCCGTATGACGGCCCGCCGCATTTATTGCCTCAGACCGCCTTTCACGAGCAATTTCAACGGGTTTTGTTACCTCTCGCGCAATCCCGGCTCAATGCCTCGGCAAGCGCGTCGCCGGCCCATCGTGCGTTTGTGAAAGCGCGCGCCGGCTTGGAGCAGGATCGGACAAAGCATCACCGCTTCAGGAAATACACGGAACCTTCGCAGCGCATAGAACACGCGCCGACCCGTACAAGTACGGACACTGATCGAAAGCTTGAGCTGATCAGGAGGAGCCACGCAATGACCGGGAGCACTGCACTCATGCGCAATCCCTCGCACCAGGGCTTGCCACCCCCGCCGGGCTCACAGCCGCACGATCGCTCGAGCTCCGAGCGACGCGCCGATGCGGAAATGGCGCGCGTGCTCGGGACCGAGCCACTTCGCATGGCACTGGACTCCTCCGGCGCCGGGATTGCCCATTGGAAACATGATCGATTGCACGACGTCGTCGAGCCCATGAGCCACCACGTGATCATGGCCCATAACGGCATGGTGCAGCGCATGGAGCGGCGGACAGGAAAATCGGTTGCGATCGGCACGTTTCGTCGCGGGGTCGTGGTCATCATTCCGGAAGGATCAAGCTCCCGCTGGGACATTCCGAAGCCCGTCGATGTGGTTCAACTGTATCTTCCCGATGCAACGTTGAAGCGCGTTGCTCGCGAAGCCGAGATCACGGGAACGAACGAGCTGCTGGAGCGGACGGCGCATCCTGACCCCATTACGTCTCGGCTGCTCCTGAGCGCGGCTGATACGCTGGGAGGCAATGAAGCCCTGGATACGCTGTTTCGGCATCAGCTGACGGATCTTCTGGCCACGCGCCTGCTGGTTGCGCACACAGGTTCGCCAGCCACGCTCCAGCCGACCATGGGCGGGCTGTCGCCGAAGATCCTGCTCTGTGCGATCGAACGATTGCGCTCGGACAGCGATGCGGACGTCTCGCTCGATGCGCTGGCTTCCGATGCCGGACTATCGCGCTTTCACTTCTGCCGCGCCTTCAAGGAGAGCACCGGCCTTTCCCCGCACTCCTGGCTGCGCCAACACCGGCTCGAGCAGGCCATGAAGATGCTGCGCGACAGCGACGAAGCGGTCGTCTCGATCGCCGCGGCGCTGGGCTATTCGTCGCAGACGGCGTTCGCAGCAGCCTTCAGGAAGCTGACCGGCGAGACGCCGAGCGACTGGCGCAGGCGGCACGCGCGCTAACGAGCCCCGCCGATCCAGTCCGTCATCGGCGGACTGTCAGCGACGACACTGAACCGCGCGATCCAGCGCCTGCGGTTCGAAGTCGAGGCGGACCTGTCACTCGCCGCGCTGGTGTCGGATGCAGGGCTGTCGCGCTTCCATTTCCGCCGCGCGTTCAAGGAAAGCACTGGACTTTCACCGCATGCCTGGCTGCGCCAGCACCGGCTCGAGCAGGCCATGAAGATGCTGCGCGACTCCGACGATTCGATCGTCTCGATCGCAGCTGCGCTTGGCTATTCCTCGCAAACGGCGTTCGCAGTCGCCTTTAAAAAGCTGACCGGCGAGAGCCCGAGCGAATGGCGCAGGCACAAGCGTTAGCAGCAATCGCGATGCAACCACGGCAATCGCTCTGGCGCAGCGGCAGATTCGATCCGCTAGACCATCACCGTGCCAGACCAATCGACGGAGACCGAAGATGACCTGGAAAAACTTCATCAGCCGGCGGGTGATCGCTTCGCGACGCCGAGGCCTTGCAACCGCAACATTGTACGGACTCTCGCTGGCCGTTCGCTTCACGTCGGCGACGGGCGAGCAGGTTGAGATTCCGGCGCAAGCCATGCATCCGACCTACCCGCTGGTGTCCATCATGACCCGGGATGGCTCCGGTCTTCCCTACCAGGACTGGGGCCCGAGGACGACTCAGCCGGTTGTCTTTCGTCAAGGTTGGCTACGCCAAAGTTCGTTGCACCAAGGCTGGCCATCGAGTTCGCCGCTGTCGCGCTGCGCCGTGCCTTAAGGCCGGCGATTCACTTCACCTCTTCGTGCCGTCACCGGACGCTGCCTCAAGCGGAGCAGCGACGGCGCGCGCGCGGACTTTCGAAACGCAGAGATCGAAACGCAGAGATCAAGGAGCAAACTCATGCGACTAGTCATCATCGGCGCCGGCTTCGCCGGCATGTACGCCGCCCTTTCCGCCGCCCGCCTGCGCGAAATCCAGGGCGTTTCGCCAGACCAGCTCGAGATCGCGCTGGTTGCCCCCGAGCCGACGCTCGTGGTTCGCCCGCGGCTCTATGAACGAAAGCCCGAGACCCTGACGGCGCCCTTGCTCGACGTGCTCAGGGCCATCGATGTTACCTATGTGCAAGGCAGCGCCGAGACGGTCGACACCAAATCGAGCATGGTCAAGATCGCGACAGTGAAGGGCACGAAAAAGACGCTCTCTTACGACCGCCTCGTCGTGACCACCGGCAGCCGGCTGTTTCGCCCGAACATTCCGGGTCTTTCCGAGCACGGCTTCAGCGTCGATTCGCTCGAGGATGCGATCATGCTCGACAAGCACCTGCACGGTCTCGCCAAGCGGCCCGCCACGAGCGGGCGCGACACGGTCGTCGTCGCCGGCGGCGGCTTCACGGGCATCGAGGCGGCCACCGAAATGCCGGCGCGGCTTCGCGAAATCCTCGGCACGAGCGCAAAGACTCGCGTCATCATCGTCGAGCGCAACAATGCGATCGCGCCCGATATGGGCGCAGGCCCCCGCCCGGTCATCGAGGAAGCCCTGCGCAAGGTCGGCGTGGAGACACGGATCGGCGCCGGCGTCGCCTCGCTCGATGAATCCGGCGTTACGCTATCGAGTGGCGAGCACATCGAAACCGAGACCGTGATCTGGGCGGCGGGCATTCGCGCCGCGCCGTTGACAACGCAGATTCCCGCCGAGCGCGACAGTTTCGGCCGGTTGCTTGTCGACCGCTGCCTGCAGGTGACAGGCGTTCAGGGCGTCTTCGCGGCCGGCGATGCGGCGCGTGCGGCCTGCGACGACGAGGGCAATTACGCGCTGATGTCGTGCCAGCACGCCACGCGGATGGGCGCCTTCGCCGGCAACAATGCCGCAGCCGAGCTGCTCGGCCTCACGACCAGGCCTTACCACCAGAAAACCTATGTCACCTGTCTCGACCTCGGCGAAGCCGGCGCGCTGTTTACGCGCGGCTGGGAGCGCAACGTCGAGATGGTCGGCGACGTCGCCAAGAAGACGAAGCGGGAGATCAACACGGTCTGGATCTACCCGCCGCGCGCCGAGCGTGCCGCCGCGCTCGCGTCAGCCGATCCGGAACGCGTGACTGATCTCTAGACGCCCACCTGATGACGGCCGCGCTCCTGCGGGCGCGGCCCGCTGCAGCCCCTCAACAATCCACATGCGAACAGAGGAGTCTCAAAGATGAATCAGATGATCTCTCACGCTCAGAAGGAGACGAACATGAACCTGCACGACACCACACATTTCGACAGAGCGCGGTCCGACGAGCTGGTTCCGTCGCGTTATGCGCTCCGTGTCGGCGAGATCGACGTGATGGTGATCAGCGATGGCGTGCTGACACCGCCCGCGGAGTCGATGGCCACCAACGCCGACCCGGCTGCACGAGGCGCGTGGCTGGACGACATGTTCCTGTCGCGCGACGCGTTCGATTGGGCGCTGAACGAGGTCGTGGTGCGCAGCGGCGACCAGACCATCCTCATCGACAGCGGGCTCGGTGTGGAGTACCCGGAATTTCCGCGAGCCGGGCAGCTCGGCTCGCGGCTCGATGCTGCCGGCATCGATCTTGGATCGGTGACCGACGTGGTGCTGACCCACATGCACTTCGACCATGTTGGCGGACTGCTCGTCGACGGGGTGAAAGAGCGGCTGCGTCCGGACCTGCGGATTCACGTGGCTGCGGCCGAGGTCAAGTTCTGGGCAGCGCCGGATTTCTCCCGCACCGCCATGCCGCCGGCGCTCGCCGACCTGGCTCGGCGAGCATCCAGGCAATTCATGGACGAATACCGCGACCAGCTGCGCACTTTCCAAGAGCAGCACGAAGTGGCGCCGGGAGTGATCGTCAGTCGCACCGGCGGTCACACCCCCGGGCACAGCGTGGTCCGCCTGGCGTCCGGCGGCGACCGGCTGATGTTCGCCGGCGATGCCATATTCCCGGTCTCGTTTGACCACCCCGAATGGCACAACGGCTTCGAGCACGATCCCGAGGAGGCGACCCGCGTCCGGATCGGGCTCATGCGCGAGCTGGCGGAGACGGGCGCGTGGCTCGTCGCCACGCACATGCCGTTCCCGTCGATCGGCCGGGTAGCGACCGCAGGCGACCTGTTTCGTTGGGTCCCGACCTGGTGGGACTACTAACCGCGTGTTGGATCAGGTCGCCCCAGCACGCCCCAATCTCCGAACACCTCAAGGCATTGACCGCACTGCCCACGGCAGACGCGCGGTCACTTACTGAACTGCGTCAAGACAGAACGAAGGAGCTTTCAAGATGAACCAGACGATCCGTAACACTGAGGAGACGAACATGAACCTGCACCACACCACACGCCCCGGCGAGCCGGGGTCCCAAGAGCTGGTTCCTTCGCGCTACGCGCTGAAGATCGGCGAGATCGACGTGATGGTGATCAGCGACGGCGTACTGACGCTGCCAGGCGCGATGCTGGCCCACAACGCCGACCCGGCCGTCCGCGCGGCGTGGCTGAAGGACATGTTCCTGCCGCCGGACGCGTTCGATTGGGCGCTGAACGTGGTCGTGGTGCGTAGCGGCGACCGGACCATCCTCGTCGACGCCGGACTGGGATCCGACCCGGACTTGCACTTGCCGCGGGCCGGCCAGTTGAGCAAACGACTGGAAGCCGCCGGTATCGATCTTGAGTCCGTGACCGACGTGGTGCTGACGCACATGCACATGGACCACATTGGCGGGCTGCTCGTCGACGAGGTGAAGGAGCGGCTGCGCCCGGACCTGCGCATCCACGTGGCAGCCGCCGAGGTCGCATTCTGGGAGGCGCCCGATTTCTCCCACGTCTCGATGCCGCCGGGATTCCCGGACGCGCTTCGGGCGACCGCCAAGCGGTTCGCGAAAGAATACCACAACCAGCTGCGTACCTTCGAGGACGAGCACGAGGTGGCACCGGGCGTGGTGGTCACGCGCACCGGTGGCCACACCCCCGGGCACAGCGTGGTCCGCCTGGCATCCGGTGGCGATCGGCTGACATTCGCCGGCGACGCCGTGTTCACTGTCGGGTTCGACCACCCCGACTGGCACAATGGCTTCGAGCACGATCCCGAAGAGGCGGCCCGCGTCCGGGTCCATCTTCTGCGCGAGCTGGCAGCGAACGAAGAGCTCCTCGTCGCCACGCACATGCCGTTCCCGTCCATCGGGCGGGTCGCGGTCGACGGCGACCACTTTCGCTGGGTGCCAGCCTTCTGGGACTACTGACCGCTCGTCGGGTTAGAGCCGGGGATGCGTACTCACCGCATGAGTGAGTTCGCACCCTGTGTTCGGCGCGGCCCCTAAGCCGACCGCCTTACGGCGTCGCTGCCTGCCGGCGCAACATCCAGCCGCCCCAGCATCGCCCTCGCCTGCTCGGCGCAGTGCTCGATCAGCCAGCGCTCGAACGCGACGGGGGGAAGTGCGGGGGCGTAGAAGAAGCCTTGCACGACGTCGCAGCCGAGCTCGGCCAGGGTCTTGCGCTGGCCTTCGGTCTCGACGCCCTCGGCGACGACGGTCATGCCGAGGCCCTGGCCGACGCGCACCACGGCGGTGGCGATCGCGAGCGCGCCGGCGTCACGCTCGATATCGCGCATGAAACTGCGGTCGATCTTCAATTCGCGGATCGGCAAATGCGCGAGACGGCTGAGGCTGGAATAGCCGGTACCGAAATCGTCCAACGAGAGCCCGACGCCGAGCTCGCGAATCGCGTTCATCGTCTCGAGCGCGGCGACGCCGTCCTGCATGAAAGCGCCTTCGGTGATCTCCAGCATCAAGGCGTCCGCCGACAGATCGTATTCGGAGAGAATGTCCTTGAGCCGCGCGGCCAGCGTGACGTTGCGGAAATTGATCGGTGACAGGTTGACCGACACGCTAGGGATGTTGAGCCCGGCGCGACGCCAGCTCGCCATCTGCCGGCAGGCCTCGCGCACCGACCACAGTCCGATCTGCTCGATCAGGCCGCACTCCTCGGCGAGCGGGATGAATTTTGCCGGCGAGACGTCGCCGAGCACGGCATCACGCCAGCGCGACAGCGCCTCGACGCCGTGGATGGCGCCGTCGCAGCTGCGGATCTGCGGCTGGTAACTGAGAGTCAGCGCGCCTTCGGCGATGGCACGGCGGAGCGCCGCGATCAGCGCCAGCCGCTGCTCGGTGAGCCCGTTCATCTCGGCGCTGAAGATACGATAGGTCGAGCGGCCCGCCTGCTTGGCCATGTACATGGCGGCATCGGCCTGCTGCATCAGTGTGTCGATGTCGGTGGCATGGTCGGGATAGAGGCTGATGCCGATGCTGGCCGACATCGGCATCAGCTTCGATCCGAGCTTCAAGGGTGCAGCCAGCGCCTCCGTGATGTCGGCCGCGACGCGCGCGGCGCTCTCGGCGTTGCGTTGCGGCAGCAGGATGACGAACTCGTCGCCGCCGAGCCGTCCCAGCATGTCCTCGGGGCCGATCTGCTCGCGCAGGCGCTGGGCGAGCTGGATCAGGAGCTCGTCGCCGGCGGCGTGGCCGAGCGTGTCATTGACGTCCTTGAAATGATCGACGTCGAGAAAAGCGAGTGCGACATGGCTGCCGGTCGGGCAGGCATCGATCGCCGTGGTGATCAGGTGGCGCAGCTGCGCGCGGTTCGGCAGCCCGGTGAGAATGTCGTGATAGGCGAGCCGCGCGATCTCGGCGCGCGCTTCCTTGCGCTCGATCGCGAAGGCGCCGAGATTGACGCAGGCCTCGACGATGCGCCGGTGCCAATTGCTTGGCGCGCGCGGCTCCCGATAGTAAAAGGCGAAGGTCGCGATGACCCGGCCGTCCTTCGCCTTGACTGGCGTCGACCAGCAGGCGCGCAGGCCGATCGCGAGCGGCATCGCCTTGTAGGGCTGCCAGCGCGGATCGGTCTCCAGATCGGTCGCCAGCACCGGTTCGCCGTAGAAAGCGGCGGTGCCACAGGAGCCGACATCGGGGCCGATGGCCACGCCGTCCAGCGCGCGGGAATAATCATCGGGCAGGCTGGGGCCGCCGAGCGGATGGATCAGGCCCGCGGCATCGACGTGAAGCAACGAGCAGACCACGTGGGGCGCGATCTCCTCGACGCGACGGCACAGCCTGTCGGCGATCTCGCCGATCGGCACCTCGTCGGCGAGCGCGCCCATGATGAGTTGTTGGAGCGAGCGCAGCTGCTTGGTCTCGGTGATGTCCTCGAGCAGCGCGAAGATGTGCTTGACCCGGCCCTTCGTGTCGCGGAAGGCATCGATCCGGGCGCAGACCCAGATCTCCTCGCCGTCCTTGTCGTAGACCAGCACCTCGGCTTCGCCGCGGCAACCGCCATGCATCAGGCGCTTGATGAGCTTCGCGATGGCCTTGCGATCGGTATGCCGGCCGGCGATCAGCTCGCCAGCGCGGCGGCCCTCGGCCTCCGCGTTGCTGTAGCCGAACAGCGTCGTGAAGGCGGAATTGACATAGACGATGTTCTGCTCGGTGTCGCTGATGATCACCGCCCGGTTGGTCTGGTCGGAGACGGCGTGGAGAAGCCCGATCCTGACGCGGCGCTCGGCTTCGATGGTGACGTCACGCGCAAACAGGATGTAATGATTGGCGCCGCCGATTTTCACGGAAGACAGCGCGATAGCCGCCCTGATGCGGCTGCCGTCACGGCGCACGAGACTGATCTCGTCCCGGAGATCGGCCACCGGATCGGCCTGAAGGCATTTGAGGGCGAGAATTTCGGCATCGCGACCCAGCACGTCGGTGCGTGCCAACTTCCAGATGCGCTCCGCGGCGGCGTTGAAATGAGTGATGCGATGCGCGTCATCGACGATGACGACGCCATCGTCGGCGCGTTCGAGGGCGGCTCGCAGCACGTCCGGAATTTCAGTGAGACAATCGAAGGCGGACATCGTTTGACCCGGCGATATCGGGAAACTACGGCAAGCGGTCCGACGCTAACGCTCCGATGGTGTCCAAGTCGTTTTTTGCCGCGTCATTCCTCCTCGCCAAGAGGCGGCATGCTTAACGATCCGCGAAAACGGCGACGGTATCTTGATGGGTGCGGAACTAATCCGCGCCGGTTCCCGCGTGAAGCTTGTGCAGCCGGCCGGCGACGGCCCGCACCTTGCGCGGCGCGGCCTGCCAGATCGAGAGCGCCGACAAGGCGCTCACGATCATCGCGATGGCGAAGGCGAGCGTGTAGTCACCAGTGCGATCGTAGAGGAAGCCGGTCACCCACGGTCCGGCCGCACCGCCCGCCAGCGCCGCCAGCATGATCGTGCCGAAGATGCTGCCCTGGTGCTTGCCCTGGAAAATCTCGAACACCACCGCGCCCATGATCGAGGTGAGGCCGTAACCGAACGCGCCTTGCGTAAACACCATCACGTAGACCAGCCACAGCGACGGCTGGAACTTCAGCGCCATCAGCGCCGCAAAGCAGATCACAAAGCCGGCGCAACTGATCGCCCACACCCATTCCCGCCCGATCCGGTCGGAGACATGGCCGAGCAGGATCTGGCCGGGAATGCCGAGCAGGCTGACGATGCCGAGCGCCCACACCGCGACACCGGGACTGAAGCCGATGTCGAGCAGGAATTTGGTCTGGTGCACCTGCACCGCGTACCAGATGTACAGGCCGCAGAAATAGCCGAGTGCGATCCACCAGAATCGCGCGGTCGCGACGGCGCGTTTCAGCGTCCAGTCGGTCTCGACCCAGACGGGATCGACGACGTTGGAGATCGGCTGGGCCGCGCCCGCGGCCGGGACGGCATCGCCGTCCGGTTCGAGGCCGATGTCCTGCGGGCGCTTGTGCAGCAGCAGATTGACCGGCGCCAGCACGACCAGGACGAGCAGGCCCATCGCGGTGCAGGCGGTGCGCCAGCCGGTCTGCTCGATCATGTGCTGCACCCAGGGCAGCAACGTCACCGAGCCGATGCCGACGCCGGCGAAAGCGATGCCAATGGCGAAGCCGCGCTTGCGGATGAACCAGTTCGGCAGGAACAGCGATTGGCCGGAATAGCCGAGACACACCGATCCGGCACCGACCATGACGCCGATGGTGACATAAAGATGCCAGGGCGCGCTGGTAAGCGGCGCAAGCAGCAATCCGCCGCCCATCAGCACGACGCCGAGCTCCATCACCGCGCGCGGGCCGGCGCGGTCCATCAGGCGGCCGATCAGCGGGCTGACAACCCCCGACACCACGAAGCCGAAGGAAAAGGCGCCCGCGGTGACGCCGCGCTCCCAGCCGAATTCGGAGACGATGGGAGGAAAGAACAGTGAAAAGGCGGTGCGCGCGTTGACGCCGATGGCCATGGTGACGAAGGTCACGGCGACCACGACCCAGCCGTAGAAGAACGGAAGCCGCATGGTGTGCTTATTTCATCCCTAGACGGTCCTTCCGACCATCCGGGGATGTCCGGGTCAAGCTATTTCCGCGCATACCCGTCGGGCGAGATGCGTCAGGACCATCTCAGGCGGCGTCGCGCCGCGAGGATTTAACCGGCGCATCGAACAGGATCCGCTCGATCGGCTGCGGGCGGCCGAACAGATAGCCTTGCGCGAAATTGACGCCGAGCGCCTTCAGCCGCTCGTACTCCTCGCGGGTCTCGACGCCCTCGGCGGTGACCGACATGTCGAGCCCGCGCGCCAACGTCACGATCGAGGAGATGATGGCGGAGCTGCGCGGCTGCTGGGTGAGGTTGCGGATGAACGACTTGTCGATCTTGATCTTGTCGAACGGGAACGCCGTCAGATAGCTGAGCGAGGAATAACCGGTGCCGAAATCGTCGAGCGCGAGCTCGACGCCGAGCTGCTTCAGCCGCTGCATGAAGGCGTGGTTCTCGACCCCGCGCTCCAGCAGCACGGATTCCGTGATCTCGATCTCCAGCCGCTGGGGCGGCAGGCCGGAATCGGCGAGCGCCGCGCAGATCACCTCGAACAGCCGGGCCTCCTTGAACTGGATCGGCGACAGGTTGACGGCGACCGCGAGGCCGGAGGGCCAGCCGGCCGCATCCGCGCAGGCGCGCCGCAGCACGAACTCGCCGAGCGGCACGATCAGCCCGGTCTCCTCCGCAAGCGAAATGAACTGGTCCGGCGGAATCAATCCGCGTGTCGGATGCCGCCAGCGCACCAGCGCCTCGAAGCCGCGCCGCGCGCCGCTGAGGGCGTCGACGAACGGCTGGTAGTGCACCTCCAGCTGGCACCGCGCGATGGCGTCGCGCAGATCCCCCTCCAGGGTGTTGCGTGCCTCCAGCTCGGCCGACATCGCCTCGTCGTAGATGGTGAAGCAGTTGCGGCCTGCCGATTTCGAACGATAGAGCGCAAGGTCCGCCTTCTTCAGCAATTGCTCCTGATCGCTGCCGTGATCCGGCGCGATGGCGATGCCAATGCTGGTGCCGATCTCGACGCGGTGACCAGGCAGCAGGAACGGTTCGGTCAAGAGCTTGGCAATCCGCGCCGCCAGCTCGGTCGAGCAGGCGCGCTGATCCTCGCCGGTTTCCTGGATGATGGCGAACTCGTCGCCGCCGAGCCGCGCCAGCACGTCGTTGGCGCGCACGGCGGATTTCAGCCGCTGCGCTACCTGGCGCAGCAATGCATCGCCAGCGCCGTGACCGAGCGAGTCGTTGACGTTCTTGAAGCGGTCGAGGTCGAGCATCAGGATCGAGAACGGCAGGCCCCGCACGATGAGCTGGCTGTTCATCTCGTCGAGCCGGGTGAGGAAGAAGGCACGGTTCGGCAGTCCGGTCAGGATGTCGGTCTGGGCGAGCTCGAGCACCCGCCGGTTCGCCAGCGACAGCCGCCGCGAATTGCGGCTCGCAAGCATGAGATAGGTCGACAGCGACAGCGTCAGCAGCATGCCGACGATCAGCACGGCGCCGGCGCGATCGTAAGTCGTCTCCAGCGGGCCACCCGCGGTTGGAACCGCCCGCACCTGCCAATCGGTGTCGCCGATCTTGAGGCTGCCCGACCAGTGCAGCGCCCGCGCGACGTCCCGCATCGACTGCGGCGCCGTGGCCGCCGACGAATAATCCGGCAGCATCTGCTCCAGGCTGACGATCTGCGCCGTGAAAGGCGGATAGACGTTCATGCTGACCGCGGGGCTTGCTCCGGTCGTGACGCGAATTGCCTGGATCAGCAGCGGCATGTCGAAGATGCCGACCACGAAGCCGGCCAGATTGCGGCGCCGATCCGCGACCGTGTCGCGCGAGGTCCCCTTGGCGTAGACGGGAACGGCAACGAGGACGTCGGGCAGCCGGCCGCCCTCCTTCGGTTCGAACAGGCGCGTGCGAATGGCTGCGACCTTGTCGTTGTCGCGGGCGCGCTCCAGCACCGCGCGGCGCTCCGGGACGGTGGCGTAATCCATGCCGTACACCGCCGAGGTCTTCGGCTGGGTCGAGTAGAACACCGGAAAATATTCATCGGTCTGCGGCGCCGTCGCAAAGCCCGCGCCCTGGAGCGACTTGATGCGATAGCCGGACACGCCGTCCGCGATCGCCGCGGTCTCGTATTCGGTGCGTTCCTTGCGGTTGACGCGCGGCAACCAGGCGATGCGCAGCATGCCGGGATGGCGCTCGAACAGACGGGCGCTGAAGGTTTCGAACTCGCTGCGGGTGACCTCGTCGTTGGTCGATTCGAACAGCGTGCGCAGCGCGACGAGCCGGGAGATGTATTCGCCCATGCCGTTCTGCATGACGATCGCTTCGGTTTCGGCCGCGTTCTCGAACTCGATCCTGTTGACGCGATCCTCCCATCGCGCCACGGCGGCCGCGCCCACGACCGAAAACAGAAGACCGACGCCGACCGCGACGAGCGCAGGGCGATAAAGCCCGAGCAGCGGCGCGGCACGCCACCATCCGGTCATACGCCTCCGATCCTGATCGTTCTGATCGCGATCGCCCATCTTGAAGCCGCCGTCCCCCTGTCCGCGACGAACCGAACCTCTGGTTGAGGTGCCGGCGCCGCTATCGGAACAAGACCGCGGTTAAGAACTGCACAATTTCGGAACCCCTCCATTCCGCAACGCGTGAATTAGTTAATGAAGTGCCCGAATGATCCGGCATTGTGGAAACAAGTTGCCGGTTTTGCCCGGAGTACTACGGGCTGCCGACACGTCGCCGGTTAGCCAGCTATTCAGGCTCGCAGGAATATGTTGCGCAAGGCTCCTCCCCATCATTCGGCAAAACTCCCTGATGTATCGATTTCGATCAGCGACATCCCTCGTCCTGACCATCGCGCTCCTCGCCGCGACCATGCTCGCAGCCAGAGCCGACGAGGCCGGCGTCAGCGAGGATGCGATCCTGTTCGGCCAGGCCGCCGCGCTGGAAGGGCCCTCCTCCGCGCTCGGACAGCGCATGCGGCAAGGCATCGTCGCGGCATTCACCGAGATCAACGCCAAGGGCGGGGTCCACGGCCGCAAGCTCCAGCTCATCAGCCGCGACGACGGCTACGACCCCGACCGTTCGGTGGCGCAGACGCTGCACCTGATCGAGGACGACAAGGTGTTCGCGCTGATCGGCGCCGTGGGCACGCCGACCGCGATGGCGACAATTCCGATCACCAGCGCCAGGAACGTTCCCTTCATCGGTCCGTTCAGCGGCGCCGAATTCCTGCGCGACCTCGAGCTTGCCAACGTCGTCAACATCCGAGCGAGCTATGGTGCGGAGGCCGAGGCGTGGATCAAGCACCTCACCGAGGATCGCCACTTCACCCGCATCGGCATCTTCTACCAGGACGACTCCTTCGGCCGGGACGGTCTGGTCGGCGTCAAGCGCGCGCTCGCCAAGCGCGGCCTCGAGCTTGCCGCCGAGGGCACGTTCGAGCGCAACACCCGCGCGGTCACCGCAGCCTGGCGGGTGATCAGGCGCGCCGAACCCGAGGCCATCGTGATGGTCGGGACCTATGGGCCCTGCGCGGAGTTCATCAAGCTCGCGCACCGCAGCGGTTTCCATCCGACCTTCGTCAACGTCTCCTTCGTCGGCGCCAATGCGCTGGCCAAGGAGCTCGGCCCCGAGGGTGAAGGCGTCATCGTCTCACAGGTCGTGCCGTTTCCATGGGACCGCTCGCTCAAGCTCGTCGCCGACTACCAGGCGGCGCAGAAGGCGTTCGATCCGACCCTGACGCCGGACTTCGTGTCGCTGGAAGGCTATCTCTCCGGCCGGCTCGCGGCCGCGGCGCTGGAAAGGGCCGGGCCGAACCCGACGCGCGCGAGCCTACTCCGCGCCATCAACGATGTCGGCCGCTTCGACATCAGCGGCAGCACCGTCGATGTCGGCATCCGCATGATCGATGCGCCGCCGAAGGTGTTTTTGACGGTGATCCAGAAGGACGGAACGTTTAGGGCGGTGGACCGGCTATGAGGCCGCTCACGGCCGCCGCGTCCAGCGGTCGGCATTGACGGCACCCGGCGGGATCTCGCCCTTGACGATTGCCTCGACCTGCCGAACCGTTTCCAGCGACTGATATTCGATCGCCTGCGGCGTCAGCCCACCGACATGCGGCGTCGCGATGACGTTGGGAAGCTTCGCCAGCTCCGGCGTCGGCATCTGGTCGGGCGCGCGGCCGACATCCATCGCCGCGCCGGCGATGCGATGCTCCAGCAGCGCGCGCGCCAGCGCCGGCTCATCGACGAGATTGCCACGCGAGAGGTTGATGAAGACGGCATGCCTCTGCATGCGGGCCAGCGCCGCTTCGCCGATCAAATTCTCGGTCTGCTCGTTAGCGATCGCGAGGCAGACGACGTAGTCCGACGCGGCGAGGAGCTCGTCGAGACCGACCTGCCGGATCGCCGCGTCGCTGACGGTTGCGAAGGGATCGGCGACCAGCACCTCCATGCGCAGCACCTTTGCGACCTCGGCGAGATAACGGCCGATGCTGCCGTAACCGATAATGCCGATTTTGCTGCCCGCGAGCTGGCGGCCCATCCGCGCCTCGACCTTGCGGCCGGCTTGGTAGTCCGCCGTCGCCCGGGATATGCCGCGGGAGAGATCGACCATGAAGCCGAGTGCGAGCTCGGCAACGGCCTGCACGAAACCGGGTCCGGCGCGGGTCACGAGCACGCCAGCGTTTGAAGCCGCTTCCACATTGACGTTGCGGATATCGACCGCGCAGCGGACGAAGGCGCGCAGACGCGGCAGCGCTGCGAAGATCTCGCCGCGCCCTTCGGTCATGCGGTCTGCGACGATGATGTCGGCATCTTGCGCAGCACGCACGAGGCCGGCGGCGTCCAGGGTTTCGTCGCTCTCGTGCAGGATCACCTCGGCGGCCGCGCGTAGGCCGCTCAGGCTGCGATCGCCATAGTAATTGCGCCGCATCTCCGGTGTGTGCGCGAGCATAACCTTCACGTCAAAACTCCTTCAGTAGCCGAATGCCCGCGGCAGCGCGGTGCTCAGCCATGGCACGAAGGCGATGACGAGCAGGCAGAGGAACAACAGGCCGAGATAGCCCATGATCGGCTTCACCGTCTGCTCGATCGGCACGTTGCCGATCAGGCAGGCGCCGTAGAGCCCGAGCCCGAGCGGCGGCGCGAACAGGCCGATGCCCATGGCGATGACCAGCACGACGCCGAAATGCAGGGGATCGACGCCGAGCTGCACCGCGACCGGCAGCAGCAGCGGCCCGAAGATGATCAGCGCGGCCGCCCCTTCCAATACCGAGCCCATCACGATCAGCACGGCGATGGCAAGCAGGATGAACAGCCAGACGCCTGAGGTCTTCGACAATCCGAGCATGAAATCGCCGACCGCATGCGGCACCTGCTGCAAGGTCAGCGGGAACGCGAGCGACTGCGCGGCAGCGACGATGAACAGCACGAGACCGGCGCGCGTCGCCGCCTGCACGAAACTATGCGCAGCCGATTTGAAGCTGAGCTCGCGAAACACCACGCTGCCGACCACGAGCGCATAGGCCACGGCAAAGGCCGATATCTCCGTCGCGGTGGCAAAGCCGCTCTTGAAGCCGAAGAAGATCATGAAGATGAGGCCGAACGAGGCGATCGCGCCGCTCCAGAGCCCCGACACCGGCATCTGCGGCTCGACGTCCTCGACCTTGTCCGGCCGCTTGCCGAAGATGATGGACACCGCGATCAGAACCAGCGCCATCAGCGCCGACGGCAAGAGACCGGCGACGAACAGGCCGCCGATCGACAAATTGGCGACAAAGCCCAGAATGATCAGGTTGATGCAGGGCGGGATGGTCTCCGCCATCACCGCGGACGCCGCCAGCAGCGCCACCGCGCCGCCGAGGTTCTGCTTCGAGCGGCGCGCCGCCGGGATCAGCACCGAGCCGACCGCGGCAACATCGGCCATCTTCGAGCCAGAGATGCCCGAGAACAGCACCATCGACGCCACCATCACGACGTTCAGCCCGCCGCGCATGCGCCCGACCGCGCGCTGCAGCAGCTCGATCAGCCGCACCGACATGCCATTGGCTTCCATGAGGTAGCCGACGAGGATGAAGAACGGGATCGCAAGCAACACGAAATTGTCGATGCCGCGCGCCATCTGCTGGGCGAAGATGACGCCGGGCAGCGCGCCCTCGACCCAGATGAAGATGAGCGCAGCGAGCGCCAACGCAAAGCCGATCGGCAAGCCGCCGAACAGCGTTACGAAGAAGCCGATCAGCATCAAGGTGCCCGCCGACGGCACCGAGGACGGCGACAGGTAATCCCAAGCCAGATAGAGGCCCGTGACGATGATGATCGCAACGAGCCCCCTGATGATGTCGGGGAACGGGCGCGCGCAGAGATGGTCGATCGCGAACACCGTCATGAACAGCGCGCCGACGCCCATCGGATAGAAGGTCAGCTCCAGCGGCAGGCCGGAGCCGGTGGTCTGGCCTGCGGTCAACGAGCCCAGCTTGATGGCGTTGTAGGCGACGTAGCCGGAGATCAGCACGACCAGCAGCGCGCCGGCGGCATCGACCAGCGTGCGCAGGCGCAGCGGCAGGAGATCGCGGAAGAAGGAGACACCGACATTCTCGCCGCGCGCGAGCGCGCTCGCGGCGCCGAAGAAGGCCGAGCCCACCATCAATCCGCGTGCGACGTCGTCGGACCATTCGACCGGCGCGTTGAAGAAGAAACGCAACAGCACCGAGACGCAGACCACCACGAGATCGGCGGCGAGCAGGATAGCCGCGATCGCATCGCTGAGCCGAAGCAGCAGGGCGATGCTGCCGTGGCGGCCGGCCGAAACGGGCACGGCGGCCGTCACCACCATCTCGGACCTGGCCATCAGGCTTGCGTCGCGCGGACGATGTCGATGACGGCCTTGGACTCCGGACGGGCCTTGATGAAGTTCTCGATCTGCGGCGCGACGCGCTTCTTGAAGGCCTCGCGGTCGCATTCGGCCACGGTCACGCCCTTCTCGGTCAAGGCGGCCAGCGCCTCCTTCTCGACTGCAAGCCCATGCACACGCGTGTCGGCCGCGGCCTTCTTCGCGGCATCGAGAAAGCCCTCGCGCAGCTTCGGGTCCATGCGGTTGTAGGTCATGTCGCTGAAATAGATCGCAAGCGGCGAGAAATTATGCTGCGTCAGGGCGTAGAATTTCGCCGTCTCGAAGAACTTGCTGGCCAGGATCGTCGGCGGATCGTGCTCCAGGCCGTCAAGCACGCCGGCCTGCAGGGCCGTGTAGATCTCGCCGAAGGCCAGCGGCGTCGCGGCGGCGCCCATCAGCCGCAGGCATTCCGTGATGACGGGGTTCGGCAGCGTCCTGATCTTGAGGCCGGCGAGATCTTCCGGCGTTTTCACCGGCTTCTTCGCCAATACGCTGCGCGAGCCGAAATTATAGGCCCAGGCGATGATGCGGATGTTGCCGCCCTTGAGCAGGGCGTCCTCGATCGGCTTGGCCGCGCCGGCATCGAACGCCTTGGTCTGCTGCGGGAAGCTGGAGAACAGAAAGCCGAGATCGTAGGTGCCGACCAGCGGCACCAGATTGGCCGAGATCGAGGAGCCCGACACCATGAGGTCGATGACGCCGAGCTTCACCGAGTTGATGACGTCGATCTCCTGGCCGAGCTGGTTGTCGGGGAAGAAGGCGACCTCGATTTGCTCGCCGAGCCCGTTGCCCTTCAAATTCTTGACGAGGTTGTCGTAGTAGACGCGACCGTTGGCGAATTTGGGATCGTTCGGCAGCGAGGAGGAGCATTTCAGCTTGAGCGTCGCGGCTTCGGCGCGGCCGATGATGGCGGGGGAGAGCACGAGGCCGGCGGTGACCGCCGCCGATGACTTGATGAACGCGCGACGGTTCACGGGCACGATGGTCATGGTGCGGTCTCTCCCACATTATTTTTTTGTTCGCCGCGGTCGTTGCCGTGGCCTGTTGCGCGGACTTTATGGCCAAAGCGACGGCGCAGGCAAGCGGGGCGGCTGGCAACCGCAGAGCGTGCGCGAAGTGCGTTGGGTAGTCCGTGAGCGCTTCGAAACGACTACGATTCCCGGGGATTTTGCGATAGTGATCGGCCTGCGGCCATATCCGCGCAATGGGCACCGTCGCGTCGAGCCTGCATCAATCCAATTGGAGCATGGATCAATGCGTGATTCACATGGATGGGGCTAGACCGATGCATCGCGCTTGGGCCGGCGCCTGCCCCATTTTGCCGCAGCGCGCAGCGTGATCCAGCGCACAGACGGCGTCATGGCGCAGACGTAGAAAAGGTGCCATCATCGCAAATATTGCCGATGGAGGTGACACCATGCGCCGTCCAGTCCTTTCCAATTTGCTTCTTGCTTCCGGTTTTCTCGCCCTCGCCCAGTTGATGACGCCGACGGACGCTGCAGCCGAAGCGCGGCTCGCGCTGGTGATCGGACAATCCGCCTATCGCACCGTGCCCGAGCTGCCCAACGCCGCCAACGACGCCAAGGGCATGACGGAGTTGCTCGGCAATGCCGGCTTCACCGTCACCACGGCGGCCAACCTGGCGCAGAACGAGATGCGCGCGGCAATCTCGGATTTCGCCGGCAAGGTCAGCGCCAGCGGCGCCGACACGGTGGCACTGGTGTTCTATGCCGGCCATGGCCTGCAGATCGACGGCGAGAACTACCTGGTGCCTGTCGATCTCGATCCCAAGCGCGAGGCCGACATTCCGCTCCAGGGCGTGCGGCTGAACGACATGCTCAACACGCTCGGTGCGCTGCCGACGCGGGCGCGCATCTTCATGCTCGATGCCTGCCGCAACAATCCGTTCCCGGCGCTCAGCGGCGCCGGCCACGGCCTTGCGATCGTCGACACCAAGGCCGGCGCGCCGGGCTCCTTCATCTCCTATTCGACCTCCCCCGGCGCCGAAGCCGAGGACGGCAGCGGCATCGACAGCCCCTACACCACGGCCGCGCTGACCATCGCCAAGCAGCCCAATCTGCCGATCGAGGAAGTGTTCAAGCGCATCCGCGTCGCCGTCGCGCAATCGACCGACGGCCGACAGATCCCCTGGGAAAGCTCCTCGCTGACGACCGACTTCAAGTTCTTCGGCGAGAGCAGCGGCAGCACACCCGCTCTTCCGGGCGCGAGCGCGATGGCGCTCGCCGGGGGCACGCGCAGCCTCGAGGACTGGCGCAAGGAATTGCGGGGCAAGCCTGCGATGGTCGCGTATGAGCTCGTGATCACCGAGGACACGGTGGAGGCCTATCAGGCCTATATCGAGCTGTACGCGCAGGACACCCGCACGCCGCGCGTGCGCACGGTGCTGGAACGGCGGCGCCAGATGCTGGCCTGGGAGCGCGCAACCGCGATCAACACCCGCGCTTCGTTCGAGGCTTACCTGGCCAATTGGGACAATAGCGACCTCGCCGCGACTGCGCGCCGGCTGCTGCTCCGCGTCCAGAACCGCAATTATGGCGTCCCCGTCGCCGCCGCAGCGATCCCGGTCACCGTCGCGATGGGCCCGACCTGCCCGTGCTCGACGCCAACGACACCGGCAACGCCGGTCACTCCGAGCGTCGCGCCCGTGATCAAGAAGCGCGTCGACGACACCCCGCCCAAGCGCAAGGTGGTCGAGACGCCGCCGAAGCGCCGCCCGCCGCCCGAGGAAGTGGTCTACGAACGCGCGCCGCCCCCCGGCCCGCCGCCCGGCGCCGTGATGCAGGGTATCGGCATCGGAATCGGGATCGGCATGGGAATGGGCGGCCGCGGCGGCGGCGACCATTATCGCGGCGACTACCGCAGATACTGAGACTGTCCAGCATTGACATAGATCCGGCTCGCGCCCGACGCGCGAGCCGGATCTACTGCGCCAGCGCCGGATAGTCGTGCTGGACGGCCTCCCGGATCCAGCCCGCCTGGATCGCGCGAAACAGGATCTGCGCCGTCTTCATATCATTTGCCTTCACGCAGAGGTCGACGATGCGGCGGACTGCATCGTCACGCATCAGATCGTCCGCGATCTTCATCGCAATCTCCATCGCGACGCGGGCTGCACGTTCAAAGCGCTCACGTTCGCGCTTATCAGCCGGTGCGGAGCCTCCGACAGCCTCCGCGCCCGCTCTCGCAGCCTCGCAGATGTTACGAATGCGCTCCGCCGCGTCGATATCGCCGATCGGTCCCTGGATCGGCTCATCCCAGATGTCGGCCGGCTGCCGCCTTGCGAACCACTTCATTGCCCCCACCCATGGCCTTTATTTGGCTTGCACCATTCAGGACGTGCGGCGCGGCCCGATCGCCTCGAACTGCGCCTTCTGCTCGTCGTTCAGCGTGGCATAGAAATCATCGAGCGCCGCGCGCACCGACTTGATCCCGTCCAGCATCGCATCGAGCCGTTTGCGGATTGTGGCCATGCGGGCCGGCGGAGTCATCATGTCGTTGGGCTCGCAGCCCGCCTTGAGCGATGCGCTGACCTTTGCGCTGGTATCCTGGAGCACCTGCAGCGCCGCGCGCTGGGTGTCGCTCGGACGAAGCCTCTCATCGATCGCAGCAGCAGGCCAATCGAACGCGGCGGCCACATTGCAAGCCTGCACCGACGATTCCCTCGCATTGTTCGATGCCGTCGCACGACGCTGATCCTCGGCGAGCGCATTGAAGCGCGCCTTCTGCTCGTCGTTCAGCGAGCCATAGAACTGGTCGAGCGCGGGCTGGACCAGCTCGACAGCCTTCTGCATCGCCTCGATGCGCTGCTGCATCGCTGCGAGCCGGCCTGGCGCCGTCGCTGCGGCCTGCGTCGGACAGGATGTGCGGATCAGCGCTGCGGCGTCGATCGAGGCATTGCCGAGCGCATCGAGAGCTGTGCCCTGCGCATCCGTCGGCTGCACCGCGGATGCGATCTGATCGATCGGTAGTCCGGCGATGGCACGGCGGTCACTGCCGCAGAGCTGATCGAGCGGTGCGCTACGCGCCCGCCGTCGTCCCTGCGGCTGCTGCGGCAGATAGGCCGACAGGCGATCATAGCCATAGGGGCCGAAAATGCCGGCATAGATGTCCGGGTATCCGTAACCCCAGAAGCCGAGCCCGTCGCCCCAGATCGTGTAGTCGTAGAGATCGTTATAGGCGAACGGCCAGAACAGCGGCCCGACCCAGCCATAGCCGCCGCCCGCATGCTGCCACCATCCGCTGCTTGCGCCGCTCCAGCCGGCCAATGCGGCCGCTGCCGCGAGCTGTGCACGCGCTGCCGGATTGCTGATCAGCCGGCCATTCCGGAATGCGCTGATGTTCAGGGCATTGCGGAAGCTCGCGGGGCGGATCGCCGCGTTGCGGATCTGACCGAAGTTGGGCCCGCCGCGTCGGACACCGGACGTGAACCGCATGCCGCGATGATGCCCGCCGGCATGCCCATGTCCACCGCCGTGGCCACGGAAATGTCCGCCGCCGTGATGGCCACCGCCGTGCCCGCCTCCATGGCCACCGCCATGTCCGCCCCCATGGCCGCCCTTGGCCAGAGCCGCGCCCGCCAGCATGCAGGCAAGCGCCATCGCGGCAATTCCAATGACCGGTCGCACCATCGCACCCTCCCGCAGAGCCGCGCCATTGAGGCATCGGAACTTGGCGGGAATTGGAACCGACAGGATTGCCGAAAGTTCCCGCCCGGCCGGGTGGGCGGCATCGGCCTTGCGGCGGCTTTGTTGTGCCGAAGGCCTACGCCTCCGGCACAATCTTGCCGGGATTGAAGATGTTGAGCGGATCGAGCGCCTTCTTCAGCGCTCGCATCGCATCGAGCGCCTCGGGGCCGAGCTCGGCCTGGAGGTATTTCTGCTTGCCCTGGCCGATGCCGTGCTCGCCGGTGCAGGTGCCGTCCATCGCCTGCGCGCGCTCGACCAGGCGATGCATGAACTCCTCGCCGCGCGCCATCTCGGCGGCATCGTTGGTGTCGCAGACCAGCGAGCAATGGAAATTGCCGTCGCCGACATGGCCGACGATCGGCGACAGCAGGTTGAGCCGCTTGAGATCTTCCTCGGTCTCGCTGACGCAATCGGCGAGCCGTGAGATCGGCACGCAGACGTCGGTCGCGACCACGCCGATGCTGTCGCCGGGCCGCAGCGCCTTCACCGACCAATAGGCATCGTGCCGCGCCTGCCACAGCTTGGTGCGATCCTCCGGCTTGGTGGTCCAGGAGAATTCGCCGCCGCCGCAATCCCTGGCGATCTCGCCGAACGCCTTGGACTGCTCGGCAACCTCGATCTCGCTGCCGTGGAATTCCATCAGCAGCAGCGGCGTCTCCGGCAGCGTCAGCTTCGAATAGGCGTTGCAAGCCTGCACCTGCGCGGCATTGAGCAGCTCGATGCGCGCCACGGGGATGCCGGTCTGGATCGCAAGGATGACGGCCTGACAGGCCCCGTGCACGGTCTCGAACGACACCGCACCGGCCGCGATCGTCTCGGGGATGCCGCGCAGGCGGATGGTCAATTCCGAGATGATGCCGAGCGTGCCTTCGGCGCCGACGAACAGATGGGTGAGGTCGTAGCCGGCGGATGATTTCTTGGCGCGCGTGCCCGTGGTGATGATCTCGCCGTCGCCGCGCACCACCTTCAGGGCCAGTACGCTCTCGCGGATGGTGCCGTAGCGCACCGCATTGGTGCCGGAAGCGCGGGTCGAGGCCATGCCGCCGAGCGAGGCGTCCGCGCCGGGATCGATCGGGAAGAACAGGCCCTGGTCGCGCAGATGCTCGTTGAGCGCCTTGCGGGTGACGCCGGGCTGGATCACGCAGTCGAGGTCCTCGGCATGGACCGCCAGCACCTTGTTCATGTCGCGCAGGTCGATCGAGATACCGCCGGCCGGCGCGTTGACCTGGCCCTCGAGCGAGGTGCCGGTGCCGAAAGGAATGACCGGGACGCGGTTCTTGGCGCAGATCCGCACCACGTCCTGGATGTCGGCGGTCTCCTGCGCCATCACCACGCCATCCGGCGGCTGGTTCGGGATCCAGGTGGTGGTATGGCCATGCTGCTCGCGCACGGCCTGCGAGGTGATGAGACGGTTGCCGAAGCGTGCGGCAAGCTGCTCCAGCGCGCTCGCGAGGGCTTTCGGCTCCGGCCGCGGCGGATTATTGGTGATGGTGGTACTCACGGACATTCCTCCCGACAGAAGAACCGTGGCAAAGGATATAAAACCGGTCAAGTCAAGCGACCGGACGCATAGCTGGAAGGAAACATGCCGGAGACTGCCGCCTCAGCGCCCAGAGCCGAGCCGTTCCGCGCCTCGATCATGCAGATCGAGCCGCAATGGATCGACTATAACGGCCATCTCAACATGGCCTATTACAACGTGATGTTCGACCGCGCGATCGACCAGCTCTGGGCCGAGCTCGGCATCGGGCCGACCTACATGAAGGAGCGAGGCGGTTCGACTTTCACTGCCGAATGCCATGTGCGTTACTTGCGCGAAATCCACCTCGGCGATCCCGTGCAGATCCTGGTCTGGCTGCTGGAGGCCGACGACAAGCGGCTGCACACGTTCGAGGAGATGCGGCACGCAACCGAGGGCTGGCTGTCGGCGACGTCCGAGAACATGTCGCTTCACATGGACATGAATGCGCGGCGCGTCGCGCCATTTCCACCGGATATAAGCGAGCGCATCGCTGCGGTCACAAAGGCCCACAGCGCGGTCTCGCGCCCTGAGGGCATCGGCCGGAACGTGGCGATGCCCTCGAAGCGGTAGCGCGTGATCCGGCGGCCTATACCCTGTTGCGGCCGCGGGCCAGGCCGACCACGGCCGAGACCAGGAACAGAACGACCGCGATGAAGAAGATGATCTTGGCGATCTCGATCGAAGCGCCGGCGATGCCGCCGAAGCCCAGGATGCCGGCGATCAGTGCGATAACCAGAAACGTCACAACCCAGCCAAGCATGGTCAAACCCTCGTCTTGATGTCTGTCTGCGTCTAGCGCGGCTGGCCGCGCCACCTGTCCAGACAATCTCGAGGCGGGAACGATGGTTCCGGCCCGGACAGGGTGGAAATTCGCGAGGACCGCTGGAACAAATTGACGTGCCCCGCACGTGGAAAACCTCGTTCCGCCGCCCCATATAGGCACCAATCCCTGTTAGAAGGCTCCCTTCCGCCACCCCGCGGTGCCATCGTGGGGCCCATGATTCGCATGACCGAGCCGAGCAAGATCACGTCCCAGAACGTCCCCGACCACCAGCCCGCAGCCGGCGGCATCGCCGCGCGTGCGCGCGCCTCGGTGGGCCCGAAATATCTGTCCGGGCTCAATCCGGAGCAGCGCGAGGCCGTGGAGACGCTGGACGGCCCGGTCCTGGTGCTGGCCGGCGCAGGCACCGGCAAGACGCGCGTGCTGACGACGCGTATCGCCCACATCCTGAGCCAGGGCCGCGCCCGCCCCGCCGAGATTCTGTCGGTGACCTTCACCAACAAGGCCGCGCGCGAGATGAAGCACCGGCTCGGTCAGATGCTCGGCCACGCCGTCGAGGGCATGCCGTGGCTCGGCACCTTCCACTCCATCGGCGGCCGCATCCTGCGTGTCCATGCCGAGCTGGCGCAGCTCAAGTCGAACTTCACCGTGCTCGATGTCGACGACCAGGTGCGGCTGCTGAAGCAGTTGCTGCAGGCCGAGAACATCGACGACAAGCGCTGGCCGGCGCGCATGCTCGCCGGCCTGATCGACGGCTGGAAGAACCGCGGCCTGATGCCCTCGCAGGTGCCCTCCGGCGAAGCCGCCATGTTCGGCAACGGCAAAGGCGGCAAGCTCTATGCGAGCTATCAGGAGCGGCTGAAGATTCTGAACGCGGCCGATTTCGGCGATCTGTTGCTGGAGAACATCCGCATCTTCCGCGAGCACCCGGATATCCTCAGGCAGTACCAGCAGCGCTTCAAATATATCCTGGTCGACGAATATCAGGACACCAACGTCGCGCAGTATCTGTGGCTGCGGCTGCTGTCGCAGGCGCCGGCGTCCGGCTCGTCATTGCCGGGCTTGACCCGGCAATCCATCGATTCTTCGCAAGATGGATCACCGGGTCTCGACGCTTCGCGTCGGCCCGGTGACGACGAGCAAAACACTGCAGCCCCTCTTCCCGCCAGCGAAAGAGCTCACGTCAAAAACATCTGCTGCGTCGGCGACGACGACCAGTCGATCTATGGCTGGCGCGGCGCCGAGGTCGACAACATCCTGCGCTTCGACCACGATTTTCCCGGCGCCAAGGTCATTCGCCTGGAGCGCAACTATCGCTCGACCGGCCACATCCTCGCCGCTGCATCGCATCTGATCGCGCACAACGAAGGCCGGCTCGGCAAGACGCTGCGCACCGAGGACCAGGACGGCGAGAAGGTCACGGTCACGGGCTCGTGGGATTCGGAAGAGGAAGCCCGCGGCATCGGCGAGGAGATCGAGCAGATCCAGCGCCGCGGCGAAAAGCTCAACGAGGTCGCGATCCTGGTGCGCGCCTCCTATCAGATGCGCGAATTCGAAGACCGCTTCGTCACGCTCGGCCTGCCCTATCGCGTCATCGGCGGCCCACGCTTCTACGAGCGCGCCGAAATCCGCGACGCGCTGGCTTACCTGCGCGTCATCAACTCGCCGGCAGACGATCTCGCCTTCGAGCGCATCGTCAACGTGCCCAAGCGCGGCCTCGGCGATGCCACCGTGCAGATGCTGCACGACCACGCTCGCAAGCGCCGCATTCCCTTGTTCGAAGCGGCACGCGCCGTGGTCGAGACCGACGAGCTGAAGCCGAAGGCGCGCGGCTCGCTTCGCGAGGTCGTCGCCCAGTTCGACCGCTGGCGCGCCCAGCGCGAGGTCACGGCGCACACCGACCTCGCCCAGATCGTGCTCGATGAGAGCGGCTATACCGAGATGTGGCAGAAGGACCGCTCGGCGGACGCCGCGGGCCGGCTGGAGAACCTGAAAGAGCTGGTGCGCTCGATGGAGGAGTTCGAGAACCTGCAAGGGTTCCTCGAGCACATCTCGCTGGTGATGGACCGCGACGGCGGCGCCAAGGACGACGCAGTGTCGCTGATGACGTTGCACTCGGCCAAGGGGCTTGAATTCGACAACGTGTTCCTGCCGGGCTGGGAGGAAGGCCTGTTTCCGAGCCAGCGCACGCTGGACGAACAGGGCCGCGCCGGCCTCGAAGAAGAGCGCAGGCTTGGCCATGTCGGCCTGACCCGTGCCCGCCGCCGCGCCATGATCTATTTCGCGACCAACCGGCGGATCCATGGCACCTGGTCGACCACGATCCCGTCGCGCTTCCTCGACGAACTGCCGGCGGCCAATGTCGAGATCACCGAATCCAAGGGCGGCTCGGCCTGGGGCGGCACCGGCGGCTACGGCGCCTCGCGTTTCGACGACATGGAGGCGTTCGGCTCCACCTATTCGACGCCGGGCTGGCAGCGCGCGCAGGCCAATCGCAACCGGGGCGGCGGCCGCAATGGCGGCGAGGGCGGCGGCAGCAGAAGCGGCGGCTTCGAGGAAGAGGCTGCGACGTTCTCCTCCTCGTCCTCAGGTCCCGACTTCGGCAGCTTCTCCTCACGCCGCCGCGGTCCCCTGACGATCGAGGGCGAGCTGGTCGCCAAATCGACCGGCACCACCTCGGAATTCTCGCTCGAAGACCGCGTCTTCCATCAGAAATTCGGCTACGGCCGCGTCACCAAGATCGACGGCAACAAGCTCACCATCGCCTTCGACAAGGCCGGCGAGAAGAAGGTCGTGGACAGCTTCGTGCAGCGGGCGTAAGCGCGCGATATGGCTCAGTATGTTGCCATCATCGAAGACACCGATCCCGACGCCGTCAGCTTGTGGTTTCCCGACCTGCCCGGCTGCATTTCCGGCGGTGATGACGTCGACGAGGCCCTGGAGAGTGCACCGGAGGCACTCGCGTTCTATGCGCAGGAGCTGATCGCGGACGGCCGGCAGCTTCCTCCGCCCAGAACACTGGACGAGCTCAAGGCCGACCCTGAGTTCGCCGACGACCTCGGCAAACACACGGTCGCCCTGATCGAATGGCCGCCCCGCGAAGACGCCGCGGAGTGAGGACTGTTCGCCGCACTCCCCTCGCCTTCGACAGTTCTCGTCCGAACAGCCCTTGACCCGCCCGAACTTCCCCGTATCAGATGCAGCCATGGTCCGGGGCTCCATCACACTGATCTTGCTGGCATTGGGGATGCCGTCGCTTGCGGCGGCGGAGACCATGAGCTTTGGCGATTCGATCGGGCTGCTGGCCAAAAGCTGCGGCGCCGAAATCGTCGCCAATTGCCGCGGCGTCAACCCGGATTCGACCCGCCTGAAGGAGTGCCTGTCGCGCAACCGCGACGTGCTGTCCCAGCAATGCGCGAGCGACTATCTCGGCGCGTTCGATGCCATCCAGAAGCGCGTCGCCGCGCGCGTCACGGTGGCGAACGCCTGCCAGCGCGAGATCGTCAAGGTCTGCAGCGGCTCAACCAAGGAGACCAGCAAGTCGATCCCCTGCCTGGTTTCGACGTCCAAGGGCATCAGCAACAACTGCCTGAAGGCCGTCGACGACGCGGGGTACCGCTGATGCGCGCGAGCAGGCTCTTCATTGCCGGAACCGCGGTCGCGCTCGGTCTCGCTTTGCTCGCGGGCACGGCCGTCGCCCAGACGGCGGCACCGACCCGCGACGACATCGTCGGCAAGCTCAACCATTTCGAAGAAGCCGCCGAGGTCGACCTTCCCGCGCTGAAGCAGCAGGTGATGGAGCGCGCCAAGACCAGGATCAAGAACGATCCCGGTCCGGTGAACCGGCCGCTGATCGCACCTGATCTCGCCAAGCTGCCCGCCTTCAATGCGCAGATCCAGTTCGATGCCGACACGCCGATCATCCAGCCGGCGTCCTACCAGACCGTCGGCCGCATCGCGGACGCGCTGGTTCATTCCTCGCTGCTGCCCTACACGTTCCTGATCGTCGGCCACGTCGAATCCAACTCGAAGACGCGCGAGGCCAACGCGATCCTGAGCCAGCGCCGCGCCGACGCGATCCGCGACGTGCTGGTGAACACGTTCAAGATCTCGACCAAGCGGCTGCATCCGATCGGTCTCGGTGAGGAGCAGTTTCTCGACCGGGCCAAGCCGACCTCGGCCGTCAACGGCCAGTTGCAAATCCTGACCTATGCCAAGCTGCCGGAGGACGCGCCTCATACGGCTGCGGCACCTGCGCCTGCGGCGAAAAAGCCCGCCAAGAAGCGCTGAGCGAGCGCAGCTTCGCACCCGACGGAACCCTTTGAAGTCCTGATCGTTTTGTTGCCTGTCCGGGGCGCACAAATACGGTTTCACGCGACAAAAGCCCCGGTTTGTGCACCGCCCGGTCCAGTGCTATAGCCTCTGTTCGCCCTTCCCCGACCCCGTGCTGCATGAGACCGAAATGGGTGGCTATTTTCAGCGCCAACTTGCCGTTTATGTCGAGTACCATCGCGACCCCCGGAACACGGCGATGCATGTGGTCGGTATTCTCCTGTTGTTCACCGGCGCCGTGATGCCGCTGACGCTGGTCAGGCTTCCGCTGTTCGGTTTCGATGTCAGCCTCGCCGTGATCCTGGCCTTGCCGGTCCTGATGTATTGGCTGCTGCTCGACGTGGCGCTCGGGATCGGCATTCTGGCGGTCTCGATCGTGCTGTTTTCGGTTGCGACGACCGTTGCGGCGCAAGTCAGCACCGCGACGATGTGGGCGATTTTCGCCGTGCTGGTGGGGCTCGGCCTCGCCGCGCAGGCCATCGGTCACAAGGTTTTTGAGGGCCGCGAAGCCTCGTTGTTCACTTTTCCTTCGCATCTTTTGCTTGGACCGATGTTCGTGATGGCAAAATTATTCATTGCATTGGGCTTCCGTCGCGACCTTGCCGCGATTCTGGCGCCTCTTCCGACCAATTCCCTTTCAACCCGATAGCTCTAGACGCGAAACAGCAACCTTCTGCATGGCTCTCGTACTGGTTACCGGTGGCAGTGGCTTCATCGGACATCACCTCGTCGAAGCGCTCCGCGCCCGTGGGCAGCGGGTGCGCGTTCTCGATGTCCGCGCGCCGGCCGCGGCGAACGCGGATGTTGAATATGTCCACGGCTCGGTGCTCGACGGCGCCGCGGTCGATACTGCGATCGCCGGGGTCGATCAGGTCTATCACCTCGCCGGCCTGCCCGGCATGTGGGTCGCCAACAAGCAGGACTTTCACGACGTCAACTGTCGCGGCACCGAAATCGTGCTCGCGGCCGCAATGAAGCGCGGCGTATCGCGCTTCCTGCACTGCTCGACGGAATCGATCCTGTTCCCCTATTCCGACCTCAAAGGCGCTGCCGCCGAAGAGGCGCTGCAGCCGGCCGACGCGATGCCGGGCGCCTATACGCGCTCGAAGTCGCTCGCCGAGCATCATGCCGCGAAGGCGGCGGCCAGCGGCTTTCCACTCGTGATCGGCACGCCGACCATGCCGATCGGTGCGGCCGACCACAATCTGACACCGCCGACGGCGATGCTGTGGTACTTCCTGCAGAAGAAGGTGCAGCCGCATCTCAACTTCCTAGTCAACCTCGTCGACGTCCGCGACGTGGCCACGGGCCTCGTGCTGACCATGGAGCGCGGCCGCATCGGCCAGCGCTACATCCTCGGCGGCGACTGCGTCCCGCTCGGCAACATCCTGCGCATGATGTCGGCGATGAGCGGCCGCCGGCAGTTCCCGGTCGTCGTGCCCGGCAAGATCGCCGAGCTCTCGGGCATCATGCTCGAATACCTCGCCGATCGTGTCACGCGCCGGCCGCCCAACGGGACCGCCGAGGGCGTGCGCATTGCGCTCGCCGCAAGCGACCTCTCGATCGGCAAGGCGCGCACCGAGCTCGGCTACGCGCCGCGTCCGATCGAGCCCGTGCTGCGCGAAACCATCACCCATCTGCTCGCCCGCAACGGCCAGCAGCCCTCCGGCGCCATCAAGCATCACGCGCTCTCCTCGCGCGCGAGCTAAGGCCGCCGCCCAACGCAAAGAACCTTCATGTCCTTCGATTTCAGCAAGCTTCTCTCGGTCGCCTGGGGTGGCTGGACCACGGCCTGGCCGACCGAACTCCTGGCCCTGGTCTGGCTCGCCTTTCTCGCCAGCTGGGTCGGCGCCTCGTTCTGGCAGGGGCGGACCAAGAAGCAGGTCATGACGCTGGAGTCGCAGCGCTATCGCCTGCCGATCCTGGTCGGCGGCATCCTGTACACGCCGTGGGTTGCACAGCTGCTGGGCTGGAAGCCGCTTTGGGTGCTCGGCAACACCGGCATCTACATCGCCGCGGTCCTCTCGGCCGCCGGCATCGCTTTCGCCTGGTGGGGCCGACTGCATCTCGGAAAATTCTGGTCGAACACCATCACCCACAAAGAAGATCACCGCGTTATCGACACCGGCCCTTACGGCATCGTGCGTCACCCGATCTACACCGGCTTGATCTTCGGCATGCTCGTCACCGGCATCGCAATCGGCCTCGTAACGACGATCCTCGGCGCGATTCTGATCTCGCTCGGCATGTGGCAGAAGGGCCGGATGGAGGAGGTGTTTTTGTCGAAGGAGCTCGGCGAGGACGCCTACGGCGCCTATTGCCGCCGCGTGCCGATGATCATCCCGTTCCTGTCGCCGCGGTGAGCGCGTAGCAGCTTCCTACTATTTTCTCCGCGTAAGACTGCTGTTGGTCCCGTCATCCTGAGGTGCGAGGTTTGCGATGCGAATGCATCGTAAGCCGAGCCTCGAAGGATGCACGGCCGCCAATGCATCCGGGCCCTTCATCCTTCGAGGCTCCCCATGCGGCGCGTTGCGCCCCATGGCTCGCACCTCAGGATGACGGGAACGGAATGGCGCAACTCGGAGCATTCAACCAGGAACCGCCCCTCTCCAAGCCCGTTATCCCTCGACAGCTGCCACCTGCGCGAGCATCGAGCCATGTCGGACGCCTACGATTATTTCCGCGAGCACGCGATCGCCGCCGTCCGCAAGGCGCGGGCGCTGCCGCGTGGGCGGCCGAAGCAGAAGCAGCGCACGGTGGCGCGGGTCTATCACCTGCTGTCCAAGGAGGCAGCGCTGGTGCCGAACATGCATCACCTCGACGATTTTCGCGCAGCACGGCGGCTGGAGCGGCAAATCTCTCGCTGATCTCCGGGCAAAGGCCATCGGCGTTCGTCCCATGCAAAATCGATCGGCTGCCATTCCACGGGAATAGGCCCGGCCGGCGCCCCCCACAGGTTGACGTCTGCCCCGTCAGCCAGTTGGATGCGCGCGCAAACAGGGGCCCTCTCATGACCTTCTCCAGCGTCTTTGCGCAGTTCGTTGCGCTCCTCGGCGGCATCGCGCTGCAATGGCGGAAGCTGTCGGGCACCGTGCCTGCGCCGGCCTGGGGAGAGAAGCCCGCCATTCCCGAGGCGAAGCCGCAAGGCGCGATCCCGACTTTGAAGATGCCGACCGCGCGCGGCTGGAGCGAGGGCCAGAAGCCGACCGTCGCGCCCGGGCTCAAGGTCAACGCGTTCGCGACCGGGCTCGACCATCCGCGCTGGATCGAGGTGCTGCCCAATGGCGACGTGCTGATCGCGGAGGCGACGCAGATCGCTGGCGCGCCGCGCAGCGTGTTTCACTACGCGATGCAGGCAACGATGCAGCGCGCCGCAGCGCTCGGCGTGTCCGCCGACCGCATCACGCTGCTGCGGGACAAGGACGGCGACGGCGTCGCCGAGCAACGCGGCGCCTTCATGGAAAATCTCAGCCAGCCGTTCGGCATGGCGCTGGTCGGCAACACCTTCTATGTCGGCAATACCGACGGCGTGATGGCTTTCCCTTACGTCGCCAATGCCGACCGCATCACCGCGCCGGGCAAGCGGCTCACGACGTTCAAGCCAAGCGGACACTGGACCCGCAGTCTTTTGGCAAGCCCCGACGGCAAGAAGCTCTATGCCGGCGTCGGCTCGCTCAGCAACATCGCCGAGATGGGCATGGAGGTCGAGGAAGGCCGCGCTGCGGTCTACGAGCTCGACCTCGTTGCCGGCACGCACCGCATTTTCGGCGCCGGCCTGCGTAACCCGGTCGGGCTGGCGTGGGAGCCAACTACAGGTGTGCTCTGGACCGTGGTCAACGAGCGCGACGGGCTCGGCGACGAGACGCCGCCGGATTATTTGACGTCGGTGCGCGACGGCGGCTTCTACGGCTGGCCCTATTGCTATTGGGGCAAGACGGTGGACGACCGCGTGCCCCAGGATCCTGCGATGGTCGCCAAGGCGCTTCAACCGGACTACGCGCTCGGCGGCCACACCGCCTCGCTCGGCCTGTGCTGGATGCCCGCGGGCACGCTGCCGGGCTTCCCCGACGGCATGGTGATCGGCCAGCACGGCTCGTGGAATCGCAGCAAGCTGTCCGGCTACAAGCTGGTGTTCGTCCCGTTCGAAAACGGCAAGCCGTCCGGCCCCGGTCGCGACATCCTGTCGGGCTTCCTGTCCCCGGACGAGAAGGAATCCTACGGCCGCCCGGTCGGCGTCGTGATCGGCCCCGACAAGAAATCGCTGCTGATGGCCGACGACGTCGGCAACGTGATCTGGCGCGTCACGGGCGCGTAAGGTAGCCAGGCGACACGGGCGCTCGCATAGGCGTCCCGTCATCCTGAGGCGCGAGTGGCGCGATGCGCAGCATCGCGCCGGGAGCCTCGAAGGATGAACGGCCGAGATGCAGCCGGGCCGTCGTCCTTCGAGGCTTGCTCTGCGCCGCATTCGCGTCCCAGAGCAAGCACCTCAGGATGACGGTGATGGAGCGCTTCGATCGCTCACGTCCCCACGCACAACGTCGCGCGCTGTTTGCGCAGCAGCGCGATGACCGACAGCGCGGTGATCAGACCGGTCTTGGGATTCTCGGACGGGATGTTCTCGATGCCCATCGAGAACCGCGCCGAATCCGCCTCGACCTCGATGCGGTGAACGTTGCGCGTCACGGTTGGATCAGCCCAAACCTGGATCTCGGTACGATCAGGCCCGATGCCCGCCAGCGACAACGCAACGGCGACATTGACGTTCGCTGGAAAGCCCTTCGCCGCTTCGCGCGCACTGCCCTCGAACAGTTTCAGTGGCTCGCGCAGATTGTCGATGTCTATGTTGTTCTGAACGATGAAGGGCGCGCCCTTCAGTCCGTCGATCGGCTTGCGCGTCACCATCTTCACCGAATGGATGGTGCCGATTGCGGCGGCGTTGACGGCATCGAGCCCGATCAGCGCGCCGGTCGGCACGATGATGCGGCCGCCATTGGCACGGGCGAGATCGACGAGATCGAAATTGTCGAGCAATCCGCCGACGCTGACGACGACCGCGGCCTTGCCGCGCTTCACGGCAGGCTCGACGATCGCACGCAACTGGCTGCTCGGTGCGCACTCGACCACGATGTCGGCGACCTCGCCGAGCTGATCGATCGGCAGGATCTTCGGCGGATGACGCAGACCGCCGATGAAGGCCTGATGCTTGGCGGGATCACGCACGGCCACGGCCGACAGCGCCAGCCCCTCGATGCCCTGATCGAGCGCGGTCGCGATCTTGGTGCCGATCGAGCCCAGCCCGGCAATGGCGACCCGCAACTCGCTCGGAGCTCTCTGTTCAGTCATCGCACTCACCTCTGATCCGGGCTTCCGTCATAGCCCCTCATGCCTCCCGCGCATAGCTGCGCATGCGCGCCTCGAGCACCGCCAGCATGGCATCGCGGGCCGGATCGCGCGAGCCGCGCAGCCAGGCGGCGGCGAGCGGCAGCCGGCCGACCGGCCCGCTCTGCCTTGGCCGCAGCGGCACGAAGCGCACGCCCGACACCGCCATCCGCATCGTCCAGCGCGGCACGATCGCAACCCCGAGCTTCGTCGCCACCAGGTTGATGATGGTCTGCTTCTCGTCGGCGACCTGGACGATGCGCGGCGTCATTCCGGCCTGATCGAACAGCTTCACCGTGAGGTCGTGGCTGTGCGGTCGCGAGCGGCGGTCCGGCACCAGCATCGCCTCGTCGGCGATGTCGGCCAGCGTGATCGACTTGCGCCGGGCCAGCGCATGCTGCTGCGGGAAGGCCACGATCGCGGTCTCATGGAGCAGATCGCGGAATTCGAGCCGCTTGTCCGCGCGGCCGGGCGGGCGGACGAAGGCGAGATCGAGCGCACCCGTCAGGATCTTCGGCAGCAGCCGGACCGTCTTGTCCTCCAGGATCTGTACCGCGATATCAGGATGCTTGGCGCGGAAGTCGCGCAAGAGCGGCGGCAGCAGCCCGGCGGCGGCGCTGTCGATGGCACCGATCCGCAGCCGCCGAGCAGCGCCGGCGCGCGAGCGGTTGCGCAAGTTGCTCTCGACCGCCTCGACCCGGGCGAGGATGGCGCGGGCATCGCGCAGCAACGTCGTGCCGTCCTCGGTGAGCGACACCGCACGCGTCGTCCGCGCGAACAGCCGCGTGCCCAGATCCTCCTCCAGCAGCCTGATCTGGCGGCCCAGCGCGGAAGGCAGCATCTGGAGTTGCTGCGCCGCGCGGCCGAAATGCAACTGCTCGGCCGCCGCCACGAAGCATCGGAGCTGATGCAATTCCATCCCGGGTCCTCTCGTCTCGCGAGGATTATATCATTTTTTTGTATAAACCAGCGCCAATTGAGTCCGCCCTGCACTCCCGTCTAGATTCGCCGACGACGCAGCCGGCCTGATATGCCGGCCCCATCTCTTAACGGAGCATTCTCATGCGCAGCCATTCGATCGCAGCAATTCCCGCCGACGGCATCGGCCCCGAGGTAATCTCGGCCGGAATCCGCGTGCTGGAGGCACTGGCAAAGCGCAGCGGCGACCTCGCCTTCAACGTCAAGACGTTCGACTGGGGCTCGGACTATTACAAGAAGCACGGCGTGATGATGCCAGCCGACGGCCTCACCGAACTGAAGAAATTCGACGCGATCTATTTCGGCGCGGTCGGCGCCCCTGATGTGCCCGATCACATCACGCTGTGGGGCCTTCGCCTGCCGATCTGCCAGGGCTTTGACCAATACGCCAATGTGCGCCCCACAAAGATCCTGCCCGGCGTCGCCTCGCCGCTGCGCAATGTCGGTGTCGGCGACCTCGACTGGGTGATCGTGCGCGAGAATTCGGAAGGCGAATATGCCGGCATGGGCGGCCGCGCCCACAAGGGCCTTCCGGAAGAGGTCGGCACCGAAGTCGCCGTCTTCACCCGCGTTGGCGTCACCAGGATCATGCGCTACGCGTTCCAGCTCGCACAGTCGCGCCCGCGCAAATTCCTGACCGTCGTGACCAAGTCGAACGCGCAGCGCCACGGCATGGTGATGTGGGATGAGATCGCGGCCGAGGTCGCCGGCGAATTCCCGGACGTCAGCTGGGACAAGATGCTGGTCGATGCCATGACGGTGCGTATGACGCTGCATCCGAAAAGCCTCGACACCATCGTGGCGACCAACCTCCACGCCGACATCCTCTCCGACCTCGCCGGCGCGCTGGCCGGCAGCCTTGGCGTGGCGCCGACCGGCAACATCGATCCACAGCGCCGCTTCCCCTCGATGTTCGAGCCGATCCACGGCTCGGCCTTCGACATCACCGGCAAGGGCATCGCCAACCCGGTCGCGACCTTCTGGACCGGCGCGCAGATGCTCGAGCATCTCGGCGAGAAGGACGCCGCTTCAAGGCTGATGGCGGCGGTCGAGCGCGTCTGCGCAGCGGGCGTGCTGACGCCTGACGTCGGCGGCAAGGCGACGACGAAGGAAGTGACGGACGCCGTGATCGACGCGATCCACGGGTCGAATGTGTAGCCTTATCGGGTCGAGTGTCGCCCAGCACTCGCTGCACCTCTCCCGCTTGCGGGGGAGGTCGACGCGCTCGGCAGCGCAATTGCGCGCCAGAGCGCGGCGGGTGGGGGCTCTCCTCTCGGGGGTTCTCGATCGTGGAGAGACCCCCTCCCCACCCCTCCCCCGCACGTGGCAGGGCTATCGCATATGGCTGAGGGTGGCCAAGAGGAATGCGTTGTCCCAGCCAGCGCGCTTGATTTTACGCCGGAGGGAAGCGCGATCCGGGTGGGTTCGCAGAACATTGAGGGCGAGCCTGCGCAGAATGGCGAGATTCTCGGGGGCGTGGTCACAGCGCGAGCGGTTGCCATCCTCAGCGAAATGGACGTCGAGAACCCAATGGAGCTGATTCTCGATGCCCCAATGGCTGCGGGTGACGTGGAGCAACCTCTTGGGGGAGATGTATTT
>NZ_KB902787.1:0-137174 GCF_000379585.1 Bradyrhizobium sp. WSM2793 | reverse complement strand
GCAGCCCGATCACAAAGCGGGTCGCGATCCCGGGCCGGCCGTTCTCGCTGTACAGCGGCGCGATCTCGCCGTCGATCCAGTCCCAATCGACCTTGCCGGCGAGCCGAAGCAGCGCGTGCTTCATATTGATGATCTGGTCCAGCCTAGCCCGGAACAGATCGCCCGATCTCGTCGTCCTGTGCTTCTCCGGTCGCATCGCCACCTCCGATGCGACGACGGAATCATGGCTGGCGATTCGACGGAATCCCGAAAATGAAATTGCAAGGCTCCGATGCCCGGTGCACCAAACCCTGCATTCGCAAACCAGTCCACAACGACAAAATGCGATTCTAGCTCAATCGCTTAGCCGTTCTTCACGAACGACGAATTACGGACAATTGGGAGATCCAAGTCGGCTCTTGGTTACCCAGCCTGCTATCTGCCTTGCAGGGCCAAATCAGCCTGAAGCTCGATGCACAAAAGATATCTCTAACTCATCCTCGCATCTTGCCGAAGCCGGCGAGCAAGTCGGTGTAGACAGCTTGTGGCCGCTCCGTCGCGGCTTATTCACTGGAAGCGCATACGCGCGACAACTTACTTTTCCCGATTGCCAGCATCCGCGCCATGTCGGGCAAGTTGAGCATGCACTTCGACCCCGGGACGATTGCTAGGATTAGCAGTCCAGTTTCCTCCGTAGATCGCGCGTAGCAGCGGCTCATTCAATCCGGTTGGGCCACACGCGCCACCGCGGCCCTCCCACCTGCTACCTGTCATCAAAAGGATTGTTAGAAACCGGACATTCCCGCGCAAGTTCCAGGGCCTAGAATCAATAGCAGATGGTTCGCCGCACCGGAAGGACGCGGCGCGCCCGCCGTATATGCGACAGGCGAGTACTATTGGCCATTATCTGGCCCAGCGACAACCGACCCGCTCGGATAGGAGGATCGACCATCCTTGTGGCGACGCGGGATTTAGCACGACTGGCAAATCCGGTCGGTGGCCAGCGATCGCATCGGGCTCATACCGCGGAGCCGCAGATCGGGTTGAAAGAAGAACCGCTCCTCATTTTCGGCACGGGAATTGCTGTCCCGCTCCTCGAACGCGACTGCTGTCAACGCATGTCTGGAGTGCGGCGCCTTTGGGCAGCCTCTCCATTTCTATCGTTTGAACGCTCGCACCGAGAATACGATTGTGCAGCCGCAAATCTCAGGGCCACAACCCAACAACGCAATCGTGGTGAGATGGCTTGCCAGGCTAGGCGTCCGTTCGCCACACTCCAAGGAGGAACGAGATGAATGATCGGAATGTGGCCGAAGTCGATCTTCACAACCTACAGGTCTCGGATCCGCTGATTGGGAAATGCCAGCAGCTGGTCAGGGAAGTGGCAATTCCCTACCAATGGGAGGTGCTGAACGATCGTGATCCCGATGCGATACCGAGCCACGCGGTAGAGAACTTCCGCCTTGCCGCCGGACGTGCGAGGGGGGAGTTCCATGGCACGGTTTTCCAGAACAGCGACGTCGCAAAATGGCTTGAAGCGGCTGCATGGTCGCTATGCCAGGCACCAAATCCAGACCTGGAGAAAGCCGCCGATGAGCTGATTGAATTGATTGCGGCCGCCCAATGCGGCGACGGCTATCTCAACACCTATCCATACTGAACGCGCCTCAGGAGCGCTGGACCAACCTAGCGGAGTGCCACGAGCTTTATTGCGCGGGCCATTTGATTGAAGCGGGTGTCGCGTTCTTTCAGGCGACTGGCAAACGGCGATTGCTGGAGGTCGTTTGCAGGCTTGCTGACCACCTCGGCACAGTTTTCGGCCCGGAGCGCGATCAGTTGCACGGCTACGATGGCCATCCGGAAATCGAACTTGCGTTGGCACGCCTCTACGAAGCGACAAAGGAGCAGCGATATCTCACGCTAGCCAATTTTTTCGTGGAGCAACGCGGCACCGAGCCACACTTTTACGACATTGAGTACGAGAAGCGCCAGCAATCCTGCGTCCCCAAATCGGACCGCATGCCTTGGATGATAAAAAATAAAGCGTATAGCCAAGCGCACTTGCCGCTTTCGGAGCAGCGGAGTGCAACTGGTCATGCGGTTCTTTTTGTATATCTCATGACCGCGGTAGCTCATCTCGCGCGTCTGCGCCAGAATGAGCAGCAGCGCCAAGCTTGCCTACGCCTATGGCAAAACATGGTCCAGCGCCAGATCTATGTTACTGGAGCCATCGGCTCGCAAGACGCCGGCGAAGCGTTCAGCAGCGATTACGATTTACCGAATGACACGGCGTACGCGGAAAGTTGCGCGTCGATTGGCCTGCTGATGTTCGCGCGCCGTATGCTGGAGATGGAACTGGACGGGCGCTATGCGGACGTGATGGAGCGCGCTCTACAATACCGTTCTCGGCAGTATCGCGTTCGACGGACGTCACTATTTCTATGTTAACCCGCTCGAAGTGCATCCCAAAACGCTGAGATCTAATGGCATCTACAATCATGACTCGCCGGTACGACGACGCTGGTTTGGCTGCGCGTGCTGTCCACCTAACATCGCACGCCTTTTCACATCGATTGGTCATTACATCTACACGCCCCGCACCGACGCGCTCTATGTAAATCTCTACGTTGGTAATAAGGTGGCAATATCCGTCGACGGACATGCGCTGCGGTTGCTCATAAGCGGCAGCTATCCCTGGAGAGACGAGGTGGAAATCGCCGTCGAATCTGCGCCGCCAATTGCCCACACGCTCGCCCTGCGCCTGCCGGAATGGTGCAGCTCGCCGCAGGCGAGCCTGAACGGCGAGCCTGTGAATTGCGAACCGCGCAAGGGCTATTTGCACATTCGCCGAACATGGCGGCAGGGAGATCGCGTCACACTATCGCTGCCGATGCAAGTGCGTCGCGTATACGGCCATCCACAAGTTCGCAATTTGGTCGGCAAGGTGGCCATCCAGCGTGACCGTTAATTTATTGTCTGGAGGAAGTCGACAACGGAACCGAGTTACACAACGTTTGGCTTCATGCAGACAGCCGGTTTTCCCTTATCGAAGGAACTGGTATCTTTAACGGCAAGATTTTGCTTCAGGCCAACGGGGCACGGTTGCAACACACGCATTCTGAAGAAGCGGCGCTTTATCAATACGACAAAGTACCTGGACAGCTAGAACCGCAGCGACTGACATTCATTCCGTGGATCAGCTGGGCTAATCGCGGCGAAGGCGAAATGCGGATTTGGATAAATGAGCGTTGACGCCGAACGCGCGGATCGCGCTTCCACGAGTCGAAGTTAGATTACGCTTCTGGCGCAGGCAATATCTTTGGTCAAAGTCTGGAAATCGGCGAAGACGGCTCGTCCGCGAGCTCCACTGGAACGTTGAAAAGAAGACCCAGATATGAGGCGGCGGGGCAGAACTCCGAAAAGAGTATGATCCGATTGGCGTCAGCAGATGAATCATCGATCGACCCAATTCCTAATGGAGCAGCATCCTCGGACGTGCTCGCGGCCTCTCATCAAACCTGATGAATGGCAATGGGACGAGCGTGCCGCGGTGTCGTTCAGAAGAAGGCCCTGTGACAAGCCAGCGTGAGGGCGGCCAGCAGGACCACGTCAGGTTTTGGTAAGCCAGGCTCCCTATCAGCGCCGCTGGGCCTAACAAGCCTAAACTAGATGCGGAAATGTATGTCCGACGGGAGCACCAATCGCCATGTATAATCGGATCAACGGCTCGTCCTACTTCCAATCCTCTCACTTTGCCGAAAGTGATGAGCAAAAGGACGCGGACAGCTTTGCGGATGCGTTCGCCAATATGCGCTTAGCCGAATCTGGCTCGACTGGCGGTTCATCTTCGGCAACAAGACCGTATTCGCTCGTTTCAACCCCTCCCATAATGGAGTTCAACGATCGTCAGTCATTCCGAAAAGCCGCGGAGGCCTATCATGGCGACGAAATCAAGTACATCGCCGACAACCCCCACGAGTACTCCGAGTTCGTGTCCGCCAAGGCAAAGCGAACTGCAGAACTTGCCAAAGACTACGGGACCACCCGGGATTCCGAGAATGCGCGATACTTCAGCTACCAATTGGGCAACAAGAGTGTCGGACTTCTAAGAATGGAAGGCGGCGACAGCATGACGAAGTTCGACGTCAAAAGGTGGAAGGAGCTGTTTCCTGGGCGATCCGGGACGACGTCTACCGTAGATCTTCAGGTCGTTCATCCGCTCGTCGAGAACGCTGGCGATATTCTGCTCGAGCATCAACTTCGAATGGAAGGCAAACGGCCGCTGCTCAATTTGCGTCCGGCTAATCCGGAAGCAAGAGCCCGTGCGGCAAAGATGGGGTTCGTCGAGGTTGACGACGACAACATGGTTCTCGACCCAGAGAAGTCAGACAAATGGGTAAGGAATAGCGACGGCGAATGGCAGCGAAAAGGCACTGCTGCGCGGTATCTTTCCAAAGATGGCGACAGTGAAGGCAGTGATACCGAGATCCCAGCGAGCTCCTCAACATACGATTATGAGGATGATTTTATGTGACCATGGGATCCCGGAGATATGGCCCCATGGAGTAGGCCCTATCTAGCCTGCTCCGGGCTCCTCTGCGTTTATTGCCGTTTCGGCTGGGAGTTCCTCTGAGTCGGCTCAGAATACTACCCCCAGACTGCTTCTTGGCTTAGCGGTTGCTGATTTGTTTGCGCCTTGGGAGTAGGAGCTCACGGCGCAAGGCAATTGCGACAATGCTCGCTGCGGCGAGAACCTGCATGGGGTGCCGCCAAAGTGCGCCCGGCCCCCCAGGGGCCGGGCGTGCTGCGCCGAGCAGTTTGGACTGCTTGGAGGCAGAAGTCTTCTACAGATGACGCCTACGAAGTAGTAAGGGCGTGGGCGCCTGCCGTGAATCGGTGGGCAAGGAAATGCACAGCGAAGCGGCGTCCCTATGGACAAGGCTGGCCGGCATGCGTCAACGGACATCACGACGCCGTAAGCACGAGCATCGTGCAGAGCTCTTTCACCAGAAAAGCCTCAACACAAGACGTGAAGCGTTGTCCTGGGCGAAGCTCCGTTGGCATGGTCACTGCAGTCGGGCTGCGCACAGCCAATCTCTTGCTTTGTCGAGCGCTCTCGGCCAGCTCCACTCTGCAATGGAATATATAGCCTCGATCCAGACGGAGTTAAGAAATGCTTAGGCTCGTCGATCGCTTTAGGTGAGCATTACGTTGAACGTCGACCTGCAGAATGAGTCGAGCCGGCGTGCCCTCCGTTCCTCGCAGCGGCAAGTTGTTCTGCACCAATGTAGCCGCCTGGCGATAGTCGGTAAGGCATCCACAAGGCAACAATTGGCCTCTCGCTCGCCCGATTTTAGAGCAAGTAGCGTGTCCGACCGCGAAGAGGTTGATCGGTGGCGAGATCGTCGTCGCATGAGCGTTTAGATCGGACATGAACTCAAGCGCTGCAGGTTGATTGCGTCAGATCCCGACTCGGCCGCCACGCGCCTTCAGTGCGGTGTCGATGTACTCGATTAACGCTTGTCCGCCAAAGGGTTTGGCAAGGAAGCCAATCGCTCCGGCGCCCAGCGCTGAGGCGCGCACGCGGTCGTTGGGGAAAGCAGTAATGAAAATGAACGGTGCGTCGTAACCACGCGTCCGCATCTCTGCCAACAGCTCCAAGCCGCTCATAGCCGACATCTGCACATCGGTAATGACACAGGATGTCTCGTTCAACTGCGGCGACCGCAAGAGTTCCTCGGCCGACGCAAATATTTGGACGATGTAGCCACGCGATTTCAAAAGGTTCTCTGTCGCCGCACGGACTGAGGCGTCGTCGTCAACGACGGAAATCAAAGGCGTGGACAAGACGAGCCCTCCTGGCGCAGGAATGGTGGCTGCCAAAGCATTAGCCACTTTCGGCGAAAGTGGGCTCGAGAAATGAAATTGTAAAATCATACTTGGGTTTGTTCAGGACGATTGGTGCGAATTCCCAGCGTCTCAGTCATTCTGATCAAGTCGGCGAGCGACCGGGCACGCATCTTTTTCATGACGTGTCCCCGGTAGATCTTGACCGTAATTTCGGCGAGCCCAAGCTCGGCGGCTACTTGCTTGTTCATCAGGCCGGTAGCGACCAGTTTCATCACCGCCTGCTCGCGCGGGCTTAAGGTCTCAAATAGAGACTGCAGGTTTGCGACGGTCTGCTGAGCCTTCCGTCTTTTGCGATCGCGTTCGGTCGCCGCAACCACGGCATCAAGCAGTTCCTGATCGCGAAACGGCTTGCTGAGAAAATCGACCGCTCCTTCCTTCATGGCCCTGACGGTCATGGGAATGTCGCCATGGCCGGTAATAAAAATGATCGGAATATGTATGTTCAACCTCGCCAGCTCGGTCTGGTACTCAAGGCCGCTCAAGCCTGGCAGCCGAACATCAAGAACTAGACAGCTAACAACGTCCGCAATTGTGCTCTGCAGCATTTCGCGGGCCGATCCGAATGCAACGACGTCCAACCCTACCGATTTAAAAAGGTTCGTAAGCGAGCGACGCATGGAGATGTCATCCTCGACGACGAAGACGATCGCCTTTGTCGAGGCCTCGGCATTGCTGCCTTCACTTGGCGAGTCAAAGCACCTTGTCACGAGATGACCTCCTCATGCAATGGTAGGGCAAACTGGAACGTCGCGCCCGGCCCATGTCTGTCGACCATTGACAGCCGCCCTCCGTGAGCTTCCACGATCGACCGGCAGATCGAAAGACCCATTCCAAGGCCACTCGACTTGGTGGTGAAGAAGGGATCTAAGACGCGGTCCGCGTCGTCCTCGGCGACCCCGACGCCGCAATCGGTCACGGCAAGCTGCACCTGCCCCATGTCGTCCTTTGATGATTGAATCAGCAGTTCGCGCGTCCGGTCTGTTACAGCGTCCATGGCTTCGATTCCGTTCATCACCAGATTGATGATCACCTGTTGTAGCTGAATCCGGTCGCCGAGGATTGCAGGCAGCGCTGCCGTCAACTCGGTTCGTAACGTCACTCGGTGGCTCACCAGCTCTCGTGTTACCAACGCAATGACGTCCTTAACGACCTCATTGATATCGAGCGGCACCATCTCAATCTCGCCTTTCTTCGCGAGTGCGCGAATACGACGGATCACCTCGCTTGCCCGGATTGCGTCTTCGATGATCCACTCCACCGAAGAACGCGCGGCGGAAAGATCAGGAGCTTCGCGACCCATCCAACCGAGGCAAGCATCGGCGTTGCTGATGATAGCGGCGAGTGGCTGGTTAATTTCGTGGGCGATGGAAGTTGTCAGCTCTCCTAACGTCGTTACACGCGTCACATGCGCAAGCTCCGCCTGTGCCTTTCGTAGTTCTTGTTCGGCTTGATCGGCGCGAATGGTAGCGGTGATGTCAGTGCTGACCCCACGGTAACCGAGAAAATTGCCGTTTCCATCGAAAAAAGGCTTGCCACTCGTGCGGACGTAGATCGGAGAGCCTGTCCGATTCACGGTGCGGTAGACGAGATCCCGAAACGGAAGATGGGCCTCCAACGTCGCCCGATGCTGCCGCCACTTCTCGGGTTCCTCTTCGACGTCGCACGCAATGTCCCAGCGAAGCAGGCCCATCAATCCTGTGGCCAAAATTCCCGCAGCGCTGGTGTGCTCGGACAAGTGAGTGACCTGATGATCTGGCCCAGTCTCCCAGAGCCAGTCGGAAGCTGTTTCGGCGTAGTCGCGAAAGCGCTGTTCGCTTTCGCGCAGCGCGGCAAGTGTGGTTTCCAGGCGTTCCCTAGCTGCGTGTTGCTCGGTGACATCCATATGCGTTCCGATCAGCTCGCTGACGTTACCATCGCTGCCGACCACCACGTGCGCAACGGAGTGTATGCGCCTCATCCCGCCATCTGGTAAAACAATACGGAAATCATATTCGAACCGCCCCTCCTTGTGTTCAATCGCCTGGCGCCGCACCTCCTGCAGCCGCGGCAAGTCGTCCGGATGGATGCGCGATCGAATGGTCTCTATCGATACCGGTTCTTGTGGGCTAAAGCCAAACAGACGATCGACCTCGGCGGAGCGATACACGAAATCTAGACCGTAGACGTCCCAGGACCAGCTGCCCGTGTGACTGAGATGCTGGGCTTCGGCCAGATATGCTTCGCTGCGGCGCAGCTGCTGTTCTGCTCGCCTCGCCGCCGTAATATCCGTAGCTGCCCCAACAAACTCGATGTCACCAGACGCAGTTCTCGTGGCTCGTGCCTGCGCATGGATGTGCTTCACCGAGCCGTCAGGTAGCAGCAACCGGTATTCGTGCTCGAAATCGCTCGGGTCTCGCATCGCTCGATCAATAGTTTCTTTAACCGAAGCCCTATCATCTGGATGAGTGCGCTCAACGACGAGCTGCGGCCCTGGGACAGTCTCAGAATCTAATTGGAAAATCCGAAATGTTTCCTTTGACCAGAAGGCCTCGCCCGTAGTGGTGTTCCAGCTGAAGCTGCCTGTATGACTCAACTCCTGCGCCTGGGCCAAATGTGCTTCGCTCCGCTGCAGGGCAAGTTCGGTCCGCTTTCGCTCCGTGATATCTTCGCAGGCTATAAGGACAATGGGCTGGTCATCGGCCCAGAGCATGGCTTTCGCGTTTTCACGTACCCACAAGACCGAGCCGTCCTTCCTGACCTTCTGGACGTCCCACGTGCGCGATTGTCCGATATCCTCAAGGCACGTCCGAACGCATTCGCGAATGAACGCGCGATCCTCCTCAAGAAATACGCCCAGCACGGATTGACCGATCAGTTCAGCACGAGCATAGCCGAGTTGTGTCGCGCCGAACGTATTGACGTTGAGGACCGTGCCGGCTTCGTCGACCATGAAATACATGGCCGGATTGTGCTCGAAGATTGCGCGCCATCGTTTTTCGCGATCCTCCAAGTCGGCCGCACTCCGCTGAAGCTTGGCCGCAGCCACACGCGCAGCCTCTCTTTCCTGGCGGAGCTTTCCGATCAGGTGCGTCCCCACAATCGAGGCAATAAAGAATGCAACAACCACCGGAAGATCTTGGGGGTCATCGATTCGCAGGCTGAACGCCGGCGGCGCAAAATAGTAAGCGAGAGCAACGATGGCTAGGATGCAAAGCGCGGACGACGCGATGAAGCTGCCCATCAACGAAAACAGCAATACCACCAACAAATAGGCGAACGCCGTCGCGGCGAAATGCGCCTGAAGGTACAAGCAAGCCAGTGTTACCACGGCCAGCGTTATGCTGCCGAAGGTAAACTGAGGGCCTGAACGTTTAAAACTGCTGATCTGGCTACACATTGTGATACCGTCCGGCCTGTTCTCCGGCGGGAGAGCTATAACATTTTAGGCAAAAATGGGGCAATCCTCGGCCACAAGACCCGCTGGTGAGCGGTTCCGAGATCGATTGCTTGCGGCTGAACTGAGCACGCGCCGAGAAAAAACGCATTACAGACATACGTATAGTTGTCCTAAACCTTCCAATATGGCGCAGGCTGACACGCCTGCAATCGAAGTTGAGATGTCTGCTTTCCTCCGCTGCCGATAGCCTCCCGGCAGGCGCTCGAGGCTGCGGCCGAGGACAACCCCTTAAGCCAGCGGTACGAGGACAGCGGCTGCAGGTCAGCCAAGACGTTGAGGCAAAACAATCACGCGCGCCTCGCCGAACCCGGAAAGAACAGGGACAAGCTGCCGGACCACTCATCTCGCCGGCACGATCGGTCATGCGGAAGAAAGCGCAATGGTCATGTGCCGAGACACGAAGGCCAAGCAACGCGATTGCTATCTAGCGTTCAGGCCATCACGCGTAGGTGCGGAGGACTTGTCTCGAGTGGCTAGCCGGAACCGAGCGCGCACAGTGACGCCTAACCGACACTAGCCGTGTACGAGCCGCCACGGCTCCGTCGAGGTGCCATCTAATCCATGCTGATCACACCCATCACGGTCTGATGCGCAGCGCGCATCTTAACAACGGACACGAGTTGCGTCAGCAAGATCGCTACCACGTCGTTGGTCGGGCGAGGCAAATGCGGTGACCGCGCATATGGGCATTTGTAGGCGGACCAACAGCTAGGTCCGTCAGGCCGGGCACGTTCTGTCGCAGTCCTGTTGTCTGGCTCGGCAAATGGTGCACAAGCGTTCAAATGGCCGGGAGCCTTGACCGCGAAAGACGCGCTTGAAAATGACTGTAAAAAAAGCTCCTACTCTCTTGCTCGCGTGCGGCATCGTTTCAGGGGCGGCTGCCGGGCGCAACGCGGAGCAAGGCGCTGCGCACTGGAGATCGCGCGAAAAAGTTCCGACTCGTATCAAGTCGGTTGTGCCGATTCGAATTACGAGAAATGTGGCTGCGCTTGCATTCGAGGCGTCTTCGAATGGCGGCGGTTAAGATTCGGGACCTACCTCATTGTGCTTGTAGTGTCGATATTGGTGGAGACGGTGGGCTGGTTGAGCCGGGCCTGTAGCGTCGCGTGCTCGAGCTCGTCTTCCCACCAGGATACGAACACGGCGGCGATGCCATTGCCGGTGATGTTGGTAAGGGCGCGCACCTCGCTCATGAACTTGTCGATCGAAAACACGATTGCCATGCCCGGTACCAGCGCTGGGTTGACCACCGACAACGTTGCAGCGAGCGTGATGAAGCCCGCGCCGGTGACGCCGCTTGCCCCCTTCGACGTTAGCATTGCCACGAGCAGGATCGTGAGCTGCTGGCCAAAGGTGAGATCGACCCCGAGTGCCTGGGCAATGAACAATGTCGCAAGTGTCATATAGATATTGGTGCCGTCGAGGTTGAAGGAGTAGCCAGTTGGCACCACGAGGCCGACCACGGGCTTGGAGCAGCCCAGCCGCTCGAGCTTCTCCATCAATTGAGGCAGCGCGCTTTCAGAGGACGAAGTGCCGAGCACGATCAGAATCTCGTCCTTGATATAGACAATGAACTTGAAGATTGAAAAGCCGACGAGGCGCGCGATCAAACCGAGCACAACAACCACAAATAGCGCCGCCGTCGCGTAAAACAGCGCGATCAGACCGATCAAATTGCCGAGTGCTGCCGGCCCGAACTTGCCGATCGTGAAGGCCATGGCGCCGAAGGCGCCGATCGGGGCGGCTTTCATGATGATAGCGATTACGCCGAACACCGCGTGCGCCACGTCGTCAATCATGCCGCGCAGCCGCTCACCACGGTTTCCCAGCGCCATCAGCGCAAAGCCGAATAGGATCGCGAACAGGAGAACCTGCAGAACATCGCCGCGAGCAAAGGCGCCGACCACAGTATCGGGAATGATGTTGACAAAGAAATCGACGGTCTTCGAGGCTTCCGCCTGCTTGACGTAATTGGCGACCGCCGCAGCATCCGGCTTGACCGCAAGGCCATGGCCGATTTGGACCAGATTGCCCATAACAAGGCCCAACAGCAAGGCAAAACTGGAGACGATCTCGAAATAGACCAGCGCCTTGACGCCGACGCGCCCGACTTTCTTCGCATCTTGAATATGCGCGATACCAGATGTGACGGTGCAGAAAATAATCGGCGCGATCACCATTTTGATGAGCTTGATAAACCCGTCACCGAGCGCCTTGACCCAGTCGCTGGTCGCGACGGACGGCCATAGGCAGCCGACCACGGCGCCAATCACGATCGCGATCAGCACCTGGACGTAGAGAATCTTATACCAAGCTTGCGACGCGCGCGCGGGCGCCGCAGTTGCCATGGTGGTCATGACGCTTCCTTCCCGAATATCCTCGAATGTGAGCCGCCGCGTGATTGAGAGGCGGCAGCGTCATACGAGACTCATCATTTTAGCCGTGTCCGATTGAAGACGGTTCCGAGAGCCGACGCGTCGTTCCAAAGGCAGGCGTTCAGTTACGTTATCTTTCTCGCTAAGCAAGATATGCACCAGATGCGCAAACTGCGGTCGATTAAGCGGCCGCGGACAAGCCGTCATCTCCGGGTGGCATCGGTTTGAGTGCTCGGACCACGTTCGCAAGGTCGAACAAGAAGTTGCAGCGTGACTCGTATCTTGATCGGCTGCGCGCATTAGCGGAGTCACGTCTCGCCTGGAAACCCTAGCGTGATCGATATGCGCCGACTGCTGAGATGGATGCAACAGTACGTGACATTAGTAAAATTGATAGTTTGGATTACAGGCATCCACGCGATGGAAGCCTGGTTTAGGCACTCGATTGCGCGAAAAAAATCTTTGATGGACGCACTGCGTTGTCGCTAGCGGCAAAGCTCGTTCGTGCACGGGGCATTTGTCTCCAGGCCTGTGCTAACGATGCGCATTAGGCAGGTTGCTCGAGAGGCGGCCTTCGCTCTCGGCCCCTCGCGGCTTTTGTCGCGTCGCAGAAGCAGCGTGACGATGATTTCTCAGCTTGATCGTTCGCGTTGCTGCCAAACGGCAGGCTTCCTGCAATCCGTTCCATTGCCGGCGCGGCGAGTGCGGCGTTTGAGCCGTCGGCAAACCAAACGGGCATCTCTCGGGGCGTCAAATTTTCCGTTTCGTTACGCGGCGTGTCGCTGTCTGCTCGGGAACAAAGATGCCAGGAATCTGACAAAGCGTTAGGTCCACTCCACAGTGACGTCGACGTCTCTATGCGAACTTCTCTCACGTTGAGCATAGAGCGCGCCAAGTTCGCACGCGGCACAGGAATTGCTGATGACGAACGAGGGGCTGCCGCCGTCAGAGGATCGAAGCGGCCCTGTCACAGGAGTTGCCGATGAGGCGTGCGATGCTGCTCTTGCTCGCGGAAACGACGCGCGTGAATGTGGCGGCCGCCACGAAGCGCCGCGCAACCAAAGGGCGATCTGCGCCACATTGCTGGGCGAGCCGGACGTGCAGGCGATCACTGTGCCGGTACGGCGACCTGCTCTCACTGTTGGGCTGACGCACATGGAGGTCTTTTCGGCAGAGATTTCGCAATCCGTTGCACTCACGATCGAGCTCGCCAGCGTGACGACCGTGATCCTCCTCGTGATTGGTGTGCCCCTCGCTTGGTGGCTGGCGCGCTCAAAGACTCTTTTGAGCGAGGCGGTGGCGACGATGATCGCCCTGCCGCTGGTGCTACCGCCGACAGCTCTCGGTTTTTGCGTACTCGTGTTGCTCGGCCCCAGCGGACCGGGTGGCGTTCTCGCCTCTTTCTGGGGCGAGCGCACGCTCGCTTTTACCTTCGCAGGAATCGTGGTCGGATCGGTTCTCTCGGCGCTGCCGTTGGTGGTGCAGCCGATCCGTAACGCCTTTGTCACGATAGGCGATCGCCCGTTGGAAACTAGGCCGCCCGTTTCGCCGTTGTATGCCTTCATTACCATCAGCGCGCCGCTGGCGCGACTAGAGTTTGTTAAAGCGGCCGTGGTTGGCTTTTCTCATACGATCGGCACATTCGGCGTCGTGATGATGATCGGCGGCAACATTCCTGGGCGCACCAAAGTGTTGTCAGCCTACGTCGTAGAGTACGTCCAAGCATCGCGCTGGCGCGAGGCGAGTGTGGTTGCCGGCGGTATGGTGATGTTCGCCTTTGCGGCAATCTTCACTTTAGCCCTCATCGACAGACACTGTGCCAGGAGAGGCACATGAACGCAAGCGCACCAAGCCGGATAGAACCGTCTTGGGCCTACCGGCCAGACATATCCGATCACGACCGAGCAGCAGTATTGCAAGCCGATCATCCATCCTTGCGAGGCTACAATGAACAAGCTTGTTATGGCCGCGGCGGCTGCTGGAATCGGCTTCAATTCATTGCACTCCGCGCCTCTGCCCGAAGCGACGGCCGATGACGTCGGTGTTTCTCAGCAGCGCCTCGCCAAGCTAGACGAGTTCTTCGCTCGCGAGATCGCGAGTAAACGCGTGCCGGGCGCGGTGGTTGCAATCGCCAAAGACGGCAAGCTGATTCACTACAAGGCGTACGGGCAACTCGATCCTGCAAAAGGAAGGTCGATGCGGCTCGATGCGATGTTCGCGCTTGCGTCTATGACGAAACCGATGGTGGCCGTTGCGGGGCTTATCCTCATGGAGCAAGGTCGCCTGCCTCTACAGGCTAGGCTTACGGATTACTACCCAGAATTCGCAAACATGAAGGTGGGAGTGCCACAGCATGACGGCTCATTAGAATTTCAAACGCAGAGGTCTCCGATCTACATCCACGATCTATATCGCCACACATCCGGGCTGACCTATGGCGCGGCGCCCGACAGCTCAGACCAAGTGGCGCGTCTCTATCCTGATTTCGCCGCTCCGCCACTAAGGGGCGATAAGCAGGCGTTCATCGAAGCCATTACCAAGCTGCCGCTAGCGCACCAACCGGGGACGGAATTCGAATACGGTTTCTCGACCGATGTGCTGGGAGCTGTTGTGGAACAGGTCAGCGAACAGCGATTGGGCGACTATCTTGCCAGCAACCTGTGGAGGCCCATCGAAATGCAGGATGCCACTTTCCATTTGTCGGAATCGCAACGCGAGCGCCTCGCGCATCCATTTCCAGACGACCCGCTGACGGGAAAGCCACAAGTCATCGAGCTCCTCGAAAGTCCAACGAAGTTTGACTGCGGGGGAGCCTGCGCATTTGCGACAGTCGGTGACTACGTGCGCTTTGGACAAATGCTGCTCAACGGCGGGGAGCTCGATGGGCAGCGCATTCTCGGTCCGAAGACGGTGCGCCACATGATCTCCAACCACCTCGGGCCAGAGATCAAAAATAAGGTCGCCAATGTGGAAGCGCACCGTGCCGGCTTCGGCTTCGGGCTCGGAGTGGCTGTACGCACAAACGAGGGTCTCTCGGCGGTTCCGGGCAATCCAGGTGAGTTCACCTGGACCGGCGCCTACGGGACACAATTTTTCTGCGACCCAAAGGAGCGTCTCGTCGTGGTGGTCGGAACGGCAGCGCCCGGAGAAATCCGGAAGTATTACCGCGAACAAGTCCAGTATATCGTCTATGCTGCAATAATCCGATAATTCGCTTTCCGTCGAAAGGCTCGCTGAACCGTTTGGGGTAGCAGGCAGACAGTGTTGCTGCTACGCATCGATGTCGACTGAAAGCGGCGCCGTCGACTGCTATCCGCGTCGGCCGGATCGCACCAGTGCTTCAAAAACGAGATCGCCTCCGTCATCGCGAAGAAGCTCTTGCAAGGGGGTTTGGTGTTGCGATGCGCCAAGACGATCGCGCCTTGCTATCGATCGGCTCGCGCGATGAACGCTCCTATGATAGCTCTGAACGTCCAGGCTCTCGCCCACAATCCCGTAGCGATGCCGTGCGGCGAGCCGCTTTGAATCAAAGGCAGTCGGATTCGATCAGGCCTAAAACGCGAAGGCAGCGTGCGCATCGCGGCTCAATCCATTGCGGCGTCTCTTCGTCGCTCGACCGCCGCTTTGGTACGTGCTGCTTGCGCAGTTGCGACTATGAGCGGCTTTAACACCCCATCGGTCAGCAATCGACAAGTCTTTTTAAAACCGGGGGGCAGTGCGGTGCCCGTCAACTGCACCAATTCTATTCAACAATCGGCATGACACGTGAGTGTCGCGGTCGTGCAAGAGCGAGTATGACGTAGTCGCCGTGCAGTGCTGAACCATCGTGCTGCTCTGTTGAAGTGCTCACATCGACGTCCAAAACCGGACACCATTAGCATGACAGATCATTGGCGCAGCTTCTGGCTCGCTGGCTGGTTTCGACAATCCGCAAATCCCGAAGCGCTGGCTTGGTATCTGTCTAGGGTTTCGCTTCGGTGGCCTGTTTCTTGCTGAACGTCAGCAATTCGTTACGGCCGACGACAACTCACATGGAAGGCTTCATGGATGGTGCAACGGAAACGTTCTACAGCGTGATCAGACGTCAGGGTATCACGCGTCGTAGTTTCCACAAATTCTGCAGTTTGACTGCCGCGAGCTTGGGACTTAGTCCGCTCGCCGCAAGCAGTATTGCCAACGCCCTGGAGACCAAACCGCGTGTGCCCGTCATCTGGCTGCACGGGCTCGAGTGTACCTGCTGCTCGGAGAGCTTTATCCGCTCGGGCCATCCCTTGATCAAGGACGCGCTGCTGTCGATGATTTCGCTCGACTATGACGATACGATCATGGCGGCGGCAGGACATCAGGCCGAGGCCATCCTGGAGGAAACTCGTGCCAAGTACAAAGGCAGGTATGTGCTCGCCGTCGAAGGCAATCCGCCGCTGAAGGAGGATGGCATGTTCTGCATTGACGGCGGCAAGCCGTTCGTTGAAAAGCTCAGGTCGATGGCGGAAGAGTCCATGGCGATCATCGCTTGGGGCACGTGTGCGTCCTGGGGATGCGTGCAGGCGGCCAAGCCCAATCCGACTGGCGCGGCGCCGATCGATAAGGTAATCACCAACAAGCCGATCATCAAGGTGCCCGGGTGCCCGCCTATCGCAGAGGTCATGAGTGGTCTCGTGACTTTCATCACCACATTCGGAAAGCTTCCTGAGCTCGATCGTCAAGGGCGTCCAAATATGTTTTATTCCGAGCGCATTCACGACAAGTGCTATCGGCGTTCCCATTTCGACGCTGGCCAATTCGTCGAAGAGTGGGACGATAAGTACGCACGCAAGGGCTATTGCCTGTACAAGATGGGCTGCAAGGGGCCAACCACTTACAATGCCTGTTCGGCCCTTCGGTGGAACGGCGGCGTTTCATTTCCGATTCAATCCGGCCACGGCTGCTTCGGCTGCTCCGAAGACGGCTTCTGGGATAAAGGGTCATTTTACGACCGACTCACGACCATCAAGCAGTTCGGCATCGAGGAGAACGCCGACCAAATCGGCATGGCCGCTGCCGGCGTGGTTGGGCTAACCGTCGCTGCCCATGCGGCGGTCACCGCCGTGAAGCGGTTGACCCACAAGCCGGATCGCGCAGCCCAAAAAAGCAAACCGAGTTGAGGAGGGGGCGACGGTGGCCGTCCAGACACCGAATGGGTTCAATCTCGATCGTTCCGGCAGGCGAATCGTCATCGATCCGCTGACGCGGGTGGAAGGCCACCTGCGCGTCGAAGCCAATCTCGATTCCGATAATGTGATCCGCAATGCGGTCTCAAGCGGGACGATGTGGCGTGGCATCGAAGTCATCCTGCGCGGGCGCGATCCGCGCGACGCCTGGGCGTTCACCGAGCGGATTTGCGGGGTCTGCACCGGCACCCATGCGCTCACCTCGGTGCGCGCAGTTGAAAATGCACTAGGAATTACGATTCCGGAGAATGCAAATTCGATCCGCAACATCATGCAGTTGTGCCTGCTCGTGCATGATCACCTCGTACATTTCTATCACCTGCACGCGCTGGATTGGGTCGACGTCGTCTCCGCGCTCAAGGCCGATCCCAAGTCGACCTCCGCGCTGGCGCAGTCTATCTCGCCTTGGCCGCTGTCGTCCCCGGGCTATTTTAAGGATTTGCAGATCCGGCTCACCAAATTCTTCGGATCAGGGCAACTCGGTCCGTTCAAGAATGGCTATTGGGGGCATCCGGCCTACAAGCTGCCACCGGAAGCGAACCTGATGGCTGTAGCGCATTATCTGGAAGCGCTCGACTTCCAGAAGGAGATCGTCAAGATCCAAGCTATCTATGGTGGCAAGAACCCGCATCCAAACTGGCTGGTCGGCGGCGTGCCCTGCGCGATCAACATCGACGGAACTGGTGCGGTGGGTGCGATCAATATGGAGCGACTGAACATCGTGTCCTCGATCATCGATCGTTCGATCGAGTTTGTCGAGCAGGTCTACCTGCCCGACATTGCCGCGATCTGCTCGTTCTACAAGGACTGGCTCCATGGCGGCGGACTTTCGAGCAAAAGCGTGATGTCCTATGGGGACATCCCCGAAAACGCCAATGACTGTTCCGCGAAGAGCTTCAAGCTGCCGCGCGGGATCATTCTTGATGGCAATCTCAAGGAGATACTGCCGATCGACCATGGTGATCCCGAGCAGATCCAAGAATTCGTCGCGCATTCATGGTATAAGTACCCCAGCGATTGCTGTGGACTGCATCCGTGGGACGGTATCACCGAGGCGAGTTTTGAACTTGGGCCAAAACTCAAAGGCAGCAAAACAGATATCAAGGAACTCGATGAAGGCGGCAAGTACTCCTGGATCAAAGCGCCGCGCTGGCGCGGCCACTCCGTCGAGGTCGGGCCGTTGGCGCGATACATCATCGGTTATGCGCAAGGCAAAGCCGAGTTCAAGGAGCCGGCCGAGAGACTGCTCAAGGGGCTCAATCTTCCCCTGACTGCGCTGTTCTCGACGCTTGGCCGTACTGCGGCGCGGGCGCTCGAATGCCAGTGGGCGGCGCATCAGATGCGTTATTTCCAGGATAAGCTGGTAATCCACATCAAGGCAGGCAATACGGCAACTGCCAATGTCAGCAGGTGGAAGCCGGAAAGCTGGCGCAAGGAGGCCAAGGGCTACGGGTTCACGGAGGCGCCGCGCGGTGCACTCGGGCACTGGATCAAGATCAAGGACGCCAAGATCGACAATTATCAATGTGTCGTGCCGACGACGTGGAATGGATCTCCTCGCGATCCCAAGGGCAATATTGGCGCTTTTGAAGCCTCCCTGATCGGTACCCCGATGGCCGATCCGCAGCGGCCCCTGGAGATCTTGCGCACCATCCATTCCTTTGATCCGTGCTTGGCTTGCTCGACCCACGTGATGAGTCCTGACGGCCAAGAAATGGCTTCAGTCAAAGTTCGTTAGGGACATGCTGGACAACGCTCCGCAGCTCCTTGCCGCCGTCGATGCGGCCCCGACTGAACGCAGCATCGGTGGTGGCGTCGCCTACGCACCGGTGCGACTGTGGCATTGGGTCAATGCGGCGGCCATTCTGATGCTGAGTTTAACCGGCTATCTCATTGGAACCGGGACACCGGCGATATGGGGTGAGGCAAGCGGCAATTTCCTGTTCGGCTATCTCCGCTTTGCTCATTTCTCGGCGGGATATGTGCTCAGCGTCGGCTTTTTTCTACGCATCTACTGGGCCTTAATGGGAAACGCGCATGCCATGCAGATCTTTTGCGTGCCGCTTTGGCGCAGGTGCTTTTGGCGCGAGGTGTACCACGAGATTCGCTGCTATGCGTTCATTACAGTTGAGCCCGAGAGGCGCGTCGGGCACAACCGTCTTGCTCAGCTCGCAATGTTCTTCATGTTTACGCAGACGACCACGTTCATGGTCGTCACAGGCTTTGCACTTTATGGGCAAGGTGCCGGTACTGACAGCTGGCAGTACAAGATGTTCGGCTGGGTGTTCTCAATGTGGCCGAACAGTCAGGACGTCCATACCTGGCATCATCTCGGCCTGTGGGTGATCGTGATCTTCGCGCTGGTCCACGTCTACGCCGTGATCCGGGAAGACATCATGTCGGGCCGCAGAATCTCTTCTATCATTTCGGGTGAGCGCGGGTTTCGCGATTGACGGGAAGCGGATGCTGAATCCGGAAAGCAAGAAACGGATCTTGGTGCTCGGCATCGGCAATATCCTGTGGGCCGATGAGGGATTCGGCGTGCGTGCGGTCGAGGAGTTTCATCGCCGCTACGCGATCGATGATAACGTCACCGTCCTCGATGGCGGCACACAGGGGCTCTACCTCGTCAGTTTTCTTGAGCAGGCCGATTGCCTGATCGTGTTCGATGCCATCGACTATGGATTGCTGCCCGGGCAGTTGAAGCTTGTGCGAGATGACGAAGTGCCAAAATTTACCGCCGCCAAGAAGGTGAGCCTGCATCAGACCGGCTTTCAGGACGTCTTGAGTGCGGCCGACCTGCTTGGCCGCTGCCCGCGAGAGCTCGCTCTCATCGGCTGTCAGCCGCTGGACCTGGAGCATTGGGGCGGTCCGCTGACCGCTCCGGTGCGCTTTCAGATTGCGCCTGCGATTGAACTGGCTTGCAAACTCCTGGCGCAGTGGGACTCGCCGGCAAAACCGCGGACCGCGCCGCTGCCTGCATCAGAACGGCTGTTGGCGAACAATATCGACCATGCAAATTATGAGATGAGGGCGCAGCCGGTCTAGCGGCCCGCGACTGACCATGTGCCTTGGCTTGCCAATGACGATTGTCGAGACCGACGGCATCACGGCGCTGTGCGAATATGGCAATGAACAGCGGCGCGTCTCGGTCATGCTGCTCTCCGACGCGTCGGTCGGCGCCAAGGTGCTCGTTCATATCGATAGCGCGGTGCGGCTTTTGGACGAAGATGAAGCAAGGCTGATCTCGGAAGCACTTGACGGGCTTGAGGCCACCCTCAACGGCCAGGACTGCGATCGCTTCTTTGCGGACTTGATCGGTCATGAGCCGCAATTGCCGGAGCACCTACGCTAGCAGTTCCGCTCGCCGGTTGCGCCGACTAGGCTTGCTCACAAATCGAATTTCAGTCGCACGTAAAATGTCAGGCGCTTCGAGCCGTTGGTTCGAGCGGGAGTCGCGGCCAGACGATGATTGGCATGCGCCTTGCTAATAGCCTGCTAGCAGAACCGAACATTATCAGAAAGGCGCGTGATGAAGTTGCAGCCGGCGCAGCATGGTCTGGCGCGGCCCGCTCCGTCCGACGTGGAGGGCGTCAGCGTCGATGCGCGCCTGGCCGCGCACGCTCCCGTGAGGGCAGCCGTGATGCCGCTGTCGGCGGGCGATCCCCTATATTTGCTCCGGATCATCCAGCTCGCATTCTTCGTTCTTGAAATGGTCAAGGCGTTTCGGCAGCGCATGCAAGGCGCAGTGCCTGCGGGCGGCGTTGGTGGCGAACTGGTCGGCCGGCTCGGCCTGCGTGGCCCGTCGACGCCGAGCCTGTGGGATCGGCACGATGCACTCCGCCTGATTGGCAAGAGACCGATCCGTTTGGTCAAGATCGATCGCATCTCGGTACCGATCGTTCGGCCACACGCCGGCAGCACTTGGGTCGGCAAGTGCATTGCCTCTCGATACACCAAACGGAACATCGCATCATGAAAGCAGCGATCCGCGTTGTATCCGACGACACCGAGCGGGTGACGTGCAAGTTTGGCACGGCCTCGGAAAGTCTCGATGTATTCCATAGCGGATCGACGAATGCGCTCGCCAAGCGCGCTTGGCGCGATGGCGACGAGCTTGCAAGGAACTATCCGAATGCCACCGCGCTGTTATCGAATGCCGCTGCTGCCGCTGGCAGCCAGAGAAGCGGCGCTCGGACGCAACTGTACGGACTAGCGAATCTCAGCGATCCCGAGCGCAAGCTGATAGACGAAGTGCTCGGAGAAGGTGAGGTTGCCGGCGTGGTTGCGCTGCCAGATGGCTCTTTGGCGCAAATTCGGGAGTCCGTGCTTGCAGGAATCTGGCGCGTGCGCATCGGGACCGAGCCGGCGCTCGAATATGTTGAGGTCGGGGCGATCCCGCAGATTGTCCGGCGCGCCGCAACTGACCTGACGTCCGCCGATCTTGTGATCGGCGCGGCGCCTGACGGCGCGATGAACGTGCAACCGGTGCTGGCGGAAATGCGCGAGCGGGCGCGCGTGTGGCGGTTTGGCATGCGCGCGCATGTCATCAATCTCACATTGCTGCCGATGAGCGTTATCGACCTGGCGTTCCTGCAGCAAAGCGTGGGCAATGGCCCGGTCCAACTCATCTTCCGCGGCTACGGCACGTGCCGAGTGCAGGCGACCGGGATCAGGAACGTCTGGTCGGTGCAGTTCTTCAATTCTACGGACAACATCATCCTTGATACGCTTGAGGTCGGCGGCGTGCCGATTATTGCGTTGGCTGCCGACGAGGATTTCCAGGACTCTGCCGAACGCATGCAGGAAATTATCAAGGCGTACTTCACATGAAGAGCTTGGAGAACGTTCGGCACCGGGTGGGATCCCGCAGACGGGGCGCGCACAGCGACCGCCGGCATATCTTGCGCGGTATGATGGGGGAGCGGTGCGCATGAGCCTAGCTGCCCGCAACAAAATTGATGTCACCGTATCGCTTGCTACCGACGTAGTCGCCGCGGTTGAGATCCTGCCGCGAGTCCGACCGCCACTGACGCAGCTGTTCGCCGGCAAACAGGCCTCGTCACTGCTCAACGTGCTGCCGCGGCTCTTCGCGTTGTGTGCCGCTGCGCAGCAAACCGCACTGCTGTCCGCGATCGAGATGGCGCGCGATGAAGCGATCACCCGCGCAACAGAGCAGCATCGTATTGCGCTTATCGTTACCGAGCGCATCGCGGAATTGCTACGCGGCCTCTTTGTCGGACATCTTACGCAAGACGTCGCCAGTGCAGCGGTCATCCGCTCCCTGATGCGGGGAATGTCAGCGCTTGTCGGCTGCGCACAGCCAGCCTGGGGCTCCGCTCAACGCGAAGCAACAGCGCGGATTGTGGGTGCGCTGGCCGCGCTCGGCATGCCGAATGAGGGTGGCGCGCTGAGGTCCGGTAGCCCATTGGCGCTTCGCATTGCAGCGCTTGATGAGATCGACCTGAAGCCAATTCCGGCGGAGCACTCGTTCCTGTCGGTCGCCGACGACCGCAACATCATTAAACGGCTGCTCGTGGATGACGCGACATTTTGCTGTTGTCCCAATCTTGACGGACATGCGCCCGAGACGGGTCCATGGGCGCGCCAAATGACGCGTGATCGGCTCTCGCCGGGTCCCGTCGGTGCGGCCGAGCGATTGAGGGCCAGAATTACTGAAATCCTCCGGCTATGCGTCTGGCTCAAGTCCGGTGCTCAGATTGACTCCGCGGAGCATGGGATTATCGAAAGATATAAGCTAGGGCCCGGCCGTGCAGCGGCCGCGGTCGAATGCGCCAGGGGGCGTCTCTACCACGCGGTTGAGCTTGATTCTCAGGGCCGGATATCCCGCTTCGAATTCCTTGCGCCGACGGAGTGGAATTTCCACCGGCGCGGACCGCTTGTCCGGAACCTGCAGGGCGCGGTGCTGACGGCTAGACGACGTCGGGATGCAGTCCATGCGGTGATTGCATCGCTCGATCCGTGCGTCGGGTTCACCCTCAATTTTCGCGAAGTTGGCGATGCATGAAATGACGATTTGTCTTGGCATCATTCAAATCGTCGAGGAGGAGGTACGTCACCGATCCTTTTCGCGGGTGCGGAGCGTCTGTCTAGAGATGGGAGCGCTGAGCCATGCAGCGCCTGAAGCGATCAGGTTCTGCTTTGCTGTCGTTGCAACGCGAACCGTTGCCGAGGGCGCGGCCCTTAATATCGTCGAACTGCCAGGCGTTGCCTGGTGCATGAGCTGTTCGAAGAGCGTCGAAATTGCACGGCGCGGTGAATGCTGTCCTTGCTGCGGCAGCTATCAATTGCAGGTAACGGCGGGCGAACAGATGCGCGTGAAAGAGCTGGAGATCGATTGATGTGCACCGTTTGCGGCTGCGCCGAAGCGACGCCGTTGACCAAACGCGCGAAGGCGCATGATGCGGAGAGCCATGAGCGATACGATGCCCATGTGCAGGACGATTGCGATCCCGATTGCGCCCATCCGCATGGCGACCAAGGCCCGCAGCGTTCAAACCATGCTGGCGATGGTCATAGTCGCAATCATCGCTCTGCCCATCACCAGGCTCATGGCGTGCAGGCGCTTGTGAGCGGCGGCGCCGAGCCGGCTGGCTTGAAGGTCGGGGGCATGACCAGAGAGCGGGTCATTCAGGTCGAGCGCGATATTCTTGGCAAGAATAATGGGATTGCGGCGGACAACCGCGCGCTCTTTATAGCCGATGACCTCCTTGTATTTAATCTTTTGTCCAGTCCCGGTGCAGGTAAAACGACGTTGCTCGTCCGCGCCGTGCCCGAACTCAAGCGTAGCCGACCGGTCGGGGTCATCGAAGGCGACCAACAGACCTCGAACGATGCCGAACGCATTCGGGCCGCCGGCGTGCCAGCCATTCAAGTCAACACCGGCAAGGGTTGCCATCTCGATGCTGCAATGATTGGCGAGGCTTATCGGCGCTTGCCGCTGCTCACGGGCGGTATTCTCTTCATCGAGAACGTCGGTAATCTGATCTGTCCCGCAGCCTTCGATCTTGGCGAGGCCTGCAAGATCGTAGTGCTGTCGATGACCGAAGGTGAAGACAAGCCGCTCAAATATCCCGATATGTTTGCCGCTTCTTCGCTCATGGTTATCAACAAGATTGATCTGGCGTCGCTGCTTGAGTTCGATTTGGGCAAGACCATCGAATACGCCAGACGCGTCAATCCAAAGATCGACGTGCTTGTAGTTTCGGCGCGTACTGGCGAGGGTTTTGGCGCGCTCTACGCCTGGATCGATAGACAGGCGAGGCATCAGAGGCGCGCCGTAGAGGACACAAGGCGATGAGCGCCGCAACCACCTGCGACCGAACACGGCTGCGCGTGCGCGTGAGTGGGGCCGTGCAAGGGGTCGGGTTTCGTCCTTACGTCTATGGGCTCGCTATGCGGTACGGATTGGCGGGGTTTGTCATCAATGGCCCCGAGGGCGTTACGATCGAGGTCGAGGGCCACCGTGCCTCGGAGTTTGTCGCCACGTTGCCGCTCGAGGCGCCTCCATTGGCACGCGTCGACCACATCTGCGTTCGGGAGACTGCGGCGCTCGCGGCGAAAGACTTTTCGATCGGCACGAGCGAAGGCGGAAAATTGTCAACGCAGATCGTCGCTGATGCCGCGGCCTGCCAGCAATGCCTCAGTGAGCTGTTCGATCCAGAAAATCGGCATTACCTTTACCCCTTCATCAGTTGCTGCCATTGCGGCCCACGCTACACCATCGCCGAACGGCTTCCGTACGATCGCCGCAACACTGTGATGAGGGCTTTTGGGCTGTGCGCCGCCTGCGCGGCCGATTATGCCGATCCGGCGAGCCGCAGGTTTCATGCGGAGGCGATCGCGTGTCCGACATGCGGTCCTCGGCTCAGCCATGGGATCAGCGCCATTGTCGCGGCAATCGCGGGGGGACAAATCGTGGCGATAAAGGGGCTGGGCGGATACCAGCTTCTTTGCGATGCGCGTAACCAGGACGCCGTGCAGCGTTTGCGCAGGAGAAAGCATCGCCTTCAGAAGCCGTTCGCTGTTATGGTCGATTCCATAGAGCGCGTCAGCGACATCGCGGAGGCGAACGCGCCCGAGCTTGCGCTGCTCGAATCCGTAGCACGTCCCATCGTCCTTCTGCCTTCGCGCAACAATCTGGCGCCCGCCATAGCTCCTGGCTTAGCGCGTGTGGGTGTCATGCTGCCTGTAGCGCCGCTGCATCACCTGATCTTTCATGCGCTTCGCTCGGCAGGAGCATGTGCGGGGGCCGGCCCGGTCATCGTCGCCACCAGTGCCAATCTTTGCGGCGAACCGCTCCTGATCGACAACGCGCAGGCGCTGCGGCGGCTCAAGGGGATCGCCGACCTTATCGTGACCCATGATCGCGATATCCTGACGCGTGCTGATGACTCCGTGGTGTCGGTGGTGGCTGGCCGGCCGCAATTCATTCGTCGTGCCCGTGGCTATGTTCCCGAACCTATCCGGCTTACGAAGTCTGTGCCGCCCGTGCTCGCCGTCGGCGGCGCACTGAAATCGACCGTCACCATCACGCGGGACAACCAAGCGTTCGTCTCCCAGCATATTGGCGATCTGGATACGGCCGAAGGCATTCGTGCGTTCGAGGACACGATCCGACACCTCACATCGAGCCTTGACGTGGAGCCCGTCGTCATCGCCCATGATCTGCATCCCGATATGGCTTCCACGCGGTTTGCGGAAGCAAATGGCCGCGCGCTGGTGGCTGTCCAGCATCATCACGCACACGCTGCCGCAGTGATCGCCGAGCATGGCCATACGGGACCTGCGCTTGCCCTGGTGCTCGATGGCCATGGCTTTGGCTCCGAGGGCGGTAACTGGGGTGGCGAACTATTGTTGTGCGAAGGGACGAGGTGCCGACGCATCGGGCACTTAGCGCCCCTGCAAATGCCTGGTGGAGATCGTGCAGCCCGCGAGCCGTGGCGCATGGCGAGCGCAGTATTACACGGGCTCGGCCGGGGTAACGAAATCGAGCCGCGCTTTGCGGCGCAACGGCAGGCCGGATGTATGTCGGCCTTGCTCGATCAGCCGGGCGGGGCCACCACGACCAGTGCGGGCCGGTTGTTCGACGCGGCAGCGGCGCTGCTGGGGATTGCGAGTTTGCAGAGCTATGAGGGCGAAGCGGCGATGAAGCTCGAGGCGCTGGTGCGGCGGACTGCGATTCTCGAAGCCGGCTGGACGATCGATGGCGGCGTGCTGTCGCTTCGTCCGCTGTTTGCGCGGTTGGTTGCAGATGACATTGACGCCGCGGCCGGAGCCGGGCTGTTTCATGGCACCTTCGCTGCCGCCTGCGTTGACTGGGTCACGCGCTCTGCGCGGACAACCGGCGTTAATACCGTCGTTCTGAGCGGCGGCTGCTTCCTGAACGCGGTGCTGGCGGATGAAATCCCGCGCGGTTGCAGCGCTGCCGGCCTTACCCCGCTGGTGCCACGGCGGGTGCCCCCCAATGATGGCGGTTTGAGCCTTGGCCAGGCCTGGATTGCCGCTCTGCAGATTGCTCAACGCTCGTCGGCCTGAGGAGGAAGAGCCTGATATGTGTCTTTCGGTTCCGGCAAAGATTGCGAAAATTCTTCCCAATGACATGGCCGTCGTGTCCATCGATGGCATCAGCCTGGAGATATCGATTGCTCTCATCGACGAGCTCGAGGTCGGCGATTGCGTCCTTGTCCATGTCGGCTATGCGCTGGCCAAGATCGATCCGACGGAAGCCAAGCGCACGCTGGAGCTCCTGCAGGAGCTAGGCAGCGAAGGGGAACGCCGATCATGAAATATTCCGACGAATTTCGCGACAAGACCATCGCGCAGGGACTTGCGCGTGCGATTGGCGCCGAGGTAAGTTCGCAAAGAGCCTATCGGTTCATGGAATTTTGCGGCGGACACACTCATGCGATCTCCCGCTACGGCCTGGAGGATCTGCTGCCCGCGAACGTCCGCATGATCCACGGGCCCGGTTGTCCCGTCTGCGTTCTGCCCGCCAGCCGAATCGACATGGCGATCCGGCTCGTCGACCGACCAGAGGTCACTCTGTGCGTCTACGGCGACCTGATGCGCGCGCCTGGGTCGCAAGGACAGTCCCTGTTGCGAGCTAAAGCGCTCGGCGCCGACATTCGGATGGTCTACTCGACGCTCGACGCTATCCGGCTCGCCGAACAGGCGCCGAGCCGCGAGGTGGTCTTCTTTGCCATCGGATTTGAGACCACGACGCCCCCGACGGCGGTCATGATCCGAATTGCCGAGAAGAAGCGGCTGAAGGGCCTGAGCGTGTTCTGCAACCACGTGCTTACACCCTCTGCGATGCACAGCATTCTCGAGAACCCGAAGATCCGCAACACTGGCGGGGTCCCAATTGACGGCTTCATCGGGCCTGCACATGTCAGCACCATTATCGGTACGCAGCCCTACGAGCCCCTGGCGGAACAATTCGGCAAGCCCATCGTGGTCGCGGGATTTGAACCCCTCGACGTGATGCAGGCGATCCTGATGCTGGTGCGGCAGGTGAACCAAGACCGCTACGAGGTGGAGAACCAATACAGCCGTGCAGTGACACGCGAAGGCAATCGGCGGGCCAAGGAAGAGGTATCGCAGATATTCGAACTGCGTGAGCAGTTTGAATGGCGTGGGCTCGGACTCGTACCCAACAGCGGACTGAAGCTGAAGCGGGCTTACACGCAATTCGACGCCGAGACGCGTTTTGCGATCCACGACCTGCGTGTCGCAGACAATCCGGCGTGCGAGTGCTGCGCGATCCTGCGTGGCGCCAAGCGGCCGGTCGATTGTAAGCTGTTTGGAACCGTATGCACGCCGGAAACTCCCATAGGGTCCTGCATGGTGTCATCGGAAGGCGCTTGTGCGGCGTATTGGACCTATGGCCGAGTTCGCGATGAACAGTTGAGGCCGACGTCATGAGCGTAAAGGCCTATCAACGCAAGCTCGACGTCGAGAACGGACGCGTTGATCTTTCCCACGGATCTGGGGGCCGTGCCATGGCACAGCTGATCTCCGGGCTTTTTCACCAAGCCTTTGGTAATGAATGGCTCGCCCGCTGCAATGATCAGTCGGCGTTTGACGTTGCGGCAGGCAGGATGGTGATGACGACCGACGGCTATGTGGTCTCGCCGCTGTTCTTTCCCGGCGGCAATATCGGGTCACTGGCTGTGCACGGCACGATCAATGATGTCGCGATGTCCGGCGCGCGTCCCCTCTATCTGTCGGCCAGTTTTATCATCGAGGAGGGCTTCCGGTTTTCGGATCTGAAGGCGATCGCGGATTCGATGGGCGCGGCAGCGCGCGGGGCCGGCGTTTACATCATTGCCGGGGACACCAAGGTCGTCGAGCGCGGCAAGGCGGATGGTCTGTTCATCTCTACGACCGGGATCGGGATCGTGGCCGATGGGCTCGATCTCTCCGCCGACAAGGCAAGGATCGGGGATCGTGTACTGGTGTCCGGTAGCCTCGGCGATCACGGAGTGGCGATCATGTCAAAACGGCAGAACGTCGCTTTTCAAACTGAGATCGTCTCGGATTCCGCAGCGTTGCATAACCTCGTAGAGGTCATGGTTGCCGCCGGCGGTGGCGGCATCCGGGTGATGCGCGACCCCACGCGCGGTGGGCTCGCCGCGACCCTCAACGAGATTGCGCATCAATCCGACCTCGGGTTCCATCTGCAGGAAGCATCCATTCCGGTGAAGCCCGCGGTTGCGGCTACCTGCGAACTCCTTGGACTCGATCCGATCCATGTCGCCAATGAGGGCAAGCTCGTTGCGATCGTCGCGCCTGATTTGGCCGATGCCGTGCTTGCAGCCATGAAGGCGCACCCGCTCGGGTCCGATGCAGCTGATATTGGCGAGGCGGTGGCTGACGATCGGAAATTTGTGCAGATGGCGACCGGTTTCGGCGGCCGACGAATCGTCGATTGGTTGTGGGGTGAACAATTGCCTCGGATCTGTTGAACACGCTGCGCATCGTCCAGTTTTTGGAAACCAAATTTATGATCAACGGTCATTAGCCATCAGCCATCAGCTCTGGAAACGATCCCTTCTATGGGCAATCCTGCCCAACCGGCAGACTGCGATTTCGCTCTTTAAAGAAGTTTCGGCGAGGCTGGATTTCAGTTGTTAGCTTTTCCGCGAGCCTAGAACGCAATTCGAAACGATTCATCGGCATCGCGCAGTTTCGACGGTTAAGCTCAGCGGGCATCGTCACACGATCCGCTCGGCACCCGTGGTTGAAATCCTGCGAAGCTTGTCAAATATCGCTGAATTCCTGCGCCATTTTGACGGCTGGGTCGCAATATCGCTGCGCGCTTCCGATTAGAAAGGCGCTTCAGGCAGGGAGTTTTCAAATGAAGGTCGGAGTCCCCAAGGAAATCAAGGCGCACGAATATCGCGTGGGCCTTACCCCTGGAGCTGTCCGCGAATACGTGGCAGCGGGCCACCGCGTGATGATCGAGGCCAATGCCGGCGCTGGCATTGGTGCAACCGATGACGATTATCGCAATGCTGGTGCAACGATTCTAACTTCCGCAGTTGAGGTATTCGCATCGAGCGAGATGATCGTAAAGGTTAAGGAGCCTCAGCCGTCCGAATGGTGTCAGCTGCGGGAAAATCAGATCCTGTTCACTTATCTGCATCTGGCCCCCGACCCGGAACAGGCCAAGGGCCTACTGAAATCTGGATGCACCGCGATCGCCTATGAGACCGTAACCGATGCGCATGGTGGTCTTCCACTGCTGGCGCCGATGAGCGAGGTCGCGGGTAGGCTTGCGATCGAAGCGGCGGGTAGCGCCCTGAAGCGGAGTGCAGGCGGACGAGGACTGTTGATCGGTGGGGTACCCGGTGTTCAGCCGGCCCGAATCGTGGTGATCGGAGGTGGCGTCGTTGGCACGCACGCGGCACGCATGGCGGTCGGCTTGGGCGCAGAGGTGACCATCATCGACCGTTCGATACTCCGGCTCCGCGAGTTGGACGAGCTATTCGAAGGACGCGTTCGCACCAGGTTTTCGACCATCGACTCCGTGGAGGAAGAGGTATTTGCGGCGGATGTGGTGATTGGTGCGGTGCTCGTTCCAGGTGCGAGCGCGCCGAAGCTGGTCCGCCGGAGCATGCTGAGCTCGATGCGCAAGGGGGCGGTCCTCGTGGATGTCGCTATCGATCAGGGCGGCTGCTTTGAGACATCGCAGCCAACCACTCACGCTGAGCCAACTTACGAAGTGGATGGCGTCATTCATTATTGCGTGGCCAATATGCCCGGCGCCGTGCCGCTGACCTCGAGCCAGGCACTGAATAACGCGACGCTGCCGTTTGGTTTGGCTCTGGCCAACAAGGGCTTTTCCGCCGTGCTCGAAAATCCGCATTTGCGCGCAGGCCTCAACGTTCATCGGGGCCGGCTAACTTACAAAGCGGTGGCCGAAAGCCTCGGGCTGCCCTTCTCACCGATCGAACAGGCTGCGGCCTGATCCCAGAGGCCCATTATGGGCGTTTCCTCCCTGACTTAAGGCCACCCTTCGGGGTGGCTTTTTTTCGGCTCCATCAATCTGCTGACCGGCGCCGGCATTTATTTGCCACGCGGAGCGAAGCGGAGGATCACCAGACGAAGGCCTGGCTTCAGTCGCCTGCACGATGCGAGACAATGTACTTTCGCCCCTTACAGCGCACGAATGCCGGTTTTGCCAAGTCATCCAAGGCAATTGAGAATGCCTCCCGCGAGTCCCCAGGGCACCCGCGATCACCTCAGCGACTTTATCTGGCGCGATCGCAGCGACCTTTTCTGACTGGCTGTGGGGACGCGGACCGGACCGGTGATCACTGCGCTGGTTGTTCATCGTGGTGATGTCGCCGAAGCCGCCGCTGTCCCGGTGAGTGGAACCAACAAGTTGCGGCTCGGGGTCGACCTGACACACCGGCGGAGAACTTTGTGAAGTAGCGCGGCGCTTCGATCGTAGCCGCGGCACGGCGGCCTTGGGAAGGATTGCAGATCGTTCCCTGAGGTTGGCTAATGCGGTTCACCTGATCGGCTGACTGCCGTGAGATCGACCATGTGTAAACCACGGCATCGAGATCAAGCTGCTGTCATGCCCGTTGTAGGATTTGCGACACCGTGTCGAGGCGGCGAGTCGCGTTATCGAAAATAGCCCAGACAAATCAAGGTTAAACTGTCTGGCACAAGACTTGAAAGCAAGAAACTGTCCCGCACCTTTTGCTCATGGAATCGCAGTGATGGCCTACAAGATAATCGCATCCCAGTGCACCGTCTGCGGAGCGTGTGAGTACGAATGTCCCAATGCCGCGATCAGCCTGAAGAACGACATATATGTGATCAATCCGACCCAGTGTACCCAATGTGAGGGGCATTTTGACGCGCCGCAATGCGCCGTCGTTTGCCCGGTGCCCGATACCTGCGTGCCGGCATAGGTGGAGTAGCCGATGAGAGGAGCTCCGGCACGAAACATGATGAAGACGCTATCGACAGCCGCCGCCTTTTGGATCCGTCTCCTGTTTCTCTCACTCGCTGGCCCCGAGTTGGCCGTGACTTGCGCGGTCCGCTCGGAGAGATTGCGGCGCAATCCTCGGCGTCGGGAGTTGTCGTTGCACGAGCGGAGCGGGCAATGGTAGCTGTACAAGAGACGGTCGAGCGCGTCCGGCACATCGACGTCGACCAGTATCGATATGGGTTTGAAACGCTGATCGAGTCCGACAAGGCCCCCAAGGGTCTCTCGGAAGAGATCGTAAAGTTCATCTCGCAGAAAAAGAATGAACCCGCCTGGATGCTGGAATGGCGCCTGGAGGCGTATCGCCGCTGGCTGACCATGTTCGAGCCGACCTGGGCGCGCGTCGACTATCCCAAGATCGACTTCCAGGACGTCTACTATTACGCGGCGCCTAAGCCGAAGAAGACGCTGTCCTCGATCGACGAGATCGATCCGGAGATCCTGAAAACCTACGAGAAGCTCGGCATCCCGCTGCGCGAGGTCGCGACCCTCGAGGGCGTCGAGCCGCCACCCGGCGGGGAACAGACGCCGAACCGCAAGATCGCGATCGACGCGGTCTTCGATTCGGTTTCGGTTGCGACCACCTTCAAGGCGGAGCTGAAGAAGGCCGGTGTGATCTTCATGCCGATCTCGGAGGCGATCCGTGAGCACCCTGAACTGGTCCAGAAATATCTCGGCTCCGTGGTACCGACGTCGGACAATTTCTACGCGACATTGAACTCGGCGGTGTTCTCCGACGGCTCGTTCGTCTACGTGCCGCCGGGCGTGCGCTGCCCGATGGAGCTGTCGACCTATTTCCGCATCAACGAGCGCAATACCGGCCAGTTCGAGCGCACGCTGATCATCGCCGACAAGGGCGCCTACGTTTCCTATCTCGAGGGCTGCACCGCGCCGCAGCGCGACGAGAACCAGCTGCACGCGGCCGTGGTCGAGCTGGTCGCGCTCGCCGATGCCGAAATCAAATATTCGACGGTGCAGAACTGGTACCCCGGCAATTCCGAAGGCAAGGGCGGCATCTACAATTTCGTCACCAAGCGTGGCGACTGCCGCGGCGCCCATTCCAAGATCTCGTGGACCCAGGTCGAAACGGGTTCGGCGATCACCTGGAAATATCCGAGCTGCATCCTGCGCGGCGATAATTCCCGCGGCGAGTTCTACTCGATCGCGATCTCGAACGGCTTCCAGCAGGTCGATTCGGGAACCAAGATGATTCATCTCGGCAAGAACACGTCGAGCCGGATCATCTCCAAGGGCATTGCTGCCGGCAAATCGCAGAACACCTATCGCGGCCTCGTCACCGCGCACCGCAAAGCGACCGGCGCGCGCAACTTCACCGCCTGCGATTCCTTGTTGATCGGCGACAAATGCGGCGCGCACACCGTGCCGTACATCGAAGCCAAAAATTCGTCGGCGACGTTCGAGCACGAGGCGACGACCTCGAAGATCTCCGAGGACGTGCTGTTCTACTGCATCCAGCGCGGCGTCAGCCAAGAAGAGGCCGTCGGCCTCGTCGTCAACGGCTTCGTCAAGGACGTTCTGCAAAAACTGCCGATGGAGTTCGCAGTGGAGGCGCAGAAGCTGATCTCGATCTCGCTCGACGGATCTGTCGGATAACCAAACCTCCCGCGAGCCCTCTCGAATGCGGCTCGCCAGATGACGCATTTCAGGGATCGGATCAGAATGGCGCTACTCGAAATCGGAGATTTGCAGGTTGGTGTCGAAGACCGCGAAATTATTCGCGGCCTCGATCTTGACGTCAATGCGGGTGAGGTGCACGCGATCATGGGGCCGAACGGCTCCGGCAAATCGACGCTCTCTCATGTCATCGCCGGCAAGCCCGGCTATGAGATCAACGGCGGACAAATCCTGTTCAGGGGCGAGAACCTGTTGCGGATGCAGCCAAATGAACGCGCCGCCAAGGGCGTGTTCCTGGCATTCCAGTATCCGGTCGAGATCCCCGGCGTGACCAACATGAACTTCCTTCGGGCGGCACTGAACGCCCAGCGCAAGGCGCGCGACCAACGGGAATTCTCCACCCCCGAATTTCTGAAAAGAGTCCGCGAGGTGGCCGGTTCGCTCAACATTCCCCAGGACATGATCAAGCGCAGCGTCAATGTCGGCTTCTCCGGCGGCGAGAAGAAGCGCAATGAAATTTTGCAGATGGCGCTGTTCGAGCCGAGACTGTGCATCCTGGACGAGATCGATTCCGGCCTCGATATCGACGCGCTGCGTATCGTCGCCAGCGGCATCAACGCCTTGCGTTCGCCGGAACGAGCGATGCTCGTGATCACCCACTATCGGCGGCTTCTCGACCATATCGTGCCGGACATTGTGCACGTGATGTCGAAAGGGCGGGTCATGAAGAGCGGCGGAAAAGAACTCGCGCTGGAGCTCGAGGCTTGTGGCTACGCCCAATTCGAAGACGCGGCCTGACGGCTCTAGGGATTCCCCGATGAAGCAGGTTTTTGCCAAAGCCGACGCCGAACGCGCAATGCACAATGTTTTCGCTGCGGCGCGTGGACGGCTGCCTGGTGCAGGCCCTGTCCCCCAAATCCGGGCGAGGGCATTCGAGCTCTACGAGCGTACCGGCCTCCCGCATCGGCGCATGGAGGATTGGAAATACACTGATCTACGCGCCCTGATCGGCGAGGTGCTGCCACTCGCTCCGCGACCGGATGCGGAGGCGCTGGTGCGCGCAAAGGTGTCGGCCAAGCAAGTGGCTGCCGATCAGGCGGTCAAGCTCGTTTTGGTGGATGGCATATTCGCGCCGGAGCTGTCCGATTTCGGCGGGCTTGAAAATGAAGTCGTTGTGCGGTCGCTGCGAGAGGTTCTGGAGAATTCGGCCACTGCGGCCATGGCCGGTCTGGTGCTGTCGACGACGAGCGATCCGGCAATCTCGCTCAATGCCGCAATGGCGACAGATGGCCTGGTGATTACGGTCGCCGATGGCAATGCGGTGAAGCGTCCAATTCAAATCATTCACGTCGCAACCGGACTGTCGGTGTCCACCTTTACACGCTCCTATCTGCAGCTCGGTAAAGGAGCGCATGCGGCCATCGTCGAAAGTTTCGTCCCGGCTGAAGGCGCGAGCGGCTATCAAGCCAACGATGCGATAATCGCCCTGGTTGGTGACGAGGCGAGCCTTTCGCATATCCGCGTGGCAGCCGATGCCTCCGACGCCGTGAACATCTCCTCGGCGATCATCGCAGTCGGCGCCAAGGCTAAGCTCGACCTCTTCAGCATGACCTGCAGCGGCTCCATCAGTCGCTATCAGGGATTCATCACGCTGGCCGGCGAGGGAACCAAGCTTTCGGCGAATGGGGTTAATCTCATCAGGGACAAGCTGCACGCCGACACAACGATCGTGGTCGACCACGCCGTACCACATTGCACCAGTCGGGAGAAGTTCCGCGCGGTCGTCGACGATTGCGGCCGCTCGGTGTTTCAGGGCAGAATCGTCGTTCGTCCCGCCGCCCGCAAGACGGACGCCACCCTGACGACGCGAGCGTTGCTCCTATCGGACCAGGCCGAGGCCGACAATCAGCCCGAACTTGAAATCTTGGCTGACGACGTGACCTGCGGCCACGGAGCGACTTCCGGTGCGCTCGACGACACTCTCGTATTCTATCTGCGCGCTCGGGGGCTACCCGAGAAGGATGCGCAGATGTTGCTGATTAAAGCGTTCCTTGGCGAGTCGATTGAGGAGATCACTTCCGAGAACCTACGCGATTTTGTGGCAGCGCAAGCTGAACACTGGCTGCAGGCGGGGCGATGAGCGCACATCCCGCCGTGAGCAATGGTAGTTACGAGGTCAACCGTCTGCGTTCTGACTTTCCTGCGCTGGCCATGACGGTGTACGGCAAGCCGCTTGTTTACCTCGATAACGCTGCATCCGCGCAAAAGCCCAACGCGGTGCTGGACCGTATGATGCAGGTGTACTCCAGCGAATACGCCAACGTTCATCGCGGCTTGCACTACCTCGCTAACGCGGCGACCGAGGCGTATGAAGGCGCCCGTACCAAGGTGGCGCAGTTTGTGAACGCGCATTTAAACGAAGAGATCATCTTCACCCGGAGCGCCACGGAGGCGATCAATCTGGTCGCCCAGACTTTTGGCCGTGAACGCATTACCCCCGGTGATGAGATCGTTCTCTCGATTATGGAACACCACTCCAACATTGTGCCATGGCACCTTCTCAGGGAACGACTCGGTGCAGTGATCAAATGGGCGCCAGTGGATGATGACGGAAACTTTTTGCTCGATGATTTTGAGCGACTGCTGACCCCGCGCACCAAGATGGTTGCAATCACACAAATGTCGAACGTTCTCGGCACGGTGTTGCCGGTGAAAGAGGTGGTGAGGATCGCGCATGCTCGTGGTATCCCGGTGCTCGTCGACGGCTCGCAAGGATGCGTCCATCTGAGCGCCGACGTCCGCGACATTGATTGCGATTTCTACGTCATGACGGGCCACAAACTCTATGGTCCGACTGGGATCGGTGTGCTTTACGGCAAGTCTGAGCATCTGGCATCGATGCCGCCCTTCAATGGCGGCGGGGAGATGATTCGCGAGGTCTCGCGTTCCGGAGTCATTTATGGTGATCCGCCACACCGGTTCGAAGCGGGTACGCCGCCGATCGTCGAAGCCATCGGTTTAGGCGCGGCTATCGATTACATCAATTCAATAGGCAAGGTGCAGATCCGCAGGCACGAGAGCGTACTGCTCGCTTACGCGCAGGAGAGGCTGGCGGATATCAACTTCGTGCGCATGATCGCGACCCCGGCCGAGAAGGGACCGATCATTTGTTTTGATATGAAGGGTGCGCACGCGCATGATATTGCCACCGTCGTCGACCGCGCCGGTGTAGCGATGCGGGCGGGGGCCCACTGTGCGATGCCGCTGCTCAAGCGCTTCGGCATGCTGGCGACGTGCCGTGCGTCGCTCGGACTTTACAATACACGTGAAGAGATTGATGTGCTCGTGCGTGCGCTTATCAAGGCGCGGCAGCTGTTCTCGTGATTCGGCGAGCCTACGACGTCCTGTGGCGAGGCAGCTCGCATTGAAGTCTGGAGGATGAGGTCATGCACCTCATCGTCATCGCAGCAGGTAAGCACCTGTAGGTCTCAGCAAGCATAGATAGCATTGGCAAGCCTGTGTCGGCCAGCCGGCCTTGCAGCCGGTCTTCCTGCACGGCCGCCTTCGGCGAGCGCGATCGCAGAGTACTGCGATCGCGGACACGCTCGAGAATTGGGCGGGCAATTCACGCATAGCCAGCCCTTGTTCCTTTTCGAACAGGGCCAAACCAAGAGTTCTCTGCCCAAAGCGTGATGTCGGGTTCGCGACAACACCCCCTTTCACCGCACGAGGCGCGCTAAGCGATTTTGATTGCTGTGTTTTTTGTGCTCACGCGACGCTGGCATGCTGGTTGCAAAAGTCTTGGTCAAGAAGCCGCCCTCGCAACAGCTAACCTTTGAAGGACATCAGATGAGTCTCGCCACGACCCAGAGCATCGCAGAAATCAGGGCTCGCAACAAAGAGCTGATCGAGGAGGTGCTGAAGGTCTATCCGGAGAAAACCGCGAAACGGCGTGCCAAGCACCTCAACGTTCACCAAGCCGGCAAGTCTGACTGCGGGGTGAAGTCCAACATCAAATCCATACCTGGCGTGATGACGATCAGAGGCTGCGCCTATGCAGGGTCAAAGGGGGTGGTCTGGGGACCGATCAAGGACATGGTCCATATCAGCCATGGCCCGGTCGGCTGCGGTCAGTATTCGTGGGGCTCGCGACGCAACTATTACGTTGGCACGACGGGCATCGATAGCTTCGTGACCCTGCAGTTCACCTCCGACTTCCAAGAAAAGGATATCGTATTCGGTGGCGACAAAAAGCTGGTGAAGATCCTTGACGAAATCCAGGAGCTGTTTCCACTCAACAACGGCATCACGATCCAATCGGAATGCCCGATCGGCTTGATCGGTGACGACATCGAGGCCGTATCAAGAGCGAAATCCAAGGAATATGGCGGCAAGACCATCGTGCCGGTCCGTTGTGAGGGCTTTCGGGGCGTGTCGCAGTCACTAGGCCACCACATTGCCAACGACGCGGTGCGGGATTGGATTTTCGACCAGCTCGAGCCCGACGGCAAGCCAAAGTTCGAGCCGACGCCGTACGATGTTGCGATCATCGGAGACTACAATATTGGCGGCGACGCCTGGTCATCACGAATTCTGCTGGAGGAGATGGGCCTGCGGGTGATCGCGCAGTGGTCCGGCGACGGTTCACTGGCTGAGCTCGAGGCAACGCCGAAGGCAAAGCTCAACATTCTGCATTGCTACCGTTCCATGAACTACATCTCTCGCCACATGGAAGAGAAGTTCGGTATTCCGTGGTGCGAGTACAACTTCTTCGGACCGTCAAAGATTGCAGAGTCGCTGCGCAAGATTGCGGGTTATTTCGACGACAAGATTAAGGAAGGCGCCGAGCGGGTGATTGAAAAGTACCAACCGCTGGTGAACGCCGTGATCGCGAAATATCGCCCGCGCCTGGAGGGCAGGACGGTGATGCTGTACGTCGGCGGGCTCCGCCCGCGTCATGTGATTGGCGCATACGAGGACCTCGGGATGGAAGTTATTGGCACCGGATACGAGTTCGGTCACAACGACGACTATCAGCGCACAGCTCAGCACTACGTAAAGGACAGCACGCTCATCTACGATGACGTCAATGGCTATGAGTTCGAGCGCTTCGTCGAAAAGCTCAAGCCTGACCTTGTCGGCTCGGGCATCAAGGAAAAATACGTTTTCCAAAAGATGGGTGTGCCGTTCCGGCAGATGCACTCCTGGGACTATTCGGGTCCATATCACGGCTATGACGGCTTTGCGATCTTTGCGCGCGACATGGACATGGCCGTCAACTCGCCGGTCTGGAAGAAAACGAAGGCCCCTTGGAAGGAAGCTTCGAGGGCCAAGCTCCTGGCTGCAGAATAAAGCAACTCATCTCGCTCTCTGGGAAAGCCGGGGCGATACCAATCTCGATAGTGAAGGACTTCAACAATGGCGCAGAGTGCCGAACACGTGCTCGATCATCTCGAACTGTTCCGCGGTCCAGAATACCAGCAGATGCTGGCCAAGAAAAAGATATTCGAGAATCCTCGCGATCCCGCCGAGGTCGAACGTATCAAGGAATGGACGAAAACGGCCGAATATCGCGAAAAGAACTTTGCGCGGGAGGCGCTAGCGGTAAATCCGGCCAAGGCCTGCCAGCCGCTTGGCGCCGTATTCGCCTCTGTTGGCTTTGAGGGCACGCTGCCCTTCGTCCACGGCTCGCAAGGCTGCGTGGCTTATTACCGCAGCCATCTGTCGCGGCACTTCAAGGAGCCTAGCTCCTGCGTTTCTTCGTCGATGACGGAAGACGCTGCAGTATTCGGCGGCCTGAACAACATGATCGACGGGCTCGCGAACAGCTACAACATGTACAAACCCAAGATGATTGCGGTCTCCACGACCTGCATGGCCGAGGTGATCGGCGATGACCTCAACGCTTTCATCAAGACGTCAAAAGAGAAAGGCTCGGTTCCGGCGGACTTCGACGTGCCGTTCGCCCACACGCCGGCGTTCGTCGGCAGCCACGTCACCGGTTATGACAATGCGCTCAAGGGCATTCTGGAGCATTTTTGGGACGGCAAGGCCGGAACAGCGCCGAAGCTGGAGCGCAAGCCGAACGGGGCGATCAACATCATTGGTGGGTTCGATGGCTATACCGTCGGAAACCTTCGCGAGATCAAGCGCATCTTGGCGTTGATGGGCATCCAGCACACGATTCTCGCCGATAATTCTGAAGTCTTCGATACTCCGACAGACGGCGAATTCCGGATGTATGACGGCGGCACGACGCTGGAAGATGCGGCCAACGCGGTTCACGCCAAGGCGACAATCTCCATGCAGCAGTGGTGCACCGAAAAAACGCTGCCATTCGTGGCTGAGCATGGGCAGGACGTCGTATCCTTCAACTACCCGGTGGGCTTATCCGCAACGGATGACTTTCTCGTGGCGCTGTCACGCATCAGCGGCAAGGAAATTCCCGAGCAACTCGCGCGAGAACGTGGCCGCCTGGTCGATGCCATCGCTGACTCCAGCTCGCATATCCATGGCAAGAAGTTCGCGATCTATGGCGATCCGGATCTTTGCTATGGGTTGGCTGCGTTTCTGCTCGAACTCGGCGCCGAACCGACCCATGTGCTGTCCACCAACGGCAACAAGGCGTGGCACGAAAAAATGCAGGCGCTGCTTGCTAGCTCGCCATTTGGGCAGGGGTGCCAAGCCTATCCGGGCCGAGACCTCTGGCACATGCGTTCACTCCTGTTCACCGAGCCGGTCGATTTTCTGATTGGCAACACCTATGGCAAGTATCTGGAGCGTGATACCGGAACGCCACTGATCCGCATCGGCTTTCCGGTTTTTGATCGGCATCACCATCACCGCTCCCCCCTATGGGGCTATCAGGGCGGCCTGAATGTGCTGGTGAAGATCCTGGACAAGATCTTCGACGAGATCGACAAGAAGACAAACGTTCTTGGCAAAACTGACTACAGCTTCGACATCATTCGTTGATGAGCGACCGTGCGCGTGCCATCGCCCAAGCACTCGACGATGGCACAAGCACACGACGGTTGACCATGCAATTAGTTTGCGCTGAGAGGAAAAAGGGATGAGTTCACTAGCGGCCACGGTCCAAAATATTTTCGACGAGCCGGGCTGCGCCAAGAATGGCAGTAAGTCGGAGGCTGAACGGAAGAAGGGCTGCACCAAACAGCTGCAGCCGGGTAGCGCCGCCGGCGGCTGTGCTTTCGATGGCGCCAAGGTTGCGCTGCAGCCGTTCACTGACGTCGCTCACTTGGTGCATGGTCCGATCGCGTGCGAAGGTAATTCCTGGGACAATCGCGGCGCGGCGTCGTCCGGCTCGAATCTGTGGCGCACCGCATTCACAACCGATTTGAGCGAAACCGATATTGTATTCGGAGGCGAGAAGCGGCTCTGCAAAGCGATCAAGGAGATCATCGACAAGTGCGACCCGCCCGCCATCTTCGTCTATCAAACCTGCATCCCGGCGATGATCGGCGACGACATCAACGCAGTCTGTAAGGCAGCATCTCAAAGGTTCGCAAAGCCGGTGATCCCGATCAATTCCCCGGGCTTCGTCGGCTCGAAGAACCTCGGTAATAAGCTCGCCGGCGAGGCTTTGCTCGACTATGTAATCGGGACGCAAGAACCGGACTACACCACGCCGTACGATATCAACCTGATCGGGGAATACAACCTTTCGGGAGAGCTCTGGCAAGTGAAGCCATTGCTAGACGAGCTTGGAATACGGATTCTCTCCTGCATCTCCGGCGATGGCAAATATCGCGAAGTCGCTTCATCTCATCGCGCGCGGGCGGCGATGTTGGTGTGCTCAAAGTCCATGATCAACGTCGCACGCAAGATGGAGGAACGCTACGGGATCCCGTTCTTCGAGGGGTCGTTCTACGGTATTCAAGATTCGAGCGAATCGCTGCGTCAGCTTGCCCGCTTATTGGTTGAACGCGGCGCGCCGACAGATCTACTCCGCCGCACCGAAGCGGTGATCGCGCGCGAGGAGGCGTGGGCCTGGGCTGCGATCGAGCCGTACAAGCCACGATTCGAAGGCAAGAAGGCCTTGTTGATTACCGGCGGCGTCAAGTCATGGTCGGTCGTTGCGGCACTCCAGGAAGCCGGGCTTGAGTTAGTCGGAACCAGCGTGAAGAAATCAACCAGGGAAGACAAGGAGCGCATCAAGGAGCTCATGGGGCAGGATGCCCACATGATCGAGGACATGACGCCGCGCGAAATGTACAAGATGTTGAAGGACGCAAAAGCGGACATCATGCTATCGGGCGGCAAGTCGCAGTTCGTCGCGCTGAAAGCGGCGATGCCCTGGCTCGATATCAACCAGGAGCGCTGCCACGCCTATATGGGCTATGTCGGAATGGTCAAGCTGGTGGAGGAGATCGATAAGTCGCTCTCCAGTCCGATGTGGGAGCAGCTACGTCGACCGGCACCATGGGACGCATTGGCCAAGGCGATGGAGCAGATGCAATCGCCGGTGGCCGCGATCGACTGTGATCCGACGCTCGCCGAAACCGCGCGCCGCGCCAAGAAGATCTGCGTGTGTAACACGGTCGATCTGGGCACGATCGAGGATGCAATCTACGCGCACGGCCTGAGGAGCGTCGCAGCGGTCAGAGAGCATACCAATGCGGTCGGTGGCTGCTGCCAAAGACGCATCGAAGGTATCTTGGTGTCCGAGCCATCTGCCATGCGACAGGCCGCAGAATAGGGGAGGCGTCATGGCCATCGTCACGGCGCCGACAAAGGCCTGCGCTGTCAACCCGCTGAAGATGAGCCAGCCGATCGGCGGCGCATTCGCCTTCATGGGGCTGCGCGGGGCGATGCCGCTTCTGCACGGATCCCAGGGGTGCACATCCTTCGGGCTCACGCTCTTTGTCCGGCATTTCAAAGAGGCAGTACCGCTGCAGACCACCGCGATGAGCGAAGTCGCGACCGTACTCGGCGGCTATGAGAATCTCGAGCAGGCGATACTGAAAATCTACAACCGTACCAAGCCAAAGATCATCGGAATCTGCTCGACCGGTGTCACTGAGACCAACGGCGACGATGTGGATGCCTACCTCAAGCTCATCCGGAGCAAGCATCCGCAACTTGCAAAGTTGCCACTGGTGTATGTCTCGACGCCTGATTTCAAGGGCGCGTTCCAGGACGGCTGGGAGAAGGCTGTGGCGCGCATTGTGGAGGTGCTGGTGGAAGGGCCCAGCGCCAATGGCCTGCGGGATCCATCGAAGGTGAATGTTCTGCCGGGATGTCACCTCACGCCCGGCGACCTGGATGAACTCCGTGTCATATTGGAGGATTTCGGGTTGTGCCCGTCCTTCCTCCCTGACCTCGCGGGATCGCTCGATGGGCATATCCCCGATGAGTTTACGCCAACGACCATCGGCGGCATCGGCGTCGACGAAATTGCGAGCATGGGCCGCGCCGGGTGGACGATTGCAATCGGCGCGCAGATGCGGCGAGCGGCAGAGGTCATGCAGGTCAAGACCGACGTGCCTTTTCGTGTCTTCGAGCGGCTGTGTGGTCTCTGTCCGAACGACGAATTCATGACGTTCTTGAGCGAGATCAGCGGCCGCCCCATACCATTGAAATATCGGCGCCAGCGCGGTCAGCTCGCCGATGCAATGCTGGATGCGCACTTCCATATTGGCGGTCGCAAAGTTGCGATCGGCGCTGAGCCAGACCTTCTGTTCGATCTGTCCGGCATGCTGCACGACATGGGCGCGCACGTGACCGCGGCCGTGACGACCACTCAGTCGGAGGTGATCGAGCGGATCAAGACCAAGGAGGTACTCATTGGCGATCTCGAGGATCTGGAAGGGCTTGCCAAAACAAAGCATTGCGACCTGCTGATCACGCATTCGCATGGCAGGCAAGCGGCGGCCCGGCTGAAAGTGCCGTTCTATCGTATGGGGTTTCCGATGTTCGATCGACTTGGCGCGGGACACCAACTATCCGTGGGCTATCGTGGTACCCGCAATCTGATCTTCGAAATCGCCAATCTCGTGATCGCGCACCGCGAGGAGAACGATCAGCCTACGCCCGATAGATGGCGGACTGCGGCCGGACTACCACGATGCTCGGGGTATCGCAGCTCCACCGGCGCAGCTGAGAGGTCGATTGCATGAAGGTCGCATTTGCCACTCAGGACCTGAGACGCGTCGATGCCCATTTTGGTTGGGCAAAGAATATCGCAATCTACGATGTCACGCCTGGCGGGCACGTGTTTCTCAAAGCGATTGAGTTTGAGGGCGATCATAAGGAAGACGGCAACGACGACAAGTTGGCGCCGAAGATCGAGGCGATCAAGGATTGCGCAATCCTTTACGTCGCCGCCATTGGCGGTGCCGGGGCTGCGCGAGTGGTGGCCAACAAGATCCATCCTATCAAGGTGAATAAGCCAGAAAGCATTCTGGTGTTGCTCGAAAAACTCGAGCGCGTACTGAAGGGCACGCCACCTCCCTGGCTACGCAAGGCCATGGCAAAGGACCGACGGTGTACGTTCGAGTTCGATGAATGAGGTGATATGACCGCAAAAATAGAGCAGCAGGGCAGCGCCGTCGACGCGCCGTTCCTCAAGGAGTTGATCAAGATTTGGCGTGCTCGGGATACCAACGGAGCCTGGGAGGCGAAGAGCGATCTTGACCTGCTCGAACCCTATATCCTTGACAAGGAGAAACGGCGCGCATTGCCGATTATCGGTGATCCTGATCCCGATACGCTGTGGCGGCTTAAGCTGTTCTTCGATGCGGTCGCGCTCTCGATCGAGAGGGAAACCGGTGTGATGATCCAGCCGATCCTGGATCTGCATCATGAAGGCTTCGGCCGCATGGTGCTCATCTCAGGCCGGCTGATCGCCGTGAACAAGCAGCTGCGCGATGTGCATCGCTTCGGATTTCCCAATTTCGTAAAGCTCGCGCAGGAGGGCGACAAATATGTCAGCGACGGAATCGACCTGATTCGGAAATTTCCGGACGTGGCGAACTATTGGGGATACTCATGAGCGATCGTGAAACACTGAAGGCAGAACTAAAGAAGCTGTCTGTCAAGGCGACACAAGCCAAGATGGATCTGCACGATCTTTCGGAAGAATTGCCCGTCAACTGGACCTCAATCATGGTGGTGGCGCAGAAGGCGCACAATGCCTATGCCGAACTCGAGCGCAAGAGCCATGATTTGAAGGCGCTGGAAAATACTTAAAGGGGGCCCGACCCATGTCATTTGCAACGCGCGATGGACGCAACTGGACACCAGAATATCTGATCTCGATCAATAGCAAGAAGTGCATCGGCTGTGGCCGCTGTTTCAAGGTGTGCGGTCGAGATGTCATGACCTTGAAAGGTATCAACGAGGAGGGCGAACTTGTCGACCTCGACAATGACGAGGACGATGAAATCGAAAAGAAGGTCATGATTCTGAACGATCAGGGCGCTTGCATCGGCTGTGGTGCATGCGCCAGGGTTTGCCCGGCCAACTGCCAGACCCACGTTTCAGGCGCAGTCGAAGCTGCGTGAGCGAAGGCGGCTACCAGCCACCGCGTTAGCTCTCCGGCAAATGGTCCAGAAAGGTTGAAGCGCGAAAGCTGCAGCTGCGCAGCCAGCATGGAAAGGGCAGCAAGGCTCAATGCTCGTGCGAATTGGTCTGAATTATGCGCCCGGGCCAATGAAGTGTGCCGCAATGGCGAAGCTTGCGCCTTGGATTGCCAGAAACACGATCCGTTCCGGCACTTGTAGGGTTCTTGCAGGGGTGATTGCACAGCGACAATGAAGAACGTCTTGCAATAAACGAGCGATGAATGCAGCCAAATCCCATCTATGCGATTTGCGGCTTTAACGAGATTCCGAGCCGCCAGGCCATGGGATTCCATCTTATGGTCGTCGAAGATGACGGCAATCACCGGCCGTGGTCCATCATTGTGGTGCGCTGGGGCAAAAAGGTGCTTGGCTATGTCAATAAATGCCCGCACAACAGCGTCAATTTGGACTGGGAGCGGAACGAATTCCTCGATCCATACGGTATCCGGCTGATGTGCGGCAAGCACGGTTCGACCTTCGAACTCGGCACCGGGCGGTGCGTCGAAGGTCCATGTCAGGGTAGAGCGCTCACACCGATCGCGTTGGCGGTTCTGGATGGTGATATCTGTGTCCTCGGCGTGCGTCTTGTCGAAGACGATGCATCTCCCAACAACTGAAGACCGCGCTCAGACCGGCCGGTTCTCGTTGCGGTTTTTCACGGGCTCCATCCTCTTTAGCCCGTCGTGGTACGAGATCTCCTCATAGGACAAATCGAGATCCTTTGCGGCATCGAGGAGGTAATCAAGCTTGCCGCCCGGATCGAGCTTCTTGATGTCGTCCTTGTTGAGCCCGACCAGGTCCATCATCTCCTTCCAAACGGTGGATTCATCGCACGGTAAGACGTGGAAGTTAATATCACCGAGCTTGATTCGATATTTCGCGAGCAAATCTATGTTGTTGCAGAAGATGAAGTAGCTGCCGTTTGGGCTTAAGGCACCGTCAAGGACAGTCGCGACGTCAGCAAGATAGGCGAAGGAATGCAGGTAGCCGGCCAGCACCGGAATAGTGCGTTCTCCGTCCTGCGCGATCGTCAACACCTGTTCGATCGAATAGTCCGGCGGCCGTTTCTCGTCCGCGACTTGGGTCTGGAATTTTAGTGCGACGTCGCCGCGAAAGCCGAACCGGCCCGGCTTGGTAGTCCCGCCTTTGAGTACGGCATTGAGCAGGCGGCCCTCCTTCTCAAGTCTGCCGAGTGCGGTGTTCTCGATTGCAGTCATTAAATTCTTCCTCGATCTAAGCTCTTAACCGACGCCTTGGCCGGTGCCAGATGCGATGCAAATTGCTTGCCGTTGCATGCGTAGGGGCCTCCAGGCGTAGGTCAGAAAGAAAACGCGTCAGTGGGCTGCGATCGCCTCAACTAGCCTTGTCAGGAACCCGACACCGGTCCCAAAGCCAACAGGCGCGATCCGAAAAAGTGAGTATCATCAAGCGTCTGCGCGCTGGCACGTGACTTGCCCTTGGTAGCTAGATCCAAGGTGATGAGGGAAAGCCGTGATCAACCTGACGGATAGCGCAGTGAATGCAATCAAGAGCGCGATTTCATCGTCGACGCACCCGACCGGCGGTCTGCGCATCATGATCGAAGCAGGCGGCTGCAATGGATTCAAATACAAGATGGGTCTGGCCGAGGAAGCGAAGCCTGACGACACTGTGATCGAATGCGACGGGCTGAAGGTGTTCGTCGATAACAAGAGCCGTGAGCATCTGGTCGGCACGACCATCGATTTCGTGATGGCACTGGAGAGCTCTGGCTTTACCTTTCATAACCCGAACGCCACCGCGAACTGCTCCTGCGGAAAATCGTTCAGCTGATGAGAAGCAGACATCGAAGCATGCCGGCCGCACCAGAACAACTAAGGCAATCGTCGTCCACTGCGATAGGCCGAGAGCGTCGCATTCGCGGCGCAATCGAAGAGATCCGACCCAATCTGCAACGCGACGGTGGCGACTGTCACCTGATCGGGATTGATGGCAGCAGGGTCACGGTCAGGCTGACCAGTGCCTGCACGTTGTGCAAGCTTTCGAGGGTGACGCTGGAAGGCATTCAGGCGCGTCTGGTCGATAAACTCGGCGAATTGGTTCGCCTGATCCCCGTTGCTGCTGCAGGCGAGGCAGTGGATTGAGCAAAATTCGAGTGCCGATTTACCTCGATAATAATGCAACGACGCGGACCGATCCATCCGTCGTGCAAGCCATGTTGCCGTTCTTCACCGAGCAATTCGGCAACGCCTCGTCCACGCATGCCTTTGGCAGCGAGGTCGCAGTCGCTGTGAGGCAGGCCCGGCGCAGCTTGCGGGGCCTGCTAGGGAACGCATACGATCATGAAATCGTTTTCACCTCGGGAGGGACCGAGGCCAATAATGCCGCGGTCCTCTCTGCGCTTGCGACGCAGGAAGAGCGCGACGAGATCGTCACCACCTCGGTTGAGCACTCCGCCATTCTTGCGCTAACCGAGCAATTGACGACAAGAGGAGTCAAGACGCACATCGTACCCGTAGATTCCCGCGGCCGGCTCGACGTCGAGGCGTTTCGCTGCGCGCTCGGGCCACGCACAGCGATTGTCTCGGTTATGTGGGCCAACAACGAGACCGGAACGATGTTTCCTGTGGAGTTTCTGGCCGGGTTGACCCGTGAGGCGGGCGCGCTGTTTCACACCGATGCGGTCCAGGCCATCGGTAAGGTGCGCGTGAACCTAAAGGACAGTGCGATCGACATGCTGTCGCTATCCGCGCACAAACTGCACGGCCCCAAGGGGGTCGGCGCGCTATATTTGCGCAAAGGGACAAAATTCCGACCGCTGATCTGCGGCGGATCACAGGAACGAGGGCGTCGCGGCGGGACTGAGAATATTCCCGGCATCGTCGGCCTGGGAAAGGCTGCCGAGCTTGCCGCGGAGCGGCTCGAACCGGAGCGCGTTCGCATTGGCGCGTTGCGCGACCGCCTTGAGCAGGGAATTTTGCACAATGGCGAGTGCGTTGCGCTCGGTGATATCAGCAATCGATTAGCGAACACGGCCAATATTGTCTTCGATCATCTCGAAGGCGAAGCCATCGTTCACCATCTCAATCGCGCGGGCATCGCCGTGTCGATCGGATCAGCCTGCAACTCCGGCTCAATGCAGCCATCGCATGTTCTGCATGCGATGCAGGTGCCGGCGTGGCGGATACGCGGCGCGGTGCGCTTTTCTCTGTCGCGTGAAACCTCCTTCGCGGAGGTCGATGAGGTCGTGTGCGCAGTGTCCGACATCGTGGCTCGCCTGCGCGCCACCTCCCGCGTCACAGTCAGGGAGTAGACCTCGTGAAAATCATGATCCGCCGGTCTCCGGACGCCGGCCTGTCGATCTACGTGCCAAAAAAGGATCTCGAGGAGCCCATCGTGGAATCCGAGTACGAGACGCTATGGGGCGGCTGGATCAAAGTAGCTAATGGCTGGGTGCTCGATTTGCCCGAGATGGCGAGCGACACACGATTACCGATCACAATCAACGCTAAAAAACGGGGCGAGAACGGGGACGATCCGTGAAGGCGCCTCCGCAGATCGACTTTGTCGATGCGGCCGATGCAACGGCCACGCTCGTGGACCTCGCTGCCGGCCTGAGGGCCGCGAGCATTGTTCCCTATCTCGGTCCTGGCCTCACCGAATTGTGCAGATCCGATGTGCCGACCACACCAGAGGCGTTGGCCGGCTTCTTCGGCAGCAAAATTGCGCTGCCGCGGCGGGCTAGGGGAAATGCGTGGGCGTCGGCGCAGCATTCTCGAGATCAGCAAACATCGGTCCGCCGTGACGGCATTGATGACGCAGGCCTTCGCTCGGCCAGTCGAGCTGACGCGGTTGCACCATCATCTTGCTTCCCTGTCGCTGCCCGTCATAGTAGACGCGTGGTATGATGCCGCCATGCGCGCGGCGCTGGGTAAGCGCGATGGATGGGGCGAAGTGCAGGGTATCACCCGCGGCGGGATTGGCGAGAATCGCTGGTATCGCTTTTACGATTCAGTTGGCCAAGAGGTCGACAGTGCCGTGGCCGGCAGCCGGGCGACGGTGTTGTACAAGCCGCATGGCAGCGTGCAGCCGGCCAACAACATGACTATGTTGAGGCGTTGAGCGAAATCGACATTCAGACGCCAATTCCGGGACATCATCAAGGAAAGGCGAACCGGACAGACCTTTCTCTTCATCGGCTGTCGCTTCAACGACCAGCTGTTGCGTAGTTATGCGCGGCAGATCATCAAGCGCTCGGCCGACACCCACTATGCGATCGTTGATCCGGACGCACTCTCTCGCAACGAGCTCCGCTTTCTACTCGAGCAAGGCCTGACACCGCTTGCGATTGGGCTCCCTTGCGCGGTTGAGATACTGCTCACCCATTAGCGGCCTTGTGTAGCCGGATCCCCCAGCTCGTATCGGCATATTGCGAGAGCCGCAACGAGAGAAAACCCGTTCAGGTGGAGCCGGGTTGCGGCTTAGCGCGAGAATGAATGCGCAAGCCATGGAGCTCTGCGTGAGAATGACGACGTATCTGTCGCATTGTCAACAAGCGCATCATTGCTGTTCTTACATGCGCCAGCGCCGATCTTTTCCGCTAGCTCGTTGGCGTATGGTTGCAATTTCATCGTCTCCGCCATGGCATGCAAGTTGCTACCCAGCTTCTTGAGGCTCGCTCACGGATGGTCCTGGGAGGCCGATGATGCCTGCAGGGAAAAATGAAATGAACGCGGTCGTCGAACGCGGAAAATATGCCAAAGCTGCAGTGGATAGCGGCAAATTGATGCAGCCCGCCGCCGAGCATAAGGGCTGCCGCGCCTTGGCGAAGACCGGGCAGGCGAGCTGCGGCTCGCAGGCAGGCCAAGGCGATCTGCCGACCGAAATCTGGGAAAAGGTCAAGAACCATCCCTGCTACAGCGAAGAAGCGCATCATCATTACGCCCGCATGCATGTCGCGGTCGCGCCTGCCTGCAACATCCAGTGCAATTACTGCAACCGAAAATACGACTGCGCCAATGAATCGCGTCCGGGCGTGGTGAGCGAGAAGCTCACGCCGGAGGAGGCGGTAAGAAAAGTGCTCGCGGTCGCGACCACTATTCCCCAGATGACGGTGCTTGGCATCGCTGGTCCCGGCGATCCCCTGGCCAATCCAGCAAAGACGTTCAAGACGTTCGAGCTGGTCGCCAAGGCGGCTCCCGACATCAAGCTGTGTCTGTCAACCAATGGACTGGCTCTGCCGGATCATATTGATACCATCGCCAGGTCCAAAATTGACCACGTCACCATCACCATCAACATGGTCGATCCCGAAATCGGCGCCAAGATCTATCCGTGGATCTTTTTCAACCACAAGCGCTATACCGGCATCGACGCGGCAAAGATACTCACCGATCGCCAGCTGCAAGGCCTCGAGATGCTTAGCGAACGGGGTATCCTGTGCAAGGTCAACTCGGTGATGATCCCAAACATCAACGACGACCACCTGGTCGAGGTCAACAAGGCGGTGAAGTCGCGCGGTGCCTTCCTTCACAATATCATGCCGCTGATCTCCGCGCCCGAGCACGGCACCGTATTTGGCCTCAACGGTCAGCGCGGACCGACGGCGCAGGAATTGAAGGCGCTGCAAGATGCTTGTGAAGGGGAGATAAAAATGATGCGGCATTGCCGCCAGTGCCGCGCCGATGCGGTCGGTCTACTCGGAGAGGATCGCAGCGCAGAGTTCACAACCGAGCAGGTCATGAAAATGGACGTCCAATATGACTTAGAGATGCGCAAGGCATATCAGGACAGGGTAGAGGATGAGCGTGCCGCCAAAGTCGCGGCCGGCCGAAAGGAGCTTGCGGAATTTGCCGGAGAGATGAGCGCGATCACTCTTTTGGTGGCCGTCGCAACCAAGGGCTCGGGGTTGATCAACGAGCACTTTGGGCATGCAAAGGAATTCCAGGTGTACGAACTTTCTACATCCGGCGCCAAATTCGTTGGCCACCGCCGCGTGGACGTTTACTGCCAGGGCGGTTATGGCGAGGAGGACAGGCTTTCCGCCATCATGCGTGGCATCCAGGACTGCCATGCGGTCTTCGTGGCCAAGATCGGCGGCTGCCCGAAAAGCAATCTGATCAAGGCGGGGATCGAGCCGGTCGATCAATACGCCCATGAGTTCATTGAGAAGTCGGCGATCGCCTGGTTCAGATCCTATCTGGACCAGGTGAAACGCGGGGAGATCCAGCACGCGCAGCGCGGCGACGCCGCGATCCGGCAAGGATCTCTGAACTCTGCAGCGTAAGGGGGAATATGTGCCATTCAAGATCATCGCCTCGCAGTGTACGAGCTGCTCAGCCTGCGAACCCTTATGCCCGAACGTTGCCATCTCGGAGAAGGGGGGGAACTTTTTCATTGAAGCAGCGAAATGCACCGAATGTGTTGGCTATTTCGACGAGCCGCAATGTGTCGCCGCCTGTCCGGTCGACAATACCTGCGTAGTTGACACATCCTTGCCTCGCTACCAGGCGCCAGCCTAACGCGTGAGCCCCCATGAACGGCATGCCAAGAGCTGGTGCTGAAAACGTCGCAAGCTTCGTGCTGCGTGTTGGCGGCGGCGCAGGCTCCGACGTTCGGTCCTCCATCACGGAGGGCGACTGCTCTGGATTGCCCTGCAATAGTGCTGTTGCTGGTCGGCAGCGCGGCCCTGGCGGGCATTTCATTCTGCGCGGCGGTCCAAAGGCGCTTCGCGATGCCGAGAGCGGTCTTCCAGGCGGAGCTGCCATCGCCGATGTGACTGACGATGCCGCGCGAGCATGAACTGATGCATGATCTCGCCTGCGATTTCGAAGCGACTCGCTGAATCTCTACGAGGGAGCGATGCGCATGAGGAGCGGTACATGAACAGCATTGTTCGCGACAGCGACGTCGTCGAGCTCAGCGAGGCGCCTGTCTTCAGCTTTGGCCAAAAGCTGCGAGCCAATCGCACCATCCGCAATGATGGCACCTATCGCGGCAAGGAGATTGGCGACGTCTTGGTCAAGAAGGGAGAGGTGGGTTACGTTGTCTCGATCGGCACGTTCCTGCAGCAATTCTACATCTACGGCGTCGAGTTTCTGGAAAGCGGCTACCGCGTTGGCATGAAGCGCAAGGAACTGGAGCCGGTGGACGCCTGCGAGGAGATCGATGATCTGCCATTGCCGGAGGAGTCATGACCCAGCCCGGCTTTCCGAAATATCGGCGCGGCCAGCGGGTCAAAACCGCAGTCGACCTCATCAACGACTGCTCATTTCCCAATAAGGAGCCCGAGGGAGTCTTGCTCGCCGCCGGAGCGACCGGCGAGATCATCAACGTCGCTATCCATACCGAAGCGAACGTGCCGATCTATATTGTCGATTTTGGTGAGCAGCTACTCATCGGCTGTCTTGAAGAAGAAATCACAGTGCTTTGAATGGAGGCTTTCGCCATGAATGCCGCGCTGATGAGAAAGGTAAAGGCCGGGCTGGTGCCTCACCCCAACGAGCTCGATCGCAAACGGATCGAGCGCGGCTTGAGCTCGCGCAAGCGCTATCTCTACGTCTTGCCGAACGTGACGCAGGTGAGGGGCGGCTACCTCATCGAGAGCCCCTGTTGCTCGCGCAACATCGACAAGGATGGCGCTCTCATCGATGTCGCGCTGATTCTTTATGATGCCGTGAGCGGGATCTGGAAGCTGTTTCGCAAGAACCACGCGCGAGGCATCTGGGAATTTTACAGCCTTTACCATCGGTTGACTTCTGCAATCGACGAATTGAATGCGGATCCGGAGCGTCTGTTCTGGCAATGACGAACCACGGTCGAGGAATCATAGAGGAGCCACGATGGCGCTCACCGCGGAGGAATTGATCGAAATCGAGCGGCTGCTTGCAGCCGATTGCGCCGAGATGGGTCCGTTTGTCGAGCTACGGCGCCGCTTTCCGCAGCTTTCTTGGGTGCGCTGTGATGCGTCGGATGTAGCGGATCGTCCGTTCCGGCAGTTTCCTCGTTTCGACCTTCATCTGATCGATGGATCGGATCACTGCGTGCAGATTACGGCCGATCCGACGCGGGCGACCGGCATCGTATTGGCCAAAAGGAATTTGGGCGGTGAGCACTGAACTAGTAGAATATCGGCTTGATGGCGCGCACACTGTGGAGAAGAATACATCATTCATTCCACTGTCCGATCCCGATATCACCTTCGCCGAGCTCTCTGCCGTGGAAAAGTTGCTGTGTTCGCCGCAAATCTCCAACGGGCAGATCACTGAGGCGTTTGAGCACGCTTTCGCCGCCTATCTTGGCCGCAAATATGCTGTTGCAGTCTCCAGTGGTACCATCGGGCTCCTGCTTGCGCTGAGGGCGCTCGGCATTGGCCCGGGGCAGGAAGTTGTTGCCTCGCCCTACTCCTTTCGTGAGACCGCGCATGCCATCAGTCTCGCAGGCGCACGAGCGGTATTTGCCGATATCGACTATTGGTCGGGAGCATTAGTCCCAGCGAAGGTCGAAGAGCGCATCACGGCCAACACGCGGGCCATTGTCGCCGGCAATCCCAACGGTCATCCCGCGCCATGGTCGGAACTGCGCGCGGTCGCGCAGCGCCATCAGCTGCTGCTTTTGGAGGACTCCACCGAGGCGATCGGATCGAGCTACAAGGGTGAGCTCGTCGGCCGGTTTGGTGACCTCGCGGTGTTCGACTTTGCCCAGCCGGCGGCCCTGACCTGTGGCGAAGGCGCAATGGTGGTGACCGACGATATCGACATCGCGGTCGGCATGCGTCGCCATCGCCTCCATCGTCTGGACGAGCGCTCCTCAGTTGTTGTCGGTAGCACCGCACCGTACCAGGCTGGCATGAGCGATCTCACGGCTGCCTTGGGCCTGGCGCAGCTCAAGCGTCTCAATGAGATCCTGGAGCGGCGTCGGTTAATCGACCAGCTTTACAACGCGCATATGCAATCATTTGAGGGCATCAAGCCTCCTTATGTTGGACCCCATGTGACCGAGGTGAACTGGTTGCTTTATCTCGTTCATCTGGGGACGCGCTTTACGCGATCGGGGCGCGACGCCATTATCGATGATCTGCGCGGCGCACGGGTTGAATGCGCCGCCTATAGCCAGCCCCTGCACTTGCAACGCCACTATTTTGATTTCGGCTATCGGCGTGGCGATTTCCTGGTTACGGAAAAAATAGCCGATCGCGCTCTGGCGCTTCCGTTTCACACCCATCTCACGAACGAGCAGATCGAGTTTATCGTCGAGACCATGAAAGATGCGTCGATCAACGTGGGAGCGGGTGCAGCGATTTACTGAGATGCTCGTCATCCACGGCACGGAAGAACGAGGAGTGAATTGCGATGATCACAGTGTTTGTCATCGCAAGTGATGAGCAAGGGGACCGAGGATACGCGTTGCCGGGCGCACATCGTGATCCAAACAAATGCGGGAGCGCGCCGGATGCCGCTGGAGGCATGCACTCGTCTTGACGAAGAGAAATCCTCCGAGCGAGCGCAAAGGAGACCTGCTCGATAGTAGAAAAGGCGCCGCGTCCAAGGCGCGGCTTGAGGCCCACGCGCCAAGGTGCCCGAAACCAAGCACATCAGGGTCGAGAGATTCTCGGTGTCGGCTCGGGATCTTTAGAGTTACCAAAACAGGGGATCGATATGAACTCGCAACAAGTCATCATCCACGTCCGCTTCGGTCCAAACGGGAGGGTGATCCAAATCAGCGACCGTCCGGCGAAGCTCACATCGAACCAATGGTTTGATATCCTCAACGCCCGTGCCAGCTCGGCTTATCGGCCGCTCGCTCGTGGCCGTGGGATTTTTCGGCTGAGCCGGACTGCGCTCGATGCCTTCAAGCAGGAAGCTGCGCGGCCGGGATGAGCGAACCGACAATTGGCAAGCTGATGAGCGATCAGATCGAGGTTTTTGCCGTCTGTCCGGCTGATGCCATCGAGCGGAGCGGCGCCATGGGCTTTAGCCTGTCGCGGATCGATGATAGGGGCGAGAGCCGGCCGTTTCCAATTATTGTGGTGCGCACCTTCGGCAACGACTATTTTGGTTACGTCAATCGTTGTCCGCATGAAAGCGTCTGGCTCAACATCGGCTCCGGTGCGTTTTTCTCGGCTGACGGCTCCTTTCTCAGATGCGGCCGGCACGGTGCAAGATTCGAGATCGACACTGGAATGTGCATCGACGGCCCCTGCGATGGACAATCGCTTGAGCCGCTAGCGCTCGCCGTGATCGAAGGTGACGTCTGCCTGTGCGGCGTCAAGCTGCTGGAGGACGATCGGTTCGCCGACCCGTTCGGGGACAGCGACGAAACCATGGATATCACGATCCACCCGGACTAACGGGCCCATCGCTTTGCTGTTGCTCAAGCTACCTCAGGCGCTTTGCCGCCGGACGAGGCTGGTCGTACTTCTGAGCGTTGGCAGATGCGCGTCACGGCCTTTGACTTGTGAGATAAAACGGGCAGCCCGCCGGATTGCGCCCTTGCACTCCCGCGATCTCCGTCGCACCAAGAAGCTGCTCTTGTTTGCGTCGAGCCGGCAGGCAGGACACCCTTCGTACTGCCGACGATATGTTCGAGCGGGAAATGCCCCCGGCGGCTGGAAGTTCGCCGAGGGCATCGTCTGGGCTGGGGAAATGGAGGGACCCAGACTGACAGGACCGTTTGGGGAGGAATGACGATCCTGTGTCAGAAGTGTTTGGCCGGCCGGCGCAGCTGGCGTTATTGCCTGCTCTGCAACTGCAATGCCAATCCTCCGCTCGCGCGACGCCCTAGCGATTGGCGCCACCATCGTCAGAAGGATCGGTTAGGAGCAGATGCATTACTAGGCACGTGTTCGTTGTTCCGCATGCGCCGCGGCAAGCGCGTTTTGAGGTGTATCGTGCGAAGCGTGGGCCCAATCTGGGACCGCTGTGTTGCCGGTTTGCCGTTGCTGCCAATCAGGATTGCGGCCGGCTTGGCCTGCAGCCTCAAAGGCGCCCGGCGATCTCCTGCCTCGTTGGGCTCTCGCGACAGGCGCTATCTGTCGAGGCAAACGATAATCGGCAGCGGCGGAACGCAGCGTTCAGCTTTCGGGCGAAAAAGATGCTGTGGGCTCGCACTGGACGATGCGGCCAGCCGATCACGCCATGGCAGAACAGAGCGCGCAATTCACCGCGCGATCGTCGAGGATGGAGGCTCCTCGATAGGCGGCAGGAGGATCATGAAGATCGCCGATCGTTCCAAGGCATGATAGCGCAAGAGCTGGGCTAAATAACCGAGAGTCTCGCCCATTCTGCGTACGAACTGCAGACGGTTGAAGCGGTAGGTCAAATGCTACGCGAGGTTTGTCGTGTCCGAAAAGAAGCGAGATTGTCGCAACCTCGACACTAATTGTGACTCGCGACGGGCAGAGCAGGGGATCGTTGCAGAAACGAACGTTACGCATCTGGTGTGCAACTTGCTTTGGAGAAGTTGGACGGCGAGCAAGTGATGCGGGAGTAAAAAGATCGCGATGACGGCAGAAGAGGTTGGAATCGATCAAGGAGGCTGCTCCGGACGCGAAGGTATCTATCGCTGATCGTCAGCGACGACAATCACTATGACGCCCGCTCATTTCGCCTGCTTTCGCAAGCGCGAGTGGGAAACAGTAGCATCAATTGGTCGATGCGGCGTTCAGTCGACGGGGGCGATGTGCTCGCACCTTATCTCTTTTCAGATGAAGCCCATTGATCACAGGATAGGCGCATGAACTCAGAAACCGAATTCGAGCTTCCTCAACTTTATAGGCATCATGTCTTTGCCTGCAACACGCAGCGTCCGCCAACTCATCCGCACGGCAGCTGTGGCGCCTCCGGCGCGCAAGCCCTGTGGGATCGAATGGGCAAGGCGATCGAAGCGCAAGGCCTCAACGATATTGGCTTCACAATGGCAGGCTGCCTTGGCTTTTGTAACTCTGGTCCCTTGATGGTCGTTTATCCCGATGGAGTGTGGTATCGCGCGACCACGCCGGAGGACGTTGACGAAATCGTAAACTCCCACCTCAAGCAGGGCAAACGTGTCGACCGCCTTGTGATGGTGCTAAAGCGAAGCTAGAGGCTTCGCTTAGCGGCCACTTGCCCGGGCTAGCAGCATGGACGGCTTGTCCGTCCATGAGCTGGCCGCTCGGAGCTCGGGTCGTCTGAGGTTGAGCGGAGCCCTTACGCTCCGGGTCTGCGAACAGCAGGTCATTGACCTTGGCGCGGCGTGTCGCCGTTTTTCTCCGGCCCAATAAGCAAATGGCGCCTTCAATGCGCGACGAAACAAGAATATGATCATATGCTGGGTTGATCTGTTTGTGTACCGTCACTCCATGCCGCGCTATCCATAGCTCACAGCGAGAGCAATGCTGCGAATGGCTCCCCGCGTCTCGCGAGATGACGCGTCCTTGACGCGTCATCTCGCTCCTTGTTTGCACTGTGGTGAGGTTAGGGGACGCGCTCGATGAGCTCGCCGCGTCCGGTTGATCAAACGGATTCCCCTTTCTGGTCCTGTTCTAGCGTCAGAACTTGTAAGTGACGCCGCCGCTGACGAGCCATGGGTCGATATTGGCGCGCCCGGTGACGGCAACCGCATTGTTTACGGTCGCGGAGTACTCCGGCCGCAGCCACAGCTTCTTCACGTCGAAGTTGAGGCCCCAGTGACGATCAAGCATGTAATCGAAGCCGAATTGGACCGCGGCGCCGAATTGGTTGCTGATGCGCAAATCCGTCACGGCAAGACCGGCGAGCGACGTATTGGCTGCCGATTGGTTGAAGAATGCGGTGTAGTTGATGCCCGCGCCGATATAGGGCTTGAGCGGGCCGAAGTCGGTGAAGTGATATTGCAGGGTCAGTGTTGGCGGCAACAGCCAGGCTTTGCCGATATCGAGCCCAGTGAGCGCGCCATTGCCGCTGATGTGATGGCTGGTCACGCCGAGGATGAGTTCAGCGGCAACGTTTCTTGTGAAGAAATAGGTGATGTCGAGCTCGGGTATTGCTTGATTGCTTATCGAAAGCCCAGAACTTGGTGAGGACAGTGGGGGCGCGCCGGCAACGTTGACCGAGCTGCCTGCGGTATCCGGCAAAACGCCGAGCACGCGCAGGCGGACCATCCATGGATTGAAGGGTTCGATCGGAGGCGCTTTATAGTAGATCGGCGCCCGACCCAGATCCGCAGCCTGTACCGAGATGCTGGCCAACGAGGTCGCGAGCGCGAGGAGCGATGCCCTCGTCAGAACTGTCCTTGTTCTCATCGAATTCTCCATTCCAAAATCCGCGCGAAGGGTCGCGCGAGGTCTCTGTCACACACGGGGAATGGCGAAGGACTTGATACCGATCAAAATGGGAGGGGCCGTAGCGCAATTATGCCGCTAAGTTGCATAAGGATCACGGGCCGTGAAGCGTGGTGGTCTGTTCTGATCGTTATTCAATTCAAGAGAGCCGAATCTCTTCAAGAAACCGCCTCTCGGCTTGGTGCTCTGATCCAATCCAGGCCGCGGAGGACATGCGTGATAAAGGCAACAACTGCGGCGGCCGCTCACACCTTGCGCAGGCGAGAAGCGCAGCATGCGAGCGCAAATATGGGCGATGCCGCCTTACGGAGTAGCCACTCGCGCCGGCCGTCTCAGCGAAGATCCCCTCGGTTACTAGCCGTGAAGGAAGCCGGAAGTGGGAAACGTCATTCTTTGCCTCGTTTGATGGCCTTGGGGGTACGCTCCGCCGTTTCCTCACGTCTGCGGACAACGCGCGCGGTTTGCTTCGTGCAAGCATTCCTCGAGATTATCTTGCGTGTTGCGGCCAAGCAGCGACAGCACGGGCTCATGATCGAGTCCGGCACATCGTGCCCCGTCTACGTCGATCAGCGGTCGTCGTATCAGGAGCGGATCGCCCACCATCAATGCGAGTGCGCTTGCCGCGTCGATAGTATCGGGATTGACTTCGCCTGACTTGATACGGGGCGCAGCTCGGTTGAACCAGGCTTCGACGGGCATGTTGCCGAAGAACCCGTGCAATTCCTCCGCATCCCATGGCTTCTTCAAGATGTCTTGGGCGATCACGTCGTGGCCGGCGGACTTCAGCGCTTGAATCTGACGCGCGTTAGTGGCGCAGCCGAGCTTCTGATAAAAGATGATTGTCGCCACGACATACCTATGTAGGCGCGCTGAGCTGAACGAATGGCACGGCGCTGCTGCTTTCGTGAGCCAGTGCGAATTTCTTCCCGATCATCTCCAATGTCAGCGCACCAAGCGCTGTACTGTATTTGCAACACTCGCCGCTGGTCCGCCAGGTTTTGAGCCCGACCGGCATATTCACTCTCCTCAAATCGCCCGACTTGCGAGAAGAGCAGCAAGTTCCGTTCCACACCTGAAGGCATCGGAACAGGTCCCGCCAAATCGGCTTTTCGCGTTGATGGTTCTGGTCGTTGTTTGTTTTCTGACAGCCGCGCAGATCCTGTCAGATCCGAAACAACCAGGATCACTCACCGGCCGGTTGGTTTTTAGAAACGTAATCAGAAGCTTAAGGAGCGTGGTCAAGCGTTGGCACGGCGGTTGCTAATAAGCGGCAGCAACACTGAGTGAGGGCTGAGTGCACGCCGACGCGTAAGGCGAGCGATGCGCTCCTTCCCTTGAACCCGTGTGCCCCCCGTTTCTGAGAGAGAAACAAGCTCGCGCGCAAGAAGCGCGCAACTTTTGGCAAATCGGTTGATGGAGAGCAACATGTCTTCACTGAGACAAATCGCGTTCTACGGGAAGGGCGGCATTGGCAAGTCGACCACTTCGCAGAACACGCTGGCGGCGCTGGCCGAGATGGGTCAGAAAATCCTGATTGTAGGGTGCGATCCGAAAGCGGACTCGACCCGCCTGATTCTGCACGCCAAGGCGCAAGACACGATTTTGAGCCTTGCAGCGAGCGCTGGCAGCGTGGAGGACCTCGAGCTCGAGGACGTAATGAAGGTCGGCTACAAGGACATTCGCTGCGTGGAGTCCGGTGGTCCTGAGCCGGGTGTCGGCTGCGCCGGCCGCGGCGTCATCACCTCGATCAATTTCCTGGAGGAGAACGGCGCCTACGAGAACATTGACTATGTCTCATACGACGTGCTCGGCGACGTCGTTTGCGGTGGCTTTGCGATGCCAATCCGCGAGAACAAGGCGCAGGAAATCTATATCGTGATGTCCGGTGAAATGATGGCGATGTATGCCGCAAACAACATCTCCAAGGGCATCCTGAAATACGCGAACTCTGGTGGCGTGCGGCTGGGCGGTCTGATCTGCAACGAGCGGCAGACCGACAAGGAGCTGGAACTGGCGGAGGCGTTGGCCAAGAAGCTAGGCACTCAACTGATCTACTTCGTGCCGCGCGACAACGTTGTGCAGCATGCCGAGTTACGCCGCATGACGGTGCTCGAATATGCACCCGATTCCAAGCAGGCCGATCACTATCGCAATCTTGCGACCAAGGTTCACAACAATGGCGGCAAAGGCATCATCCCGACTCCGATCTCCATGGACGAGCTCGAGGACATGCTGATGGAGCATGGCATTATGAAGCCCGTGGACGAATCCATCGTCGGCAAGACTGCCGCCGAACTCGCGGCCTCGTAAAGGTCGCGAGTCGCGGCCTTGTGAAGGCGCCGCGACGGATGCCGGTCTCCCTCACCGCCCATCCCGGGGAGGCCGGCATTCTGACGATCGACCCTGACCAAAACCAGGATGCGGCGGGGCAAACCTGACCATTGTGGAAACCCGCAAAATTATGTCCGAAGCGCACTTCCTTCCGTTGATGGCTGCTTGTGCCGTTGATGCCAACAGCCAGATGCACAGGGGAATTGCAACCTACAGCCTGCTCACCGGTGTGCCTCCTGCAGATGCCGATATTGCCATTGACAGCAATCTCGATCGCCATGTCCTGGCGTCCATCCTGGCGGCTGCCACAATGGATGGTGGCTCCCTTCCTGAGAAGGCCGGCCTGTGCCGCCTTGAACTGGCGGCCTTGCTGGAGCAGTACTTTCCCTCCCTTGAGATCAAGCTCGCGGGGCAGCTCTCGGCTTTCAAGTGCGAAGAGGACGACGAGATCGCGATGCTGCGCGATTTCTTGCTCAAGCAACGCTCAACTGAAGGGGATATCGGCCGCTGGCTGGCTGCGATGATCGCGCGCCGCGCCATTGAGCCAGACCATCTGTGGGAAGCTCTCGGCTTGCGCAATCGTGGCGAACTCTCTCGGCTGCTGAGCCGCCATTTCGCGCCGCTCGCCGTGCGCAATGTCAACAATATGCGCTGGAAGCGCTTCTTCTACCGCATGCTTTGCGAGGATGAAGGCCTCGTGATGTGCACAACACCCGTGTGCACGCAATGTGTCGACTTCAACCTCTGCTTCGGCGAAGAAAGCGGCGAGAGCCGGATGGCGGAGCGCCGGCGCGATTTTCTATTGCAGGCGACTCGGCCGGTCGTTGCCGGCGACTGGCCATCTGAACTGCCACAAGCGTCCGCGATCGCACCATCATCGGAGAAAGCCTCGCCGGATTTGGTAAGCCGCGCGGAAGGTTGAGCCGCGGCTGACGCCTTTTCGAGCGAGAGACCATGTGTCCAAGGCAGCGGCGGGCTCAAGTGCTCCGCGACAATTCTCACATCCTGCGCGCCGCAATTGCATTAACGTTCGAACTCGGCGGGGCAACAGGCAAGGCGTCCGCTTCATGAGCCTGTCGCATTTGCGACAGTCCTTAAGGTCGAGGACGGAATCGTTAGCTTCGTCAGTGGGTTGCCTAGGACGACGGGCTGGCATGCCGGTTGCTGAAGCTTAGGTAGGTCAAACAATGAGGAGCTCTCGCGTGATTGCCGCCAGCACCGCCGCCAAATCGTCTTGGTCCGACCAGGTGCGCGCCAAGCCCACCGTGCTCAACGACACGACATTACGCGACGGCGAGCAGGCACCTGGCGTTGCGTTCACCACAGAGGAAAAGCTGGCGATCGCGCAGGCGCTGGCGCGGGCCGGAGTCACGGAGATCGAGGCGGGAACGCCGGCGATGGGCAACGAGGAGATCGCCGCCATTCGTGCCATTGTCGAAGCAGATCTTCCGCTGACCACCATAGGCTGGTGCCGGATGCGGGAATCGGATGTCGACGCGGCGATCGAAGCAAAGGTGTCCATGATAAATATGTCGATCCCTACCTCCGATGTCCAGATCGCGGCCAAGCTAGGTGGTCATCGCGACCTGGCACTGGAACGGTTGAAGCGAGTGGTAGGCTATGCCTGTGCGCGCGGACTTGAGGTCGCCGTCGGTGGTGAGGACTCCTCCCGCGCCGACATCGATTTTCTCATCAGACTGATGGCAACTGCAAAAGCCGCGGGCGCGCGTCGCTTTCGTATTGCAGATACGCTCAGTGTGCTCGATCCCGACGCAACCTACGCGCTGGTCAGGAATTTGCGTGCGACCACCGATCTCGAACTCGAGTTTCACGGTCACGATGATCTCGGACTCGCAACCGCCAACACGCTCTCCGCTATCAAGGCTGGCGTGAGCCACGCCTCAGTGACCGTCATCGGGCTGGGCGAGCGGGCCGGAAATGCCCCGCTCGAGGAAATCGCGGTCGCACTCAAGCAGCTCTACGGGCGCGAGACCGGCATCATACTCCCAGAGCTCGAGAACGTCGCCGCGGTGGTAGCAGCCGCGGCCGCACGTGCGATTCCTATGAACAAGGCCATCGTCGGAGAGCATGTATTTACGCACGAATCCGGCATTCATGTCGATGGCCTTTTGAAGGATCAACGCACCTATCAATCGCTTGATCCCGTTTTGCTTGGCCGCTGCAACCGCTTTGTGATCGGTAAGCATTCCGGACTTGGGGCGATCAGCGCGTTACTCGATGAACTGCAGCTCGTCGCCAGCGCCGATCAAGCCAGACAGATTCTGTCGCAAGTCCGCAAATATGCCATCGAGAACAAGCGGCCGGTCGAGCGCGAAACCGTGGCCGCGATCTGGCGCGACGTGTGCGGATGCCTGGCAAACCACCAAGCGTGAAAAGCCGTGTCCAGCAGCGCTTGCGTCGACCATTCGCAAACAGATGCGCCGCAAGGACGGCGTCCGATGTCGCTGATGGGCGCGAACGGCGTCCAGCTTTCGCACGTCAGATCCCCTGGCGCGATCTCACCTCCAGATCTTACTTGCCGTTCCGCCATACATGCTGTGATCTCCTACCCAATGGCGAGCCGTCCCCGGACTGCCAATCGGCGTCTTCTCGCGCGGCTGATTTCCGGTCCGGCGACCGGCCTGACGAGCGTCAACCTCGATCGTGGTTTGGCCATTGATCCCGGATCTTCATCGGGACTGACGTCGTCACCGGCGAACCTGCTGATCTGGGCAGCGAAGTTGAGGGCACGCTTTCCGGAGTCAGGCTTTGGCGATGCGCACCAGCTGTGCGAGGCGGGACAGCAGCAGTCAACAGGGGACACCCATCTCATTTACCGTCCAGAGCTAAACCGAAGGAGAATTTTCCATGATCAACTCGTCCCCGGCAGCCGGTATCCTGGATCGGCTCAGCAAGGCCTCGTCGGCAGAGGATTTTTTTTCGCTACTTGGCGTCGATTACGACCCTAAAATCGTGAATGTCGCGCGCCTTCACATCTTAAAGCGCATGGGACAATATATTGCAAAAGAGCAATTTGCTGGTGTCGCAGAGCCGGAGATCAGAGCTCGGTGCAAGGCGATGCTGGGGCAGGCCTATGCCGATTTCGTGGCATCGTCACCGATCGACCAGCGAGTGTTCAAGGTGTTGAAGGATGCCGTCGCAGACCCTAAGAAAGCGGCGGCCTTTGTCCCGTTGAGCGAGCTGAAGTGATCTAGCGTTCTCACTGCAAGCAAGGTGTGCCCGACGGGGTGCCGGGCAACCCGATGTGCGGCCTTCGTCTTTATCCGGGCCAACTCTCTGCAGCCATCACCCGAGCGGCGGCTGTCGTATTTCCGACCCATGTCTGGACTGGTCGGGTGTCCACGGTATCAGCGGATATTTCAAGGGTCTGCCAAACCATTACTTTCGACCGACTTTCAACGGTTTTTGCAACTGGTACGACACTTGCTGTTGTCCTGCCGATCCGATCATCGATGCCGACAGATGGTAGTCGTCCGAGATGAGATTGAAGGAAGACCCATGATGCTGCTTTTCGTTGCCTGCCGCCCTGCGCCGTCATCGTGGCCTACGATCGCGCCAGGTCCGTTCGAAACGGTCTTTGACGCGATCGAGGCTCCGTATGGACGGTGAGATGGTGGTCAATGGATAAGTCACCCGTTCGCGCTACACCTGGAGAGGATATGCACAGCGTCGTCCGCATCAAACCGGCTCCCGGTTCTGCTCAGATTTGTATCCATCTCATCGCGGATAGCAACATGCGGCAGGAAGAGGGCCAGCGTCGGCCCATACGGGCTGTCCGCGCTGGAGGCTCGGCATGGATTGCGTGACGGGTGCGCTGCCAGGATCGCCCTCGGCTCACAGTCAATGCGGAGGCGCTGGGCCGAAAGTGAGGCGCAGGTATTGCGCAGCGAACGGACTCGCCAACTCAGGAATGGAAGCGACCGGCCAGAATCACCGCGGCGCCCTGGCCGCCGCGGTGGCGCTCGTCGAACCCGGCGCGCAATCGTTAAGTCTGGAAGCCTCTCCAAATCCGGCCGGACCGGTACGTCTATCGCGACGGCGGTCTTGGTGCGCGGCCGGTCCGACCAAGCAGACGGGGCAGAGCAGCCGGCCACTTGCTGACCAAAAAATGATCTTCAGTTAACGAAGCTAAAAAAGCAACCTGTGGCGCGGGCGCGCCTATCCTTGAGGGGACTTTAGAGTATGAGCAATGTCACCAGAACGGCCATGCCGGCGGCGGCCGGCCGCGCAGCAGCCAAAAAAGAACTGCCGGAGCACTTTAAGGCGTACAAGCACGTCTGGGTCTTCGTCGAGCTGGAGCGTGGCCAGGTGCATCCGGTTTCCTGGGAGCTCATGGGTGCGGGGCGCAGGCTTGCAGACAGGCTAAAGGTGAATCTTGCCGCTGTCGTTATCGGTCCGGAGGGGCAGCACACACGTAACGCCGCGCTTGACGCCTTTTGCTATGGCGCCGATCTGGCCTATCTCGTGAGCGACAATGTTTTGTCGGATTACCGCAACGAATCCTATACCAAAGCGCTAACCGAACTCGTCAACACCTACAAGCCCGAGATCCTACTGTTGGGGGCGACGACGCTCGGTCGCGATCTCGCAGGTTCCGTGGCGACGACCCTGTCGACGGGGCTCACTGCCGACTGCACCGCGCTGGAGGTCGACGCCGATGGTTCTCTTGCGGCGACGCGTCCGACCTTTGGTGGCTCGCTGCTCTGCACGATCTATACCTTGAATTATCGCCCGCAGATGGCAACCGTACGCCCGCGGGTCATGCCGATGCCTGAGCGCGTCGTACGCGATGCCGCTCGTATCATCGTCCATCCGCTCGGCCTTGTCGAAGATGATATTGTCACAAAAGTATTGTCGTTCCTTCCCGACCGCGATGCAGAAACGTCCAATCTGGCCTATGCCGATGTCGTGGTTGCGGGCGGCCTAGGATTGGGATCGCCCGAGAACTTTCGGTTGGTGCGCGAGCTCGCAACTCTGCTTGGCGCTGAATATGGCTGCTCGCGTCCTCTCGTGCAAAAAGGGTGGGTTACATCTGACCGGCAAATCGGCCAGACGGGCAAAACCATCCGGCCGAAGCTCTATATTGCCGCCGGCATTTCCGGCGCGATCCAGCACCGGGTTGGCGTGGAGGGTGCGGATCTGATCGTCGCCGTCAATACTGACAAGAACGCTCCGATCTTCGACTTCGCCCATCTCGCGATCGTCAGTGACGCCATGCAATTGCTACCGGCGCTGACGGCAGCATTTCGCGCCCGGCTTTTGCCGAATTCGCGCGCCCGTATCGCGGTCTAGAGGAGATGATGATGATTGAAGAGAGATTCGATGCGATCGTGGTCGGAGCCGGTATGGCCGGCAACGCGGCGGCATTGACCATGGCCAAACGCGGCATGAAGGTGCTGCAGCTCGAGCGGGGCGAATATCCCGGATCGAAGAATGTGCAGGGCGCCATCCTCTACGCCAACATGATGGAAAAGCTGGTCCCCGAGTTTCGCGAGGAGGCGCCGCTCGAACGTCACCTGATCGAGCAGCGGTTCTGGATGATGGACGATCGCTCCCATGTCGGCATGCATTACCGCTCGGAGGACTTCAACGAGGAACGGCCGAACCGCTACACGATTATACGCGCCCAATTTGACAAATGGTTCTCTTCCAAGGTGCGGGAGGCTGGCGCGACCGTGCTGTGCGAGACGACCGTCACCGAGCTCGCACGGGACGAGCGTGAAAGGATCGTCGGTGTTCGTACAGATCGCCGAGACGGCGAAATACACGCCGATGTCGTCGTGCTGGCCGAAGGGGTCAACGGTCTGCTCGGGACGCGCGCGGGCCTGCGCGCGCGCCCGACACCCGATAATGTTGCGCTCGCGGTGAAGGAAATGCACTTCTTGCCTCGCGAGACTATCGAGGCGCGCTTCAATCTCAAGGGCGATGAAGGCGTCGTGATCGAGGCGGCCGGTACCATTTCCCGCGGCATGACCGGAATGGGTTTCATCTATGCCAACAAAGAGTGCATTTCGCTCGGCATCGGTTGTCTCGTCGCCGACTTCCAGCGCACGGGCCAGACGCCCTACGGCCTGCTCGATCAATTCAAGAGGCATCCCTCTGTGGCGCCCCTGATAGCAGGGTCCGAGGTCAAGGAATATTCGGCGCACCTCATTCCTGAAGGCGGTTACAAGTCGATCCCGCAGCTTTATGGGGAAGGCTGGGTCGTCGTGGGCGATGCGGCCCAACTCAACAATGCCATTCATCGTGAGGGCTCCAATCTCGCGATGACTTCCGGCCGCATCGCCGCCGAAGCGATAGGTCTGGTGAAATCGCGCGGCGAGCCGATGAGTGCGACAAATCTGTCGATCTACAAGAAGATGCTGGACGATTCCTTCGTCATCAAAGATCTAAAGAAGTACAAGGATTTTCCGCCCCTGATGCATACCCACTCACAAAACTTCTTTCTCACCTATCCGCAGCTCATCTCCAAGGCGATGCAAAACTTTGTGCGCGTCGATGGTACGCCCAAGGCTGAGAAGGAGAAGGCGACCCTGAAATCCTTTGTCAAGGCGCGGTCATGGACAGGTCTGTTCGGCGATGCTTGTCGTTTTGCCCGGGCCTGGCGCTGACCGCAACAGTGTGAAGTCCAACAATGGAAGGTCAAAGCATGAATGTCGAACCCCCAGTGCGCGTCGAAGACAAGCTGTATTACAACCGCTATCTTGTCGACGTCGGTCACCCTCACGTCAAGGTCCGTGCGCACACGACGCCATCGCCGCAGCTACTTGCACTTTTGAAAGCCTGCCCCGCGCGATGCTACGAGCTCAATGACGACGGCCAGGTCGAGATAACAGTTGACGGCTGCATCGAGTGCGGTACCTGCCGCGTGATCGCCGAGCCCACCGGCGACATCCAATGGAGCCATCCGCGCGGCGGATATGGAGTGCTGTTCAAGTTTGGGTGATGGTGGGACGAAGGGCCGTGGTGCGACCGAGTTAGGCGACAGGATCTCACCGTATCTGCGGCGCATTCCGCGTCACTTGCACGGCGCCTGGAGTTCGAGCAAGACGCTCTTCATGGGGACGCTGCGCAAGACATGACTTGCAGATGTCGCGCTCGTTTGGAAGCCGCGAAGGACTGGTTGTGGCGTCACTGAGTGGCGCCACAACTCATCGATCGGCTGGCAGAGAAAGGATCAGCCCCTCGCCTGAGAGGGATTGGGCCCAGCGACCTCGATTGCGGTCGCCACTGACTGCATGATCGCGGCAAAGCGCACGGCGGTCTGGATCGCTGAGGAATCGACGCCCGCGGCTCTCAGTGTCTTCTCATGGGCGTCGATGCAGGCACCGCAGCCGTTTATGGCGGAGACCGCAAGCGACCACAGCTCGAAGTCGGACTTGTCCACGCCGGGATTGCCGATCACGTTCATACGCAGCCGTGGCGGCATCGTCTTGTATTCCGGGTTGGAAACGAGGTGAGCGAAGCGGTAGTAGACGTTGTTCATTGCCATCACGGAGGCTGCGGCTTTCGCTGCGGCGATCGCCACAGACGTCATCACGGCGGACGCAGCCGCTTCGATCGCGGCAATGAGGGCTGCATTGCGGGTGGCAATCGCGCTCGCCAGCAGCAGCCCGTATTTTCGTTGCGGCGAAAGCGTCTCATCGGCCACCAAGGAGGTCAAGTTAAGCCTGACATCCTTCGCGAAATCGGGAATCCTGTCGCTTATTTGTTCGATCGACGACATGCCTCAAGCAACCTTCAATGTTTCGCCGCCGATTTCGCGGTTGCAGGGACAGAGCTCGTCGGTTTGCAGCGCGTCCAGAACGCGGAGCGTGTCCTTAGGACTGCGCCCAACACTGAGATTGGTCGCATAGACGTGCTGGATCGTGTTTTGGGGGTCAACAATAAAGGTGTAACGATAGGCAACCCCTTCGGGTGAACGCACCCCAAGACCATCGACGAGCGTTCCCTTTGTATCGGCAAATTGCCATATTGATAGATTGTGCAGGTCGGCATGTGAGCGCCGCCAAGCGAGCTTGCAGAACTCGTTGTCAGTCGAACCACCTAGTACAACCGCATCGCGGTCGGCGAAATCCTTGGAAAGCCGGGCAAACTCAGCGATCTCTGTCGGGCAGACGAAGGTAAAATCCTTCGGGTAGAAGAAGATGATCTTCCATTTTTCTGGAAAGCTCGTTTCGGTCAGCGTCTCGAATGCACTCTGTCCTTCTTCTTCCTGCGTTTGAAAACCCGGCTTCACGCCTGTGATTTCGAACGGCGGCAACTGACTTCCAATTCCGAGCATGCTGTCCTCACAAATTTGCTTTTGTGTAGATCGTGACTTCAATGTTGAAGCAATCTATGTGCCATACGTTCTCAGGGTGCATTCCAGCGGCTTTGGTACAGGCATGCTCGCGCGCTTGGCTGGTTGACAGTCGTAGGCAGCGCATACAGAACTCATGAGAACAGCCTTGCTTTGAGCGACCACCTGAGATGTTCGCCTGCAAGCGTCTGGTCAAAGCCCGTTCTGCGTCCTTCAGAGCAAACTGCCTCATCTCGCGATGTGCCGAATGAGTCGCGACTGTCGGTCTGCCGAGATCTAATGAAAATACTGAACCTGACGAGGCCGCGAGGTTTTGTGGAAGCTGGCGCGAACAAGAGCGGCTGTATCGCCGCGAGCAACGGATTGCGCTCATAAGGCCGCAGATGCTCGCCGTTGCCAAACAAGATGCGAGTAATCATAGGCTGAGGCGCCTCGCGCATTGAGGCGCTTGAAGCGACGGTAGATCACCAAGCTCGAGGATTTGCCGGATTCTGAAACGCGTTGAAAGCCAACCAGGCTCGCCGTCGGCCGCGATGGGGGCTTGAACTCTACGTAGCGTCAGGTTGTACAGTCTGGATCATACATGCGGAGATCCCTCTGAAGCTTCATGATCACGAAGGAGATTGACCTCAATGCCTCAAGATCTTAGGTGCATTGGGTATGTGGCTATGCAGGCACGGCCCGGTTTGTCGCGGATGTGAGGGTTTAGATATCGAACCACCACTGCTCCAAGAATTGACGATCACAAGGCAGCAGCGTGCCAACGCCCGCGGTGAAGGTTCGCCAGTCGGCAAGGCATTTCTTCGGAACGGCTGTCAAGACTGGTACGCCTCGGGTGATTGCGTCAACGAATTCGGCGCGCAGGCCCCGGCCCGCTGCATCTTGTTTGGCGAATTTGTTGATCACGAGGGAGATCGATCTTGTTGCGAAGTGCCTGGGAAACGACAGCTGCGGCCTCGGCGAGCCCATTTGTATCGAGATTACAGGACATAGCTCCGCTGCCGAGCGGCTGGGAGATCGAGATCTCTTGTCCCGTCGCAACGTCGATTGCAAGCATGACGTGCGTGCCATTTGCGCGCCTCGAGTGTCGCTGCACGATGCCGCCGATGCGTACGCCTTGCTGCGCGATATCCTGAGCGAAATCGGCCAGTAGCGTATCGACATCGTCTTTTGGGCGATAGAGAATTGCCCCCAGACTATTCGGATCTATCTCATCCAGATTATCGATCACGGCCGAGATCCTGTTGATGTGTTTCTCGGATCGGGGCATGGCTTCGAACGTTCTCATGCGGATGTGGCAGGCGTGCAAGCAGCCGCTCGGCCGCCGCGAGCGGAACGGCGCGCCCGACCTGCGCGAATACGTCCGCTCCATTGCTGAGCCGTAGCGCATCAAAGGAGCGGCGCGTGATGCGCGCCAAAAGCGGCACGCCAGAACGGCCAGTTTCAAGAGCTAGAACCAAGGTGACCTCAGCCTCGTCGAACGGGAGAGAGGCTTTGATGCGTGCCGGAAATACATTGAGAATAGAGCTTGCACGCGGGGGCTCGCACGCAATGCTGACGTCGCCGGCTGCGATGCGCAGCCGCAGCTGCGCGCCCGGTCTAAGCGGCACTCCAGGTATCAGAAGGCGCGCCCCCTTGAGGCGGAGCATGATCAGCCCATAGCGTCCGTCATAGCCGCCGACCACGGTATCAAGACAAACTGCCGCTTCGCCGCGCCTGGCAAACGCCGGATCGCTCTGAACGACATTGAGCGGCCCGGCCGCAGTCACGACGCCATCTTTCATCACGACAAGATGATCGGCAAAACGCTCGATATCAGCGATGTCTTGGCTGATGTAGATCATCGGCAATGGGAGCTTTTCGCGCATGCGCTCGAGAAATGGCAGGATCTCGCATTTGGCGGAGCGGTCGAGCACAATGAGTGGATCGTCCAGCAAGAGCAGCCGAGGCTGGCCTAACAGCGCGCTGCCAAGGGCAAGTCGCTCTCGCTCGGCCGCGGAAAGATGTGATGGCGAACGCTCGAGCAGTGGCGCCAAGGCGAGCAATTCGACCACACCATCAAAATCGATCAGTGTCGGTCTCGATTTTGACGCCTTGTATAGAAGGGTGCGCCGTACAGACCAATGAGAAAGAAGAATTGGTAGCTGGAACACATATGCGACGGGACGCAGATGAGGCGGTCGAAACGTCGTCTCATCCTGCCAGACCTCGCCATCGACCGCACAAAATCCGGTCGGCAGACGCTGCACGCCAGCGATGCAGCGCGCGAGTGTGGTCTTGCCACACCCGGGCGGACCAAAAATCGCTGTGACGCCTTTGGCTGGTAGGCTGAATTGCGCATCTAGCGGAATGTTTGCGAAAGAGCCGTTGAAGGCTACCTCGATATAGCCCGTTTTTGCTTCTCTCATGAATCCCTGCGCCTGTGCTGTATCTTCCCATCCAAGTCACGAGCACAACTGCTGCAATGGAGATGATGGCCATGCCTCCGACAATCCAGTCTGTGCCGCTCCAGCACGGCGTCTCTGCTCGCGTGAGGGCATAAGGTGCTGCGGCGCACTGCAGATCGGTGTTAAGATCGGAGGCTTGTTCATCTCGGCGCCGCGCGCATCGTGACAATCGGACGCTGCCCGGTGCGCTTACCAATGAGAGGCAAAGCGCCTTTCCAGCAGCACGAGGTTCTCAGCCTGCTTGGCCGGGCCGAGGGCTTCTGCTGAATGTCCAAATGGCGCGGCTTGAGAGGTTTGGCGGTAAAGATGTCGGCTCACGCCAGCGCTGAATACTGGCTCGGAGCCGGAAATCCGCATCAAGGATCCCACAGCTCTGGTAGCCGATTTGAAGTTTGCGCCGGTCGCCATAGCCTCTGCATTCTCGGGTGCGAGCAGCATCAAAGCCAAATCGATCAGGATGAATCGGATAAGCCTCATTGGAACTCCGGCTCCGCCGCCACCGCTTCCTTCGCGGCAACTGGTTGATCCCTACCCAGCAATCCGCGTGCCGTTTCAAGGAATATCTGCGCGTCTAGCGGCAAGGGGGCTTTGTATCCGTCTCCACCGGACGTCTTAAATCGCCGCGTCATATTGTACGGCTTTGGACGCTCGCGTCACCAACCGCACATGCAGGAGCTACGAGATCGAAGCTGAGGATGATCCATCGCCTCTTGCGTTGGAGATGGTGTTTTGGCGAACACGCGCCGTAAAACTCGTCAATGATGCACAAGTCCATGCCATCCGATTTGGCGAAGGTTCCGACGTGCGCGCAGGAGAAGGTCGGCTGCCGGGCGCTTGGAAAAAAAGCTGATGTGAGGTGATATGCTGTGCCCTCGAGCTACGGGAGAGCGTCTTCCTCGCGCCGGTTACTGTCGCATTTCAGGGCGCGCGGGCCTTTCGTCGCAACACGAGGTGACCCAGGATTGAGCTGCCAAAGATGGATAATTTGATAGGCCCCTAAGGAATTCTTGCGTCAGCGAAGAACGGGTTGGGGCTCGAGGCTCGCAATGTGGGCCTGCTGAATGCTCCAGCTTGGACCGCGACATCGCCTGATTTCGTTGCAGCAGCGCTATCTTCCTCGTTAATCACAACGTAGCGTGTCGCTATCGTGAAGGCCTATTTGTCTAAGGATGGCTTTGGGGTTGCAATGGTCCGCGTGGGCAGTATCGGGTAATCGATCTTTGGCAGCTGCCCGGTGAGCGAATTCAGAAAGGCGACAATCTCGTCAGCTTCTTCATCGCTGAGCTTTGCGCCAAGCTGAACCTCACTCATCACGCCAACCGCTTGCTTAAGACTCCAAACCTGACCAGAATGGAAGTAGGGGGGACGCAATGCGACGTTGCGCAACGGCGCCGAGCGGAAAACATACTCGTCGCCGAGAACCTTGGTGACGGAAAAACGACCCTTGTCCTCCCTCGGAAGCAGGCTTTCGGCTGGCCTTTCAATTATACCGAACGGGAAGTAATCCTGTCCACCGACGTTGATTCCGTTGTGGCAAGAGGAGCATCCCTTTTCGATGAATAGCTTCAGCCCGGCTTTCTGCTGATCAGTGAGAGCATATCCGTCGCCATGGAGGTACTGATCGAAGGGGGCGGCAGGAGTAGTCAAGGTCGCCTCGAAAGCCTCGATGGCCTTGGCGAAATTTTCAAACGTAACGGGCGCCGCATCGTTGGGAAAAGCCTTACTGAACATAACGACATAATCGGTCATTGAATTCAATGTGCTGAGCACGCGATCCGGCGTCGCATTCATTTCGATGCTGGACTGAACAGGGCCTGCGGCCTGCGCCTTAAGATCCGGCGCGCGCCCATCCCAGAACTGCGCCACGTTGAAGACCGCGTTATAGACTGTTGGCGCACGACGTGACCCCAGCTGCCAGCGATGACCAATCGACGTCGGGCCGGCATCTACCCCGCCCGTCCCAAGGTTATGACACGTGTTGCAGCTAATAACCCCGCTCGCCGATAGCCTCGGATCGAAAAACAAGGATTTGCCAAGTGTGACCTTTTCATTGGTTATGGGATTGTCCTTCACCGCTGGAACGATTGAGGGAATCGGCTTGAAAATCCGCTTGGCCGCGCTCATCAAATCCTCATCGGCGCCTGCTGCTGGCGAAACCAGAATGGCTGCGGCCACAACACTTAACCTGCCGGCCAAGGAAAGCTCGCGTACCGCTAATTTCCTCATGTGAAGTCTCCCTTTTGTCCTAGATCGTGGAATCGCGAACATAGCGCGGTCCGCGTCGGTCCGCGGAAAGACCTGCAGCAGTCAACGACGAATGGTGTCTTCCGAGTCTCGGCTAGGCTGCACCCAGGCTGACGCGCTGCCGTTGTTAGTAGCAACCGGCGTGCCAGCGGGACTCAAGGCCGAAGCTGCTGAGCTGATTTCAAGCAATTGCGCACCGTGAGTAGCAGCGGGCGGCTTGAGGCTGTCGAATCGACGGGACGTGACAGTTGCGACAATCACCATCCAGCCACGGTATCCTGGCCTGTCGGTCCAAACCTCTGTGCTTTTCGGAAAGCCATCGTACCGAACTCTTTGACTCTGCAAGTCAAGGTCTGATTCGGACCGTGAACAAGGCGAGCTGCGTCGACGCAGCTTGTCGCTGATCGTCTCGATGCGTGCCCTTTTCGCCTTCAACCCCTACACTAGGCTAAGCGTCATCCACCAACATCGGTGACGTTCCTACCCGGGGGCAGCCGGTCAGGCGTCCAGTTGTCGGGAGTTCGTCCTCCTGCCCCCAATGTGGTTATGCCCCTCTCAGAACGTGTTCACACATGCCGGACGCTCAAAGTGCTTGAATCGACCGTAGCGTCAGGTTGTAGGCATTGCGAAGCAGAACGCCATATTGGGAGTCAGCATCGCCACACAAGCGCTAAACGGCCGATCTCTGTTGTATCTCGGTCTTCGCAATGAGCGTGTTGCGCGTGGCGGGACGATGATTCGGGAGGCCGTAATCATTGCGGCTGCCCCGCAACAGCGCGACCGTGGCTGCCGAGGCGCCCATCGTAAACAGATTACGCTCGCGGGGCGAAGAATAATAGTGAAGGATATGCAGCTTAAGACAGGTTTGGTGAATCAAGAGCGACGAATGAGCTGGATTTGCAATGCGCCTCGCTGTGCAGCCGCCCTCGCTGCGATCGTGATCGCGATCGCAGCCACGTGGTGCACAGGACACGCTCGTGCGCGAGATCGGCGGGCCGAGGAAGTCTTGACGTCGTGCAGACCAGACCTGATGCGCTTCTGTGACCGCTTTACAGGGCGTAGCGATGTGGACGTAGCCATGTTTTGTCTTAGGGACAATTTCAAGAACTTGCGCGGCGAATGCCGCCGCATGATGCCAATCGCGGCGGAGAGAAACGACGGACCGAGACGACGTCTCAACAGGCTTCCGGTCGTCCTCCATTGAGAGTGAGGGGTCCGAGCGGCAGTTGCAGAAATCGAGCGACAGTGAGGTGTTCAGACTGACGGGTGCCGGAATTTGGCCAGCTTGGTGGCCGAAAGTCGATCGGGCTGGAAGCATCAGCCTGCCGAGTGCAGTTCATCTATCAGGGGGACTGAGCTCCGTGAATTGACGGGCCTCGATCAGCGATCGATAGTGCGCCCACGGGTGTTACGAGGTTGTAATGCGCTCTGAACTTCGACTTCGTACTGCAGCAGTTGCGCTTTATTCAGCGCTGCAGCCATTCGTCGACTTTGAGGCCGTCGTGAGATTATCGGCTCGCTGTAACTGGTCGGAAGGACAATCTGCGTAAACTGTGTTGGTTACAGCCGGACATCTGCAGGAATCCGTGCTGCCCATCAATCTATGGCGTTGTGGTCGGCAACCAGGTATTTTCCGTTAGATGGCTAAATCGCTATAACTGGCAAAAGATTGCCGGAATGTTAGCGTTGGAGGTTTGTTCCATCGCGGTCTTCTCAGATTTATCAGCTGGGGATTAGCTTGGTCGCGACTGCCGGGCTCAAGGTACAGATAGAGCTCGGAAACCTCTGTTGTCAGCCGCCCATCGACTTCCCGCAGGAACCGCTTAATGGGATTGCGGCGTTCTCGATGGGCGCTTGAGGGGAGACGCTTCGCCCGATCGTGGTGCTCTTGGCCGAGCACTTTGGGCTCAAGGTCAAAGGAAACGCCGTCGACAAGAGCCGTTCAAAGGCAGAAAGCTGTTCAAGCAGACGCTTCTCAACCGCCTTGCGCTCCGCGCCAGGTAGATCTCTTTTAAGGAATCGGCGGCAGCGCCAGATTTCGTTCCGCAGCCATCTGATCTCACTTAACGTATCATCAATTGAAGTCATCACAGATGTAGTTCACTTCGTCCCTGGAGTATCAAGCATGGCGATCGTCATCCAGCGGCCATTCCTTGGCTCCGTTCCTGCCGAATTATTCCATCCGAGCACTTGCGACTTCCCGCCCGTTCTTTCGGCGAGCAGCTCGATGTATGAAGCTCTTATCATCAATATCACCCTACGCCGCGCGTGTGACGAGAAATCGCGGCAGATCCTCGCGCTTTCACGGCGCCGCGATCGTGTGCCTTGCACAATTCCTGCGCTCACAGGATTGATGGGTGCGCGCAGAAAAACCGACAACCGGAGAGCAGTTTAATCCATGTCCGACACACAGACGCTCAAGCAGGAGCTATTAACCCCAACGCAGGTCCACATGGTCGATGGCAGCGGAATTTGCAAGCGTTTGGCGGCTTTGTAGCCTGTTCGGGCGCTGGGCGCGACCTGACTTGAGCCACAGCTCGCGACTCGGGTAGCGATGTCGAGCTCTAACGGCCCAAGCGGCGTAAAGCGGTGGCGGCTTCATTGCGATCGCCTCCTCTCTGATGCTGGTCAGCCCTGCTCAGCTACCGGGCATTCGCAATCGCTTACCCAATTAAAAATTTATGGGCGAGGTGGACCTCATCAACAACATGGGAAAGTCATGGGGGCGATTGTTTGAGCAAGGCGAGCCAGCCTGACTGCGATCCCGGCACGCGTCACCGCTCAGCAAAAGGCCGCGGTTGAGTTTCAGTCTAGATTTCTGCCGAGTTTCGAGGAAAGCATCCGCGCCGGAAGTTGGTGGGGCTACGCCACGACATGCAACGTGTTGAGCCGAAAGGCCGGAGGTCAAGCCGGCAGGGACGTTTGCGAGAGAATAGCTTCTCGTGTGTCGCAACTTGATGACGTTCTGATTGGGAAGGTCGGTATTAGGGGCCATTCCATATTTGCACCATCATGCAGTCGGCACTCCCAAAAGAGCGGAAAGCCGCTGTGGAGCTATCAAAATCGTGCAACTCACGCTATCTGAAGCCGTGCGCCTGTGCTGAGGAGAAGCGGTCCGAGCAGCGAGGTAACCGACCAAATAAATCTCTCGATAGCAGCGTTCAACGGGCATGAAGCTGCAATGTCGAAGACGGCTATCCTTCGCAGCGACACTCTCGCGATGTGGTGGCCAAAGATTACAGAACTGAAAAAAAGGACTAGGTCTTGAGCCAGGCGGAGAATGACGTCGTCGAGCACATGCTCTCGTCATTGACGACCAGTGTGTTGCAGAATCGCATCGCGCCCTCGGACGAGCAGGTGATGCACCATTTTTGGTTAGCCTGCGAGAGAGCGGGACTGATCGCGACGGAGGAGATAGCAATACGGATATTGAAATGTGTTTCACGCGAGATCAACGAGGCGCAGTCGATGCTCGAGTTCGTTGGTCGCGGCGCGGATCGACTAAATTGAGCTCGACATACAGAAACTCTGTGTCGCACCAGTGCAGACGCAGCTGTTCGATCATTCAGACGAACGTGTACGGTCAAGTGCCGCCTCGTCAGCGCTTGCCCTTCGAGATCTGCGAGGGTGAGCCGAGGGGGAGGGCCGGTCTTCGTGGCCGATATCAAAAGCTGGGAACTCATCATCGGAGAAATTTAGCTAGCCCGCGCTGTTAAGATCGAGTGCGCGCCGCGTCTCGTAGCCATGCCCGAGCGGCGTTAAGGCGCGATGGACTGCAAGCTTTTTAGCTCAGCTATTTACTAGCGTTAGCTCGCCGCAAGCGACAGCAAAGTTGCCGGCCTAAGCGTCCCGCTACCGCCGTGCCGACACCCGGCTAGCTGCTGTGGCTCGGGGCCAGCAACAACCAGCTGACCAGCGTGCCCGAGACCCTGCTGACGCAGCTAAGCCATAACTCACCTAAACGCTGATGTCGAGGACAGCGTCTATGACGGGCGACTGGGCGAACTGCTCCGGCACGGCCGCGTCATGTTTTGCCTGGAAGCGCTGGACGGAATCGCCCGCGAGAGGGTCAACTCGCTTCGTCTTGCCGATCCCGACGCGGACGTCGATGAAATCGAGGTTTACCTTGCCTATCAGACCCAGCTGCGCGACCCGCTCGAGCTGCGGCACATCGCTCCCGACATGCGCTTCATGAACGTCTCTCACGTGACCGAGGACGATGTGGCCAGCGCCGAGGCATCGGTGCGGAATCAGGAAGCGGCGGAATTTCCGGACTATCTGGCAACGCGCTGGCAACCGTGGGAAAGCGTGACGAGGCGCATCGCGCCCGAAGCTGCCATGCAGGAGCGGCTCGCCGACGCGATGGGCGAAGAGTTTCAAACCCGTCTGAATCTCCGACTGGCCGAGGAAGGTTTGACAGGCGATGCCGAGCGGGTGCTCGGAGCCCAGATCCGCAACGAGATCGCCCGCGAGATCAAAAGCCCGGTCATGTACCAGGTGCTCGGGAAACTCGGCCTTGATCTATGACCGTCCTCTGATGGAAGGGCCCGTCGATCGCCTAGCCGCTCACAAGGTGAAGACAGTCATCGATCCTTTCGAGGACGGGCGTGTCTGCATGAGCCATTCGGCGAATGAGCTGCCGTCAATTGCGCGTCGCGTGGTCCGTGCGGACGATCACGGTAAAGATGCGCGATCCACTGCAGATTGTATACCGAAATTCATGCGTTCGCGTCCCGTTGAGAATGCCATTGAAGACTACGCATAGGCCGGACGCATAGATGGCGAGCAGACCGGAATATCAAGTAGCCCTTGTGCAACGTAGGCTGTCGACATCCGTCCCCCGAGATCGATAGGACTTTCGCAGCATCACACTCGAATCCAGATCGCGAAACATGCTGTAGTTCCGTCGGATCCATTGATGCAGCTCGGTGGACCAGTCCTTCTCGTTGCGCAGATATCCAGTGAAGGAAAAGCCAAGCCGGTCTATATATCTCTTGAGGAACAGGGGAAGCGCGGGAATCCGAAGCACCCGCTCGCCATCCATCGCTTCAGGTAATCCGCCGCGCAGCACGAATTCATTGTGGACGGTGACCAGCGACGCCGGTGGAATTCGCCGACGCAGCATTTCATAACCGCGACAGGAGACGCGGTCAGCGCCCGCGACGAAGAGGATGATAGGGGCGACATAGCAGCGCGCCGTCTCCTTCATGAAGCCGATCTCTTCGCACATCTTGAAGAATTCGTCGAAGGCATGAAAGCCGAGATCGATTACCTTAGCTACCCGATCGTGGATGATAAGAGGGTCCATCAGCTGCATCTTGCCGTAAGTGTCGATCACATCCGCGCTCTCCGTGATGTTGGGCAGGTAGTCGAGCAATGACGGCTCTTTCAAGTTGACATCAAACGACAGCGCTGTGCCGTTTTTCAGCAGCAAGAACTCGGTCATGGCCCGAGCGATGAGGGTTTTACCGACCTGCGGGCTAGGAGAGCAGATGATGTAGATGGGGGTCGCTAACATAGCCAGCAGATCAATTTCGTTTCGGACGTGGGCCGACCTGAGCTCGCCGAATATGCGACTACTGCTCGCCGGCCCGGGTAGCGGACTTGGCCCCGGCCAATTCCGTCAAGTTGATGCGGTCAAACTCTCTCCAGACATTTGCCAGCCAGTGCCGGACATAGCCGCGCAGCACGAAGGAGTTGTTCGCGGGTTCATCGTTCCGCCCCTTGTTTGCGACGAAGTCTATGAATGGGACGGATGCGACTTCCACCTGCTCATAGGCCATCTCGTTGAGCTTCGGTATGGTCAACTCAGTCGCATGTTTGATGCGATGAAAATAGGAATTATAGGTAGCTTGATCCCACTGGAAGAATTGAGTGTCGTTGATGAAGTTTTTGACCAGGTAGTACTTTGCGCCGCTCATGAAGGTCGCGGTCTCCGCGATCTCGTCTAGCGAAGCGATGGATGATCCCAGGATATGGAACACTGCAAATGTGATCTGGCCAGACCGCGCCGAGTCCAGAAATCCGATGTCGCGCAAGGAAGCCAACGCAGAGGACAGTAAGCCTGCGCGAGCATCGATGACAGTGACGGACAGTCCTGAGTTCAGGGTATCGAAGATCTTCATCTGGTCCGCCGTCGTCGTCATGTCGACGATCTCGGTGATCTCGGGATAAAAGCGCTTCAGCGTTCCACGCGGCGACTCTGTGTCGAATGCGCGTGTATGCACGTTGTTGACGCTGAAGTAGTCCAGTAGCGTTCGTGATACGGTCGTCTTGCCGACTCCTCCCTTGTCCGCACCTACCACAATTACAACTGGCTTCACCATGGAAATCTCCTGAGACACTCGCTATTGCCGCGCGCAAAGTGCGCAACCGGCGCGTCTCTGCTTTGGGTGCGAACATGGCAGAAAGAAGGGGCAATGAACCTTCGATGCGAGAGCTCTGCAACCGATAAACTTTTTCAACATCAAGCGAGTGACGATCCTTGGATCGCAACGATGATGCAGGCCGAGAATGGGGAGTAAATCTCTTGTAGTCGTGAACTACGTGAGGTTTGTGGGCGGCTTGAATGCGTGCGCCAAGAATCAACGGTCTGCCTGTGTTGATCGTTGCGATTGCCATAGGTTATCAAATGCTGCCGCTATTTAGATAGGCATGAAGCGACCGAATCTTACGTAGCGTCAGATTGCGAGCTTGGTCGAAGCGCAATCGAGGCGGTGCTAGGCGGTCCGACTATGGCTTGGCAGATCATCAAAGGTCTGCTGGATCAGTCGTTGTATTTTCGGCAGACAGCGAAGTGGCTGGTCAATTCCTGTGAGATGACCCTGAACGACCGATCTCTCACTCTGCTGAAGAATATCGAGATATGCGAGCGCTGAACGGGTTGCTGAGGCAAATGGCAGCCATGCATCTGCTCGCGCCGAGGCGAGATTATTGTATCATGGAGAACCAGATCGAAGGGTGAGCGGGGCGCCGGCCGACGGCGCAACATCGGTGGCGAAGCGATATCGAGGACGCTCCATCGAAAGAAGCCGGCGTCGAGTGAGCGGCACCGGCGATCTTTGTCTTGGGCACAGATTTCGCCGATGACGATACGTGATGCGGGTTCAGAAGAACCTTTAGGGAATGAACGATGGCCTGGCGCATGTGCGCTCTCGCTGGGTCGCTTCGTTGGGTGCGGCAGACGGTGTACATTATCGTTTTAAAGCGCCCACGCTGACCACCCTTTCGATTTGCTCGGCAAGCCTGCCTGAAATGGGGTGCGAGGTGCGCGTCCAGTTCCCGTTTCTTCTGGTCGGTCGCGCTTTAGATAATTGGTCTGCATATTCGCCCTCGGCAAAAGCTACGTCTGCCGTCCTGTTTGGCGACGGGATTGAGCAACGCGGCTCTCGAGCGGCCGCATGGTAACTGCCCGACGAGCGAATATCTCCGCGAGCTAGAGGGGCGTGCGCGCAGCAGCCAGGCGCTTGCTAAGCCCTAGGCTGCTAGAAAGTTAATTGGGTGGCGCCGTCGGGGCCGCGTCTAGCTGCTCGGCGCCTGGCAGGGGCGTGGTCCCCAATGGCATGGTGGTCGGCTGCGCTGCCTCCTTTGGGGAGCGGCCGACGATAATTGTGAGCAGACCCTCGCCCCACAGCCGCTGCGCTGCTCTCTTGGCGTCATCCAACGTCACACCATCAACCGCGGCGTTGTGCTTTTCGAAATAGTCGATGGGCAGCTTGTCAAGCTGATGCTGCAGCAACGTTCGCGCAAGCTTTGATGATGTGTTGAGAGCCAGCACTTGCGAGCCCTTCAGGTAGGACTTTGCATCATCGAGTTCCTGCTGAGTCGGTCCTTCATCGGCGATGTAGCGGACCTGCTTCTCGATTTCTTCCACCGTTTCGCCGGCACGATCGGCGCAGGTGCCGCTATTGCCGAGAAACATGGCTGAACGATCCAACCAGACCAGGTGCTCACGGATGGAATAGGCCAGTCCGCGCTTCTCGCGGACTTCGCGGAACAGGCGCGACGTCAGGCCGGCGCCGCCGAGGATGTGGTTGACGACATAGGCGGCCATGAAATCGGGCTCGCAGCGGCGCACGGCTGGACCCCCAAAAGTCACAACTGTCTGCGGCACGTCGAACGGAATGAAGATCCGCTGCGGCGGCTTTGCTGCAACGATTTCGGGAACCGGCGTGGCGTCCGCTTGGGCTGGCAGGCCGCCAAAGGTCTTGTCGAGCAGTGTGCAGAGGACCCCTGGATCGACGTCGCCGACCACCGCGATTTTGAGTGTGTCTTTTGCTATCACGCGTCGGAGATAGCCTTTGAGATCCCCGACCTCGATCTTCGGCACGCTTTCCAGCGAGCCCCCGGCAGGGCGAGCATAAGGATGATCGTTAAAGGCGACTTCGAAGAACTTGCGATTGGCCACAGACGAAGGATCGGTCGAGTCGTGCCGAAGGCGCGCAAGCACGGTGGCACGGATCCGTTCGACATCTGCGGCGTCGAAACGCGGCGAGGTTAGCGCCATCCGTAAAAGGTCGAAGGCCTCGTCCGCGTTGTCCTCGAGCGTGCGCAAGGCGCCGCGGAAGTGATCATGGGTCGAGCGGAAGCTCAGCTCAATGGCACGACGGTCGAGCCGCTCATGAAAGGTCTTGAAGTCAAGGTGGCCGGAACCTTCCTTGAGGAGGCCAGCAACCATGTGGCCTACACCAGGTTTTTGAGGGGGGTCCTGAGTCGCGCCGCCGGTGAAGGCATATTCCATCGCCATCAACGGGACGGTGGAATCTTGGACGAACCATGCTTTGATACCGCAAGACGAAACCAGGCGCTTGATCCTGGTCCGCGCAAGCGTCCTCGTGGCGGCAAGCGAATTTTGCGAAGCGAGCATCGCGATTGAGAGCGAGGCTCCCCCGAGGAGGATCCCACGTCGTGTGCAAGGATGGATCACTGGAGCTTCTCCCCGTGTTTTGGCTTAGACTCTTTGATGAGATAGCCGGTCACCGCTCGCTTCTTGTCGAGCCATTTCCGCACGGCTTCGTGCACCTGCTGTGCACCGACCGCGCGGATGCCGTCAGGCCAGCCTCGAATATCGTCGATGCATAGTCCCGTTGTCAGGCCGCGGCCATACCAGCGCGCGAGCATTTCCTGATCGTCCTGGGCGTAGGTGACTCGCGCGATCAGCCGCGTTTTGACCCGCTCGAGATCTTCGGTGCTCGCGGGATTACGCGCAATGTCGGCGATTACCTCGTCAATGGAGCGCTCGATCTGGCTGAGTTTGACGCCAGGTTTTGGTATGGCCGAAATCTCGAATAGCGAGGGATCGAGTGCGGCAGAGTGGTAGCGCGCTCTGGCAGTGACCGCGAGCTGCTTTTCGATCACCAGCGAGCGATAGAGATATGAGTTGACGCCGCCGCCCATCAACTGCTCTAGCACGTCAAGCACTGGACCTTCGCCTGCGGCCGCGGTGCGAGCCGACGGTACGAGATAATAGCGGTGCAAGGCTGGCTGCTCGACGCGGGAATCGGCCAACGTCACTGTGCGCAGCTCGGCCGGCGTCAGCTCCTTCGGCCGCACGCGTTCCAGGGGAATCGATGGTTGCGTGGGAATGCCGCCAAACGTCTCCTTCACCATCGAGCGGATTTCCTTGGGGGAGACGTCGCCAGCGACAATCAGGATCGCGTTGTTCGGTGCATAGAAGCGCTTGTAGAAGGTAAGCGCGTCCTCTCGGGTAAGCTTTTCGATTTCCTGACGCCACCCGATAATGGGGCGACCATAGGGGTGGTTGAGGTAAAGCGCCGCCATCATCTGCTCAGCGAGCCGTTCACCTGGATGGTTGGCGACGCGCTTATTGAATTCCTCCAGCACGACGTCGCGCTCGGAAAGCACGTCCTCATCTTTGAGAATGAGACCGGTCATGCGGTCGGCTTCAAATTCCATCATCTTGCCGAGGTGCTCGCGCGGCACGTGCTGGAAGTAGCTGGTGTAGTCGAGTCCGGTGAAGGCGTTCTGATTGCCGCCGGCGCGCAGGACGGCCTTGGAGAATTCATTCGCCGGGTGTTTGGAGGTGCCCTTGAACATCAGGTGTTCGAGGAAATGCGCAAGCCCCGATTTGCCAGGCGGCTCGTCGGCGGAACCGACCTTATACCAGATCATCTGAGTCACAACGGGTGTGCGGTGATCCGGAATCACGACCACCTGCAAGCCGTTTTGAAGCGTGAAGCTAGCTGGTCGATCTGATCTCACCGTGTCGGCAAAGACGCTCCCCTCTTCGGGAAGATATAAGTCAGTGCTATCATCCGTTTTTGTGCTCGACCGTCAGCGCACTGGGCGCGGTCGAGTCGGAGACATTAGCGGCGGTACCTCCCGCCTTGGCGGTGACCGAAATTCGGTTCTTCATGGCGTCGCCTTTCGTTCCATACTGATCCACGTTTATGGCTGACAAATCCGACAAATCCGGAAGCCGCACGTCGTTTGCCAAACAGCAAAGCAAAGGCCGGACCAATTGCCGGAGTGGCGTACTCACGGCCGCGCGCACGCGAACTGGACACAAAACAGAACCGGCGCGTACTATTCTGACCAAGGTGAACCGTCGAGGTCGTGAACACGACATTGCGCACAACGCGTCAGGACAACTTGGCGTCAACTGACAGAATGGAAAACTTGCAGAAAAGGTGGATTGAGCGGCGGTATAACGCCGGTGCAACTTTCGGCAGGTTCGCTGTTACACATCTTGCTCTACGCGATGAGTGGCTTGGCAATATTTCTCATGGTCGCGAGACGGGCGTCGGCGAGCAGCTCCTTGGAGTACACTGCGCCGAAATAGTCCAGGACGAAGGTGCCAGAATAGCGTAGATTATCGGTCGCGCGGATTAGGTTATCGAGAATTGTGGCGGCTTGGTCGATGCGGTCGCGATAGCGTGCGCGGATAACATTAACGGCGTTCATCGAGTGGACCGCCTCGTCGGCAATAACCTCCCGCAGCCAATAATGGAACGTGTTGTTCCCAAGGGCGTCATAAAATGGCTTTTCTGCTGCATAGGCGCGGCAAGTGCACATCTCATCAAACGCGATTATAACCATTAGGGAGAATTCGTCCTTCAGGTGTTCAACGATCGGACCAAAATCATGCGTTCGGGCGTCCAATCTCGCCCGAAGATCCCTTTCCGACCCGTTAGCGACAAGTTCAATGATTCGGATGAATCCGTCGGTGTGGCGCTCTTCGTCAATCGCCCAAGCGTTGAAGAATGCCGCAGCTTCATCGGAAGCAATAAGATGTCGCGCCACTAATTCTTCTTTCAGATACCGGGCGTCATATTCCGTGTACAGATCAGGCCACAATTTGTCCCAACGTGCGCGGACAGCCGACGGCTCGGCGGCGAACATCGCTGGCGTAAGAGCATCGAATAATTCTTTTGGACTCCAGTTCCGTCGAAGCGGCGTGATCATCCGAGTGCCCCTAATCGCGTACCGTGCGAGCGCTCCGGCGCAACATTGTTGTCATCTGTTGTCAGCCGTACGCTCGCACAGCATATGCTACAAACAAACAAGAGATGCCGTCGTCTCCTTGTTTTGGTAGGCTGATGGCCCGAGGCCTTTCGGCTGGCTGACGCCTCCTCTTGAATGGCGCAGTAGCCTTTCGTGATGCACACGGCCGCAAAACCAGGGACGCTCGTCATTGCTAGTCGCCGGTCCAACACGGCCTCACCTGACTCCGGCGTGGCCGCCATGCTGAGAGGCACCATAGTTTCAGCAGATCCACGACGCCGCCTGTTGAGGGGGAGGACTGCGGCACGTTTTGAAGCACAATGAGCGGCACACGTGGCATCGGATGGGAGGCCCGGGCACCAATCGGATGTGGACCAAGGGGTGGTTAGTCTGCGTCCCAGGAGATCCCGGCCGTTAGCCTCGTTCCCATCGCCTTTTACTTTTCGGCACTTGCGGCGATACTACTTGAGATGAGCATCGATGAGTATCTCTGGCCTTCTTCGATTTCGCTTAATGAATCCCTGTGCACTCCGCCGCGCAAGCGCACTGCTAAATCAAGTAAACCGAGCCACGGAAGGTTATGCGATTACCTGCACGACCTGGTAGATCCGCCTAGGGTTGCGAGATTAAGAGGATTTGTCTCTAAGCAGCATTTCGGTTAAACAACTGCTCAGTCTCGCTAGCGTCGATGAGACGGAGGAAGTCACAGTTGCGTGCCGTTTGCTGTTTATGGAGGCAAAGGGATGCCGACAAAGCACCGGCCCTCTTCGTCCTTCAAATCACCAATAATCGGATTGCTCATTAGTCCTGAGGATTCGAAAGACAGGCCAGATCACAAGATTGCAAGCCGAACGTGCCTCGTTCCCGTTAGCTATTTCTACATCCCGCTATCCAACCAATAAACTGAGATAACGGGGTGCAGAAGCGCCCGGATGGAGCACTGCGGAGCCGGGTTTTATGTGGATGTGCTCCTTTTGGAAGATGTTCATTGTCGGTCCCCCTCATGCCGACAAGATTCTGCCAATCATTCACGCCTTCCACTCCGACCGCTAACGGATCGAAAACGGTTTTCGAGCAAGTTCTTCCCCGGGATAGCAGGGGAGGAGATCCACACATGACCGGACCGGCCGTTATGGAAAACGTGCGCCGCTATCGCGCGATAGCTTCGTTGTGCCGTCAGTCCGCCGCATTTCGGCCAATCCAACGGGACTCATTACTGGCGCAAGCTGCAGAGTGGGAGGAACGCGCGATCGCGGAGCTCGAGAGATACTTTAGTTCCTCGGCCGCATGTTTCGTTAACGGCAGCGGGCGCTTCGCAGATCCACGATCGAACAATAAGTAAGGTCACGAGGGAGAACGGTGGCCAGTTGATCCGGTTGCGCAAGCCAGCCCTCGTGAAATCATGTCGGCGTTGGCGCTACTGTCTTCAGCTGCGGCAAAGATATAAGCTGCCTACTCGCGCATTTGACATCTTTGTTCTTGTTCCACTTGTCGCCCTACTTGGCGGGATCAAGCGCCATCATCGAGTCACTTACCTCAGCAAAACCCAACGCTGCTGCGCGAGCTTTCGCTGGGCGATTGAATGTGTAGAGAGGACAAGCGGTTCGTCGCCTACCTCTAACGATACGGTGCGTGCCGGCCATCCGCTTGCAGTTGTGGGCCCGAATTGCCTTTCTGCGTCGTCCCTTCAAGGGCGAGCGACAGCTTGAGATTGTTGCCCAACATCGGATTTTCTGGGTCAATTGCCAGAGCTTGGCGGTACAGCGTTTGCGCCTCGTGATGGCGGCCCTCGTGATCGAGCACAACACCTTTGGCATTCAGTACGCGCAGGTCGCTGGGTGCTGCAAGCAAGATGTTGTCGAGCACCTCAAGCGCCTCATCAGGGCTTTCACGCATCAGCAGGGCCCGCGCAAGAGGAATCGCCGCATCGACATTGTCCGGTCGTTGCTTCAGCGCATCGCGCAAAGCCTTCTCGTCAGCATCCCGACTGAGGGCCTGAGAGATGCGCTCGCGCATAGCTGGATCGACCTCCTTGGCCCCAACCAGCTCTGCCGTAGACGTCGGCTGCTGTGAAAGACCCGACGTGTGCGAGTTAGCGCAACCCGCGAGCAGCACAATGGCAAGCATGGGGAGAAAGGCCGAGCACGAATGGCGACGAAAGTTACGCCGGCGCCGCAGAACATTAATCTTACATGAATTCATAAGCGACCTCACGACCCCACACCTGTGCTCGTCAGCCGGCCGCAGGGAGGAGGTCACGATGCCCGCCTGTAGGAGTCTTGTCCTTGCCAGGCGCAAGTTTTACGGAGCCAATCGGCTGGACGGTGAAATCCGAGGCGAGATCCTGATACGAGAGAACAGGTAGGTCTATTCCATTGCGCGTGAGAAAGCCGCGGACGAAGCGCCGGATATCCATCGAGCCCAGGATAACTGGCTGGTTCTGACTGCGCGCGATGCTCGAATGGATCTGGCGAAATTGTGCAAGTAGCATCTCGCTTTGCCGATCCTCCAAAACGAGGTAGGGACCGACAGCGGTCTCGCGCACCGCACCTCGCACGATATCCTCGGTCTCACGCTCGACGATAAAGGCCGCCACAACACGATGGGCGTTGGCATAGCGGTGACAGATCTGCCGCTTCAGAACGGAGCGCACATATTCGGTGAGCAGTACGGCACTTTGCTCCCGTTCGCTCCATTCTGCAAGCGCCTCCAGAACCAAGCGGGTGTTCCGGATCGGGATGCCCTCGTCCAGCAAGCGACGTAGCACATCCGCAATGCGAGGGATCGGTGTCGTGCGCAGCACCTCCTTCACTAGATCGGCATATTCCTGCTCCATCCGGCTAAGTAACTGACGCGTTTCCTGAATGCCCACCAGGCGCTGTGCATAGCGTGTCAACGTCGACTGGACGCGCAAGGCGATGATTTCGCTCGGACGGTGGTGCCCTATTCCGGCAGCTTTGAGAGCAGGCGCATGTCCTTGTTCGATCCAGATCCGATTCGTGTCTTGGTCCTGCCAAAACGGGATCCCGCTCAGTTCAATGTTCGCCACGTCGTCGTTAAGTAAGAGTTGTGTCGGGTCAATGGCGCCCTCTTCCACCGGCACTCCTTCGACATCCACCCGGAATTGCGATTGGGGCAGGTGCGGTGCGCTTTGGGCGGGAATGCGTGGGATTGTGATGCCAAGATCAGCTGAAACCAGTGCCGAAAGCCGTGCGACGCACTGCTCGAGTTCCCCTACGTCGATTGCCTGCATCAGGCTCGGCGCTAGCAACAGCGTAATCGGAAGTGCCTCCGCGGGCACGGTTTGCTTCTGACCTTGTGCGGAAGCGGGAGCCGAACCGGTGGGACCGGCGCCGGCCTTGGGAGCGGTCTTGCCCTCTTGCACGCCAACCTTGAGAAAGCTGGCGGCGGAGAACAGCGCGGCCAGTATGACAAAGGGCGGCAAAGGGAAGCCAGGAACGAACCCCATCACAAGCAAGACACAGGAGGCCAAGCGTAGCGCTTGTGTGCTGGCCGTAAGTTGGTTGACGATATCGGCGCCGAGATTGAGTCTGGAAGGACCATTGACACGAGTGACAATGGTTGCGGCTGTAATTGATAGCAGCAGGGCCGGAATCTGCGAAATGAGCGCATCACCGATCGTCAGGATGGTGTAATGATGCATCGCATCCTCGAGGGACATGCCCTTGGAGAGCGATCCGATCGTGATGCCACCAAGCATGTTGATGCAGATGACTATTAGTCCGGCTATGGCATCGCCCTTCACGAATTTCATAGCGCCGTCCATCGCGCCGTGCAGTTGGCTTTCTCGCTCCAGCGCGCCGCGCCGGCTGCGGGCTTCGTGCTGATCGATATGGCCGTTGCGCAGCTCCGCGTCGATCGCCATCTGCTTGCCCGGCAGCGCATCGAGCGTGAAGCGCGCCGATACCTCCGCCACCCGTTCGGCGCCCTTGGCGAGAACCATGAACTGCACCATGGTCACGATCAGGAATATGACAATGCCGACGGCGATGTTGCCGGATATGACGAAATCGCCGAACGTATGAATGATGCTGCCGGCATCGCCCTCGGCTAGGATCAGTCGCGTCGTTGCAACGGTAAGAGCGAGACGAAAGACGGTGGAGATGAGGATGACGCCCGGCAGGGACGAAAAGTCGAGCGGCGTGTTGAGATACAAGGCTACCATCAACAGCAATATGGCAAAGCCAAGATTGAAGCCGATCAGCATATCGATCACGACGATCGGGATCGGCATGATCATCATTCCGATCGCCAGAAGAAGCATCAACGCGACCATGAAATCCGGGTGAGCCGGCGCGCGCGTGATGAGATTTCGTAGAAGGTTGGCCATGAGAAGCCTTATTGTTGTTTGATTGCAGCTGTGCTGCCCCGCAACAAAACATAGCGTTTGAAGACGGCTTGCGCTTCGGTCATGCGGCCAGCGTGACGCAGGGCGTGGCTGCGCATCAGCATCAAGGGCGGACACGAAGACGGCTCGTCATCCAGTTTGTCAAGCCTGTCCAATACCGACAGTGCTTCGTCACCGCGACGTTCCGAGATGAGAGCGTAGGCCAGGATGCGGAGCAGGCCGATGTCTTGAGACTGTTCGTGAGCGACCAGCCGCAACAAAGCCAGGCTCTTGTCGCTCTGTCCGCACGCAAGGTAGACGTAAGAAAGCACGCAGAGCAAATCTCGCTCCGGCCCGGAGATCAGCTCGATCGCGCCGGCTTCGGAAACGATCGGCGGCTGTGTAGATGTGAAGTGTTGCACTTTGTCTGGCCCGACCATTGCTAGCCTTTGATCAAGCCGTTGTGACTCTGCCGGAGCAGGATTAAACGTTGCAGCTCCAGTTGCAGAAGGGCGGCCCCTTCACGTGGCACCAAATCCTCTGGCGCGGCTGATAGCGTATCAGCCAAACGCTCCAGAAGAAGGCCGTGTTGCTCTGGACGCAGAACATGCGAATGACGTAAGCGCGGCGTCACGAAGGAGAGCAGACTGTGCGCGAGATTGGGCTCATTAAGCCAAGCGAGTTCCGAGCTTGGCTCGATCTGACCTGGCGGGGCGCGCGCCTCGTCGAGATTGATGCGTGAAACTGCATCGATCGAACTGAGCTCGAGCGCGCTCTCGATCGTGGCGTCCACCAACCGATCCAGCACGACACTATGACGAGAAATTGAGGTGTGGCTCTTGTGATCATTGCCACGCGTCCGGTCAATCCCGATGGACTTGGCTCGAGAATGGACCGGCGTGATGGCAGATGCATGATGATCAACGTTTGGCTCCTGAAAAGAGGTGCCGGGCTCGACGGGATTCGGGGGCAGCCTAGTCATGGCACTTTGCTTCCTTACCTGCGGCCTAAAACGCTAATAGGGTAGAGTGGCAAGCCGGCCATCCCGGCTCAGCAGAACACGCCCTTCCTCAATCCCGTAGACGGTCCATCCATTGCTCAAGAGCGCGCCGACGAAATACTTTTGACCAGCAATGACAATATAGGGGGCGCTCCCGCGCCAAACAGCTTGGACCCCAATTGCGGGAGGCGTCTTCTCATCCTTGATAGCCACCGCATTAACGAGCGTATAAGCGCCATTGCTATTGTGATCAAACCGCTGCTGCACGTCTCGCCATGTGGCGAGCGAGGCGGGCGTAACGGTGCCATCGGCGGTGACAACGCCCGCCCCATAGCCGACCTTGATGCCGACAAGGCCCGCTCTGTCAACTTCCTCTTGCAACCGTTCGGCAGCTGCATCGGTGGCCAGAGCATCAGGAGCGCTGAGCGCCAGCTTGGGCGCAATGTCCGGAGCAGGGGACGACGGACTTGACGCCACGGTGGTATCGGTCTGGACAAAACTGGATGAGACTGCGCCAACCGCGGCAGAGCTGATCAGGACCAAAGCGAGAAAGGCGAGCGATATATGCCGGCGGTCGATGGAGCCAGCTTGTTTGTAGTCCTCGATCGTCCAGCGAATGGACATCGCCCCGGCATGCAAAACGACAGGAAGAGGGACAACAATGGGTTCGTTCGGTAAAACAGTCTCGTGCCCCTCGATCCTAACGTCCCTCGCAAGGGCCTCGATCTCGATTGAATTGGAATGGGGGGTGACACGAAGATGGTGCGGTTCGAGGCCTTGTTCGACGAAGATTAAGTCAGCATCGAGGCTGCTGCCAATCAGACACGATCCGACCCCCAGTTTACTTGTCAGCCCGGAGTAACACCCCGACAACACTTCGAAATGCGGGCAATTTGGTTCATTCACGGTCGGTTTCCTGAACAGCGAACGGAACCGTACGGCAAAACCGTACGGCCCGCTTCACAGACTAAGCAGCCGGGGAAAGTGGGGCGGCGACGTCGCCCCATCTCATCCCTTACTGCACCCGCTCATCGGCCGCTTTCTTGACGGTCGAGAGCTCGGTCGAGACGACGCGAAGCTCCACATCCCTCTCAGCGGCCTTTGTGCTGGTCAAAGTCAGAGCGGCGATTTGCCGTTGGAATGCCGCCTCTCCAGCAGCTTCAGCAGCCGTGGAAGCGGCTGCAGCAGTAGCGGTACCGGCTGCCCCACCTGCAGTCGAGGTATGAGACGCACCAACATTTTTAGTCATACTATTCTCCTGTGTGCTCGAATTTCGCCGCGACGTGCGGCTCCTATTTCCTACGTCGCAATATGCGACGTCAGGAATCCTCCTCTGTCTCGGCCATGACATCGTCGAAATGGCTCATTGCACTATTCGCAAATTGGAGAGCAGCGGCTCCCAAAGCGACGCTGAACGCTTGCTGCATAGCGGCTTCATGCGAGTTGCTGCCCGTGGACGCGCCGCCGTTTACGGGAACGTTTGCATCAGGCGATCGGGCATGATCGTCGCGCTCGCCAGGTTTGTGAGATCCTTTTTTGCCGCCAGCCGCATGGAGGTCAGCATCAACGTGCCCAGCGGCGCTAGAGCTCGTAACGCGCATCGGGTTCTCCTATGTCAATTCGATCGTGCCAATGGAGGCAGTTTCCGCCCTCCACTATGCAAGTATTAGCTTTCGACAAGCTGACGAGTCGTAGAAAATACAATGAGCCGATGGTTGATCCGTCATTGAACGTCTTCACTCGCAGACCGCATTTGAAAGGTTACCGGCGAAAGCTGGAAATCAGATGGTTAAGACAAACATTCGCTTGTGGAGCTTGATTGGGTGAGCACGTTGCTCATCGCTTCGAAAGCGTTCAATTGGCGAAATATCAAAGCCACCACTAATAAGAGCGCTTTGGGCTCGACGTGCTGCAATCTCGGCCTCATGTCTCTTGCGATGCCTCCGAACTCTTTCGACAATTTGCTGCGGTCAGGCGATGCGGCACGAGCTTGACCTGGTCGGAGCGAGGCTGAAAGCCAGAGTGACGGCGATTCAGCGGCCAGAGCGCTCCATCGGCCCTGGCGGACCCATGGCAGATCCGTCAATCGCGACCCATTTCAGGCAGACCCCCGCTACTCGCGAAACAGCCCTTCGGCTCTTACCGCTCTGGACCAATGTGCTCTCGATCCTTGCGCAACCGGCGAGCTCTGCGGCTGTGGCCGGTCTGTCGGGTAGTGTTAATGCATCGCGGTGTTCCAGGCGGCGTATGCAGTCGATGGAGCTTCACAGCGGCAGACTTGGTTTGAGGTCGGATTCGGGCGATCGAGTGCGGCCAAGATAGTTTGTGCGCAGTGAAAAGCCGAAATAAGTTCCTCGGATTCGGGGGCGGTCTCAAGTATGCTGGTGGAGCTTGCGCGACCCACTGCTCGGCAGAGAGGCCCAACCGCGCGGAGGCCGCGCAAGCTCAGTTTCCAGCGTGATCCTGAGAGGATAGCGTCGCTCCGCCTAGGCGTAAGCGCCTGCAGCTGGCAAGCGCTCGGATTCGATGCGAGCCTTCAGGTTATTCAGATAATCCTCCGCGTAGGACTGGGCCACCGAAACCGGCAGGTTGACGCCGGCCGTCGCGGCTTCTTGGATTGCCTGCTTCACCAAGCCTTCTCGCATTGCTAATTTGACTTCAGGTCCGGCGATGCAGCCCACCGCCTGTGCCGCAAGGCTCAGTCCGGCTTCTTCCAGCGCTTGCTTTATGTTGCCGCCACTGATGGCAGTGTGAAGAAGATTTGCAGCTTGCGCCTCGGCTTCGAGCACCATTGACGCCAGGTCGGCCAATTCACCCAAGCCTGGAATGAAGCCAAGTACACCGACTGCTGTCGCGGCCCAGTCGAACACCTTAGAGCCAACTTTGAGCACGTCATTAAGTGCGTGCATGAAGGCGCCACCGTTCTTTTTGGGAGACTTGATGTCGGGCTGGTCTGCCACGCCCATCGTCATGTCCGCGACCGCGTCCTGCTCGGCAGGCGTTCGGACGGCATGCGTCTTCACTTGGTGAACGGTGCGGTTCGCACCCGACATGTTGTTGAAGAACTGGTTGAAGTCGGTGTTGCTGATGTTGCCGGAATCGACCGTATGGCCGCCGCCGAAGTCGAAGAACTTATGGTGGGTTTTGTAGCCCGTAATAGCGTTGTTCATCAACCCGAACAACACAGGATCGGAGAGCAGCTGCGAGGCCGCCTTTCGCACCTCGGGCGCGAGGCTCTTATCATCCACCATGCTCGCCAGCTTCTCCCGGGTCAGATCACCCTTCCCGAAGAAAGCGTTTTGGTTCTTGCTGATCGTATTGAGCGTATCGAGCTCGGCTTGCGTGAGAGTCATCGATGATGAAGCAACCTGCAGGAAGTCCTCTTTGTGGACCTTGTCTATCGAGCCACCGTACAAGTGCTTCCATTCATCCGGGTGGTCGAGGAAGTATTGAGCGGCCGCGAGGACCTGTGGCGGGCATTTGCCGGTTTTAGCTTCGCCGTCGACGATCCGCTTGAAATCCGCAAGGCTTAGGTTCTTAGGCAGGTTGTCGGAATACCGATAGAGCTCGCGCAATGCATCGGTCTGGGTCATAACCGATGGCTCGCCATTCCGGGTGCCGTCGGAAGGGATGTAGTTTTGCGTATAGCTCTTTGCCCGCTGCTCCTGGAAAGCAGCAACCTGAGGGTGGTGATCGGAGAAGCCGGAGAGATCACCTGCTTTGATCTTCCCGCCGCAGCGGCCGTCACCTTGCGAGCCTATCGCATAGAAGAGCTCTGGGTCCTGTTGCAGAGCCTCGATCGCCGCCTTTAGATCCGGCGGTGTGGAGGGATCGTTGGCCAAATCTCCAAGAGATTTCCAATCCAGCGGGCATTTGTCTTTGTGTCGGTTCAGCACCGACACAATCTGCAGCTCGGCATCAGTCAGCGTGCCGCTGTTCCACGTGATCCTGGAGCTTTGTACGGGTGCCTCTGCAATCTTCGGGGCGCTCGCAGCGGAGGAGGACTCCGCGGAGGATGGCTCTGGGGCCTGCTGACATGCGTCCAGTGCGGCCTTGATCTCCGGCGGGAGGATGTTCCGCACCTCCTGCGTGAGTTCCTCCGTCAGCTGCTTGGCTGAGTCTGCGGCCGGCGGATCCTGTGGAGTGGAATGGTCATCGGCATTGTCTTTCAACGAGAAACTAGCCAGCATCGCCTCGAAGTTTGAAAGATCCCGCGCAGATGAGGGCCCGGGGGCCAGCCCGGACAAACTCGAACTGGCGGTTAGCGATAGGTTGTTGACTGACATTATACGTCCTCTGATTTGAGATCGCACCACAAGCCGGTCATGTGGCGCAGCCCGAGAATCGCGACGAACAACGAGCAAGAAATGTCGATAGGCTTCGATGGCTCCTACCACTTGCTTCCGATTGCTCAGTGCGCCCCCAGCGCTCAGTTCCGCTACAATCTATAGGCACATCGCCGTCTAGATATTCACGCCACATGGTAGGTCCGATTAGCTTTCCAAAAGCTGACGGCGCTCAGAGGTTTCACAACGAGACGCGCAATGATGGTGTGAGAGGCGGTGATGGGTTCTCGATATCGGAAGCGGCTTGCTTGTTATGCTCGATCGCTCGACTCCGGGCCAACTAGGTCGAATTAGCGAGGCCGAGTCTGCCGCTCTGCGGATGGTCACGTGCGCTGATTCGTGAAACAACGTCGCAGGTCTCCGCAGCATCTTATGGTGAAATCACCCACGCGTAGCGACCTCGCGCCTGCCCCCAACGAAAGTGTTGGCGCTTGCGTAGATGCTCGAAAGAGTCCGACGGTATTGTGCGGCCCCGAGCGGATCGAAACTCAGCTGGGCTCGGCATTCTTCATGTCATCATGCTTAGCCGCTTGGCGAGTGTTCGCTCGAACCGACAGGCCAAAGGGAAGGGTCCAGCGACGGTTTGAGACGAATAAAGCCTTCTTCTCGCCATTCCGCCGTGTGCGGCACACCCAGGATGGTGAACGTTGTTGTCCGGACATCCCTGGTAGGTATGAGATCGCGGCTTCTTAGCATTTCGATCTGAGCGGGCGTAGCTGTTTGGCCAGTGAAGACCCAGTCGTCCTTGGCGCGACGACCGTTCGCCATGGCGAAATCTCCAATTTCCGGCGGAGCAACTCCTGCGTGCAATGTGGGCCCAGCTTGAGACGGTCCAGCGTGAGGTGACCCGGCCCGCATGAGCGAAGGCTCTAGATCTTGCCAAACAAGGTCGTTGCCGAAATCGGAGGCGTCCGCGCGGTGTTGAGCGATCCGCTGTTGGGAATTGGACCGCTCGCCGCCACTCAATGATGGCTCGACGCGCGATGATCTGCCTCCGAGTTCCTGCCAAATTAGGTCCTGGCTGTATTCGGGTATTTCATGCAATGCCATTAGTTCACGCTCAAACTCCCTTGGACCGGCGGGCGATGAGGACGAGTGGGACGCTGGGCTGTTGTCCGCCCGGCTTAGCGCGTTGAAGTCCATCCTGTTCCTCCTTTTGGACAACGGAGTGGCTTTCATTCTTATGCGACGAAGCTCATTTGCATGACGGACTTCGTGGAGTTGTTCAAAAGCTCGCATGAGGCGCTAAAGTGGCAAAGCACGCTCACCGATGATGCTGGCTAGAATTCTGCATCCGTCGCTCCGGCTTGGACGTTTATTGCGCCACCCTGCGGCATCGGCCCTCTACACATCCGCGCTCTGACAATGGCAGCAGTAGCTTTCGAAAAGCTGACAGAGGGCATAAGCAGACGCATTGCATCTCTTCCAGGCCATCTGTTGTCATCAAGTCATTTCTTACCTGCATCGGGTGTATGGACCACGCCGTCTTGATGTAGTGCCTCCGGCGAAGGAGCGTCATTCGGTCGTCCTTCGCGAATGACCACGCTCGAGGCTCCCCGAAACAGCATCAAAACCGACTCGTGCGGGGGCTTTTCGGCACCGCTCGGGTTTCGCCGTGCCTGTGCCTCCGCCGCAAGTCCTTTTACTGTTTGCTCCACAAGCGCGACAAAGCGGGGTGGACCAGAGGCGAAGACGAGGCCATCTCCCGGTACGGGTCTCACGATGTAACGCTCGTCGGAGATGTTGAGCGCATCGAGTGCCGCCTTGAACGCATCAAAGCTGATTGGACTCAAGACCAAAAGGCGGCTTTGCGCCTCATGCGCATCGGATACGTAGAGCACCAGCCCATCGTAGTACCATTGAAGATTGTAGAGGTTAATCAACCGTTCGAGGAACTCTCGCGGTGGGAGATCGGGCATTCGCCCGCGAATCCGCCCCTTCACCCCGGTGCTGACATTGACTCTGATATTTAGGTTGTTGCCGAATTCCTGCAGTGCGGCCGCGAGGTCCTGATCCAGAACTGTGTAACTATAAGGCGTCGATGGGAGCGCCAGGGGAGCGCCGAGCGCCTCGACGACACCCAAGCAAATGAAAACACCAGCATAGAGAACTTTCTTCAAGATGTGCAGCCTTGTGGATGGGATGGAGCATTCCTGCTATTTTTACACTTGAGAACAAGCACCGGAATTCGTGCCAAAATTTGGAAGCCGATGCTTCGTCCCAAATTGGAAGCTAACCGTGATCATTAGATGACAGATGCTCGTCAGTTTTTGGTCAGCTTGGTTCTCTAATGAGCGGCCCATTCGTGTGAACGAACGGCTCATCTCACCACGTGATAGAAATGATTTCCTCCATGTTGTTTGGCGTTACGTCGGTCTCTGCCAACTCCGTCGCGTGTACCTCCAACGGGTGTTCGCCGGCACACGCTCAGTTTGACGAGAGTCTTGCGCAGGCGGCCTCGAACCAAGGTATCGCCTCTTCTGTGAGCGAGCGCGCGCCAGCTCCATCGCTGCCGGAAGTGCAGCGCGCAGCCACGCCGGCGAGCCCGCTAGGCGATCGCGTCCTTCAGAGCATGTCTGCTATCCACCAGGGCAAACCATTTCCGTCGGGTGCAGTTTCGCCGACGCTCGTCGGCGAGCCTGATCCTACCAAGAGTCTGCAGCTTGGGCCGGCCGCGCAACCGGTCTTGCGTGTGCAGCAAGTGGAGGTGCATCCAGTGGGCAAACCCGAGGGTGCGGATCATTTCGACTCGGTGCTGGCGAATCTGCGGGATGTTTACAACGGCGTCGTCCAGGTTTCGCTCATCTCCAAGGGGACGGGTGCTGTCAGTTCATCTCTGAATAAGCTTCTATCGGCGGGCTGAGCGGGCCGTTGGCTGTCTTGACGAAAGACAAGATCGGTAATGGCCGACCCGCAAGAAGGCGGCTTGATGCTCTCGTCCTGTTGCTGCTTTTGCTGACCCTCGCCGGTTGCAAAGCTGATCTATATACCAAAGTTCAGGAGCGTGAAGCCAACGAGATGCTTGGGCTGCTCCTGAGCAAGGGCGTCGATGCCATCCGTGTCGTCGGTAAGGATGGGACCAGCACAATTCAGGTGGAAGAAAGGCAGCTCGCCTACTCAATCGAGCTGCTGAATGACCATGGCTTGCCGCGCCAATCCTTCAAGAGCCTTGGTGAGGTGTTCAAGGGGGCGGGCCTCGTTGCCTCTCCGGTTGAGGAGCGAGCCCGCTACGTCTATGCTCTCAGTGAAGAATTGTCGCGCACGATCAACGATATCGATGGGGTTCTCTCCGCCCGTGTTCATGTCGTTCTGCCGAAGAATGATCTTTTGCGACAGGATGCAACGCCGTCCTCGGCGTCGGTTTTCATTCGACACGCCTCCAACGCGAAGCTCTCAGCCTTGCTGCCGCAGATCAAGATGCTCGTCGCCAACAGCATCGAAGGTCTATCGTACGACAAGGTGGCGGTCGTGTTCGTGCCGGTTGAGCGAGCTCAGCATGAGGTCTCCATTGTGCCAGCGGCAGCTTCCGTCGAACCAACCAAATTCATCGCAACTCACATTGCGATCGGTGCAGGAGGTGCGCTCGCCGCGTTGGGCATTCTATCTTACGTGCTGCTGAGCACACGTGGGCGACAGCTTCGTCAATCCTGGCGCAAAGTGACAAATCTCGGCAGAGGTGCCAGCAAGCCAGCGGTCCAGTCCGCCGGCAAAAAACTGTCCTCCGATCCGAAATAGGCGGCAAGCAGGTCCGTATCGATGGCATCCACTGACCCAAATCATTCACTCAACCCGCATTCCGATCGCCTGCGCGAGCTTGCCGCTTTGATTCATCCCGGCCGGTTTGCCGGCCATCTTGATGGGCTTCTGTCGGCCGCCACAGTGCTGCAGCTGCAGAAGACTCCGAGACTGCAGCAAAGACTGGTCGAATTGCTGCTGGGCAGCGAGCTGGTCTCGAACGGAGCCGACTGGGGTAGGGACGTTCTGCTCGGGCATGATCCGCGTCGGGCGGCCCTGCTCGCCGGCAGTATCTGGCATGCCCGTTCGGTGATCAAGCTTGTGTCAAAGCACGATGTAACGATTCTAATCGAAAATATTGGTGCGGAAGCTCATGCTTTCGCAATCCGACACTTATCCAGCGCCGTCGCAACCACATCGATTGACGATCCGCAGAAGCTCGCGAGCCAGATTGAACATGACGGATGTGCCTGCCTTGGTGCTTGGCTTAAGGACGCATCAGAGCTTGACCGTGTGCGCGTTCTTTTCCGCTTACCTGTGGGGACCACCGCCGAATCCCCAGCAGCCGAACACCACAATTCAGCGGGTCAGGTACTGTCTTTGGTGGTGGCCCACTTGGCCGTGGAGGAGCGAGCGGCATGACGGCCAATGAAACAGTCTTGCCAGATAGCCCGCGGATACGGCCGCTTGGTCCGCTCATACCAGCCGCGGAACTTGGTATCTGGTACGATGCGGTGCAAACGCGCGTGCTAGTCGAGCGATATCTGCGGCAGGTTCGCAGTTGGGCAAGGAAAGCCTATCAGCAGGAGCGGGAGCGCGGCCATTGCGAAGGTCTTAGGTCAGGCTCGGACGAAATGGCACAGCTGATCGCCCGAGCTGCTTCCGATGTGGCCCGGCGAAAAGCCGTTCTGCAACAGGAGTTGCCACAGCTCGTGATTGAGATACTGACCGATTTGCTGGGCTCCTTTGATCCGGGTGAGATGTTGGTAAGGACCGTTCGTCACGCCATCGAGCAAAGATATGGCAGCGCAGAAGTATGCCTTCACGTGTCTCCTGTGAATGCTGATGCACTAAGGCATGAATTCGTGGCGTTCGATGGAACGGATAGTCGTCCGAAAGTCAGAATTGATCCGGACCCGGCCGTGGGGCCTGACCAGTGCGTTCTGTGGAGTGAGTTCGGCAGTGTCGATTTAGGACTTGCCGCGCAGCTCCGCACATTGCGTCTCGGCCTTAATCCATCTTCTCAGGAAAGCGATCCGTGACGACGCAACGATCAGGCCATGATCAATCGGCCGGAGAAGGAGATGTGCATGCGGCGATAGCATCTCTAAGATTCGCAGCAAAGGATGTCGATACGCGTGCCGTGCGGGGACGGATCACGCGTGCGATCGGCACCTTGCTCCATGCCGTGTTGCCAGGGGCCCGTGTTGGAGAACTGTGCCTGTTGCAGGATCACGCTTCCGGATGGTCACTTGAAGCGGAAGTCATCGGTTTGCTGCCGGACGGGGTGTTGCTGACGCCCATTGGCGATCTGGTAGGCTTGTCCCACCGCGCCGAAGTGCTCCCGACCGGGCGCATGCAGGAGGTGTCAGTCGGGCCCGACCTGCTCGGCCGCGTGATCGATAGCTTCGGCCGTCCACTCGATGGCAAGGGGCCGATAAAGACGGTTCACACGTGTCCGCTCCGCGGCAAGGCGCCCAACCCGATGAGGCGGCGTGGCATCGAGCAGCCGTTTCCGCTCGGCGTTCGCGTGCTGGATGGACTTCTGACGTGTGGCGAAGGTCAGCGGATCGGAATCTATGGAGATGCCGGTTGCGGTAAGTCGACGCTGATGTCGCAAATTGTAAAAGGCGCGGCCGCCGATGTCACCGTGGTTGCGCTCATAGGAGAACGTGGACGCGAGGTGCGTGAATTCATCGAACGTCATATTGGAGATGCCCTCGCTCGCACGATCGTTGTCGTTGAGACATCCGATCGATCGGCAATGGAGCGGGCGCAATGCGCTCATGTGGCGACCGCACTCGCCGAGTATTTTCGTGATCAAGGGCTGCAGGTCGTTCTGATGATGGATTCGCTGACGCGCTTTAGCCGTGCGATGCGCGAAATCGGCCTTGCCGCAGGAGAACCTCCTACCCGGCGCGGCTTTCCTCCTTCCGTCTTTGCGCTGCTGCCTGGTCTGTTGGAGCGTGCCGGTATGGGCGAGCGGGGCTCGATCACGGCATTCTATACTGTGCTTGTCGAAGGTGACGGCACGGGCGATCCGATCGCCGAAGAGTCGCGCGGCATTCTCGATGGTCATATCATTCTCTCGCGCGCGCTGGCCTCGCGAGAGCATTTTCCCGCCATCGACGTGCTGTCGAGCCGAAGTCGTGTCATGGATGCGGTCGCCTCTGGTCCACATCGCAAGGCGGCATCCGTCTTCCGCGATCTGCTCTCGCGCTACAATGAGGCTGAGTTCCTGATCAAGGTCGGTGAATACAAGCCGGGCAGCGACCCATTGACTGATCGGGCAATTGATTCAATCGAGGAACTGCGCGCATTCTTGCGCCAGGGACAGGACGAGCCGTCTAGCTTTGAGGAGACCGTTTCATGGATGTCGCGTCTGACGGCCTGAATCGCGTGCAAGCGTCGAAATTGCGGCTGGTGAAAGACATGAGAGAGCGAAGCGCGCTTCGTGAATTGTCCAACATGGAAGCCAGGCGCCAAATCGCGGTCGAAGCGCTGCAGCGAGCATCTGAGAGTATTGAAGACGCGGAGAATCATCGCGCCAAGCTCGAAGCTGAACTTTATCAGGAGCTGGTGTCGCTCAAGACGATATCCGTGACCGAGCTCGATCGTCGCTGTCAACTCGTCCTTGGGCGACTTGCAGCACAGATCGAATCGGCACGGCAGGCGCGTGAGCAGGCGCGCATCGCGCATGAGCAGGCTCAGCGGTCAGTGAATGAGGCGCGGACCATATGGGCCAAGCGTTCGGCGGCGAGCCAGAAATGGGAGGAGATTGAGGGCGATGTCCAGCGCACTACCGCCGTCCGTTCGGAGTGTGCTGCCGAAATCGATGCCGACGACGAGGTTTTGCTCCGATATCAGGGTGGTTCGCGCAGCCAAGCGGTCGGGGGCTCGAACTGATGCCTCGTTCTCCTATGACGTCGCGAGCTGCGCCCGTGGAACCTGTCGGTAAATGCCGTGGGTGAACCCGCACTATTTCAGCCAGCGGTAAAGTTGTCACATGGCGTGGTCTCGTGGCTCAACGAGGTCGCCGCACCACGCACGGTTCTGCAGAGCCGCCTTGGCGATAAGCCGCTATCGATCCGTATAAGCCGGCTTGTTTGGCAGGCCGAGCCATATGCCATGTCGATGCTCGACTGCGTATTTTGCGCCGGAGGCGAGACCGCTGTCTTGTCCTTGCCCCGCCTTCTCGTCGAGGCGCTGATTTCATTGGTCCAGTATGGCCTTACTTTACCTTCCGACCCAACCCGCTCGCTGCTTCTCGAACTTGCTCTGGAACCTTGGCTCGCTCGATTAGAGATCATGCTCGCGCGGAATTTGCAGCTGATCCGCATCGAAGACGCGACGGCCAAAGACCCCTACTTGGAGCTCGACGTTACTTTCGGACCGCTGGCGGCCAAGGCCCGCCTGTTCTTGTTCGCGCCACTTGATGGTCTGGTTCCGTCTGCGTTTCGTGTGTTAGGCGAGTTGATCGGCCAATTACCGCGAGACTTAGGCAAGATTTCTTCGGAATTGCCGGTCGTGATTGCGAGAGAGATCGGCTCGCTGCGGGCGCCCGTCGGGCTTCTTCGTCAAGCACAGCCCGGCGACGCACTGCTGCCGGACGTCATTCCATTTGCCCATGGCCAGCTCATCCTCGCTGCGGACAAGTTGTGGGCGCCGGCGCAGGTCGCGGGCGACAGACTTATCCTTCGGGGACCATTCCGCCTGCAGTCCCATCCTCTAAGGTATGAAAATATGACGATACGACCCCAACCGGAGCAAGCAATCCCGCCCTCGGAAGCCGACATCGACAGTGTTGAGATCACGCTTGTGTTCGAATGCGGCCGCTGGCCCATCCCGCTGGGTACGTTGAGAAGCATCAACGAGGGGCACGTGTTCGAGCTCGGCCGGCAGCTGGACGGTCCGGTCGACATTGTCGCCAACGGTCAATTGATCGGCTGCGGCGACATCGTACGTGTCGGTGAAGCGTTGGGCATCCGGTTACGTAGCAGGTTGGCGGTCAATGGTTGACATTCAACCGGGCATCCTTGCTCTTGTTGCAGCGACCGTCGGCCTTGGCCTGTTGACGTTCGCAGTCGTCACAACGACGGCGTTCATCAAGGTTTCCGTCGTTCTCTTCCTGATCCGCAACGCGCTCGGCACTCAGTCCATACCACCGAATATCGTTCTGTATGGTGCTGCATTGATCCTTACCGTGTTCATAGACGCCCCGGTATTCGAACAAACATACAACCGCGTGACCGATATGCAACTTCGTTACCAAACCACCGATGACTGGTTGACCGCCGCCAAGGAGGGCAGCGAGCCGCTGCGCGCCCATCTCAAGAAGTTCACCACTGAGGAGCAGCGCACGTTCTTCTTGTCGTCGACGGAACATATCTGGTCGGAGGAGATGCGCGGCAACGCAACAGCCGATGATTTCGCGATCCTCGTGCCGTCCTTTTTGATCTCGGAGCTTAAGCGTGCGTTTGAAATCGGTTTCCTTCTCTATCTTCCGTTCATCACAATTGACCTGATTGTGACGACAATTCTGATGGCCATGGGCATGTCAATGGTGTCACCAACAATGATATCCGTTCCTTTCAAGCTTTTTCTGTTCGTCACAATCGATGGCTGGTCACGGCTCATGCACGGATTGGTCTTAAGCTACGCATCTCCGGGGAGCTGAGATGGACGAGGCCAGCATCCTCACCCACCTGAGCCGATCACTTGTCCTGTTCATGATCTGGGTTCTACCGCCGCTTTTGGCAGCCCTCGTGGCCGGATTGGGTATCGGCATCGTGCAGGCAGCAACCCAGCTCCAGGATCAAACCTTGCCGCTTACCGTGAAGCTCCTCGTCGTCGTCGCCGTGCTCGTTCTGTTTGCTCCGATGCTGAGCGCGCCGCTGATCGAGCAAGCCCAGCATATCTTCACTGAGTTCCCCGCGCTCACAGCGAGGTATTAGGGCGCGGAACGCACGGCTATCTAAGTTTTAGCTATAGCGCGCGTTTGTCGGCCTTGATTGTGAACCACAAAAGGGCGAGTTCGTCAGCTTATCGAAAGCTCGCCTCACTAGCATGAGATTGATAGATATCCGAACTGTCCTGTTCGGCTCCGTGAGCCTGCCGTATTCGGAGGAAGAATGACTCCATTTGGAAGTTCTATCCATTCGATTTAATTTTGCTTACGACGTGATGGAATTACCTGCTGAGACCTGGTCCTCGATGCATTGCCTGGCGAGTTATCGACGCAGTGAACGGGTGAACCGCTTTGATTGCAAGCGGCCCCACGATTCTGGCGTTCTGGTGAATGAGCCTGCGAATGAAGGTGCCGCTCGAGACCGATCTCCATAGACTGCGAAATTGATGGAAGCTTTGAGGCCCTCAGATCTCCAAACCGCGCTGCGGCCGGTGAGAGCGGATGAAGCGTGGCTTGTAGGCCGCGCAGCGGCGCGATTTCGCCGGTGCTCTCATCGAATGGTCATACCTCTGCGCCGGATGGCTGTAGTCATATGGGTGGTTGAAGCCGAAGTCATCTGCCTTGTGGGAGGCCTGTCGCTCTGCAACCGTGGGACACGAGATCTGCAGAGTTCTTGGCGTCTCACATCATGGCGACGTGAGTGCGACGGTTGCATTGGCTGAAGGAACGACGAGCTGGGCTCAAATGGATGCCTTGTCACCCACCGAGACGCAAACTCTGATTCAGACTGCTGTCGAGTTCGTCGTTGCGGCCGGACTCGGCGCGGCCCGGGCCCTCGGCATTATGCTGGTTCTTCCGGTATTCACGCGACCGCACATTAGCGGGATTATCCGCGCAAGCGCGACGGTTGTGCTTGGATTGCCTTGCTTGATGCAGATCAGGAACGGCTTGCAGACACTAGATCCGGGCACCCGTATGGTTGCGGTCTCGCTCCTCGGTTTGAAGGAGATATTTATCGGCCTGCTGTTCGGTTTTCTGCTTAGTATACCACTTTGGAGCATCCAGGCCGTTGGTGACATCATTGATACCCAGCGCGGCATCTCCAGCCAGGTGGACGATCCTGGCACACGCAGTCAAACCGCCCCGATGGGGCTCTTTCTCGGAACTGCCGCAATTACGATCTTCGTTGTATCAGGAGGTCTGCAGACCATGGTCAGATGCCTCTATGGAAGTTATCTGATCTGGCCCGTGTATCGGCTGCTACCGCCCCTGACCCACCACGGGGCAATGGAGTTTATCGGGCTTCTCGACCATATCATGCATACGGCCCTCGTGGTCGCCGGGCCCGTGCTGGCTCTGCTGCTTCTGATCGACGTATCCCTCATGCTGCTGGGGCGCTTTGCGCCGCAAATCAAGCTGAACGATCTCTCTCCAACCATCAAGAATGCCGCCTTTGGCATCATTATGGTCAGCTACGCCGTCTTCCTGATCGAATATATGGGAGCAGAGATCATTCGGTTCAACGGCGTGCTGGAGTGGCTCGAGAAGTTCTTGAAATGAACGACACGAGCGAAGAGAAAAACCTTCCACCAAGTCACAAGAAGCTGAGGGACGCGCGTAAGAAAGGGCAGAGCCCGCGCAGCGCCGACTTTGTGACCGCGGCAAGCCTTTGCGCTGGTTTCGGCTGCCTGTGCTTCAGGGCGGGCCCGATCGAAGACGGATGGCGCGAAGCCGTGCGGCTCATCGACAAGTTGCAGGAACAGCCCTTCAACAGTGCGGCCCGGCAGGCGTTGGTCGGATTGATGGACCTTTCTATAACAGCCGCGGCTCCCATCCTAGGTGCGGCGGTTGTTGCGGCGATTCTGGCCGGTGTCCTGGCCGGCGGCGGGCTGACGATTTCGGTTGAGCCGCTTAAACCCAGCTTTGAGAAATTGGACCCCGTCAAAGGGCTGAAGCGGATTGTCTCCCAGCGGTCGGTTGTCGAGCTTGGAAAGTCTATCGTCAAAGTTTTGGTTCTTGGCGCTACGTTCGTTTTCACTGTGCTCGCAAGTTGGAGGGCACTGGTATACTTGCCCGTTTGCGATTTGAGCTGCTTTGGTTTTGTCTTTAAAGAGCTCAAAGTGCTGATCGCGATTGCTGCCGGCGCTCTTCTGATTGGCGGCTTGGCCGATCTGCTCATTCAGCGTTGGTTGTTCTTGCGCGACATGCGCATGACGCAGAGCGAAGCCAAGCGCGAGTCCAAGGAACAGGATGGTAATCCGCAGATCAAGGGTGAACACCGCAGGCTCCGCCGGGAGTCGGCGAACGAGTCTCCGCTCGGCATCCATCGGGCGACAGTGATACTGACGGGGCGAGCGACATTGATTGGGCTGCGCTACGTTCGGGGTGAGACCGGCGTCCCGGTACTGGTGTGCCGCGGCGAGGGCGAAACAGCTTCACAGTTACTGGCGCAGGCGCGCGCCCAACGTCTGAGCATTGTCGAGGATCATGTGTTGGCGCGTCAGCTGATCCGAAAAGGTGCGATGGGCAAGGCCGTTCCGATGGAGTGTTTCGAGAGGGTTGCAAAGGCAGTCTTTGCCGCCGGCCTAGTTTAGCGTCGCGCAAAACAGCGATGCGCTCAAATCTCTGGCAACGACCCAACTGTCCCAGAACCTGGTCTGCAAGCTGCGCGATCCCAAGAAAAGGACCGAGCAAAGATTGGATTCCAGGAGGCTCGTCGGCCGATTCCAAGACTGATAGGACAAGAATGCCAACCGACGTTCATGCTGCTCGGGTCTTACGAGCCGCTTATTGGGTTTCTGGCGAAACCCTGTTATGCGTTTCATCCTCCAAATTGCTTCTGTTGCCCGCCGACGTGGCCCCACGTGCGGTGATGGGAAGCACTGCACGATCACCACTGGTCGGCATGACAGCGCCATTGCCTAACAAGTCGCCAGGTTCATTGACCATGACCGCAAGGTTATTCCGGACTGAGCAGCCAAGGGTTGGATTGAACGAATTGTCGTTCACTGTGGGACCGACGATGGAGAGCGAGGGGCAGACCGGAGGATGGGCTTCGAAAGTGATCGCTTCGATCCTCACCCCGGAACGAGCCGGCAAATCCACACGAGAAGCGGACAGGCGGATGTTGTAGGTGGCAACGCCCATGGCGCGAGCCTCGTGGGCCACCTGTGCAATCAGTCTGGGTGGGCCGATGACATCCACATGGAGGGCATCCCGCCGGCCGCGGCTGGTCGCTGCAATAAAGCTTCGCAGCCGATGCCGTTCGGGGCCACGAAGGCTCTGCAGGAACAGCACGCTCCTCTTCTGCTCGACCTGGATCTCTTGGTCAGCCGGCGCGGGCTGGATCGAGGCAGTATTTGCGCAGCCCCCCAATGTTGCTCCAATAACGATCGGGTAGCACAGGTGGCGCAAAGTCATTTGGCGATCCTCATTCGATAATAAAGCCGGCGCTGCCGGTCAATCCTGGTGCGCTGGCGCGAGGCGCATCGCGCTCTCGCGGCGGCCGGGCCACCGTGTTCGTCAAAATCCGCCCCGCGTCTGAGGGCGGTGAGATGCGGTCGCTCGGCGCACTCATCCGGTTCGGATTCGGTCCGGGCCGCACGATGTAGGGCGTGACAATAATGACCAGCTCGGTTTCACGTTTTTGAAACGATGAGGAGCGAAAAAGCGCGCCCAGGATCGGCACATCGCCGAGCCAGGGAAACTCGCCGATATCAGTGTTGAAGTTGCGCCTGATGAGGCCGCCGATTGCAAAGCTCTGACCGCTGGCGAGCTCGACCACGGTGCTCGCCCGCCGAGTCGAGAGGGCAGGGACCGCCATGCCATTGATTTTGACTTCGCCTTCGCTCGACAATTCGCTGACTTCGGGCTTCACACGGACATTGATCTGATTATTGCTGAGAACCGTCGGAACGAACTCGAGGCTCACGCCGAACTGGCGAAATTGGACGGAAACCTGCCGGTTGTCCTGCATCACCGGAATGGGGAATTCGCCACCGGCGAGGAAGCTTGCGGCTTCGCCGGACATGGCTGTTAGATTCGGCTCAGCCAGGATTGAGGCGAGGTGCTCGCTCGCGAGAGCGTCGAGAACAGCGCTCAGGTTGGTATTGCCGGCGCTAAACCCAATCCCGATCGTGCCGCCGCCGCCGGCCGAGCCGGACCCGCCCCCTTTGCCGGTCACAAGGAAAGCGCCGTTTGGGCTCGAGGCCGTGAAGTTGATGTTGAGATCCTTGACGGCGCTGCGGGAGACTTCTGCCACCCGTACGCTGAGATTCACCTGCAATGAGCCGGCGACCTGGATTTTGTTGACAACCAGCGCGCCCGCGCCAAGAAACTGCTCAGTGACCTTCCTGGCGGTCTCGACGACATCGGCATTAGGCGCCGTACCGCTAAGGATCGCGCCGCGCGGGGTATAGCTGACCTGAATTGGGTAGTCGCCGACCTCGGCCTTAAGCGCGGCCCGCAGATCCTCGATCGGTTGGGTGACGACAACACGCAGCTCGGCGAGAGCCTCTCCGTTGTCGTTCAGGGCAAACAGGCTCGTTCTTCCAGCCTTTTTGCCAAACACGAAAATCGTGGTGTTCGATGGCGCCTGATAATCCGCAATCGCCGGGTCGGCTATAAAAATGCTCGCAGCCGGCCCGGTCAGATGAACTGTCTTGCCCTGTGAGGAGGTAAGATTGATCGTGCCCGTGGTGCTGCCAGGCGCCGCACGTGGCGGATCCCCTCTGCCATCCCGCTTTGTCTGAGCTGTGACAGCAAGCGGAAATAGCAGAGCGAGTGCACACAGGACGTAGCAGAGGCGGGGAAAAGCGGAATAGTGCGAGCCGCTGGCGACCATCGGCGGCTCGCCGGCGTCATTGTTAACCACGTTCAAGGGAGTGCTGCTTTCAAGTTCGATCGGCTAGGCAGCCGATGCTGCGCCGATGAGTTCGAGGGTGTAACCGACACCGCGCGCGGTCTTGATCCTCAGCGTTGCACCCGCTTGGCTCAAGTGCGTGCGTAAGCGATAAATCCCGACTTCCAGCGCATTGGTCGAGACCTCATCGTCAAATGCATACAAGCTATCTTCGAGCGATGCGCGCGGCACGGTACGGCCCGCGCGGTTGAGCAGATGTTCAAGAATGCACACTTCGCGGCGCGCAATTCTCAGTGCTCGACCACCGACCGAGACTTGTCTTGCGATCGGATCGAAATGCAGATTTCCGAATGTCACAACCGGCGCCATCATTTGCGTTGACCGTCGCAAAATAGCTCGCATGCGGGCAATGAGCTCGTCGATAGACACGGGCTTGGGCAGAAAATCATCGGCGCCCGCATTGAAGATCGCAATCCGCCGGCTAAGATCATTGAGACTGCTCATCATCATAGCCGGCATTGATCGTCCCTCGCGCCGCAACTGCTTCAGCCAGTCCAATCCGTCTCCATCGGGCAAAGCCGATTCGAGCAGGACCATGTGGTAGTTCGCGCAATCGAGCGCGGCCGCCGCCTCATCCAGCGTGCGTGTCACGTCGACGGCGAAGCCACAATTTAAGAGCGCTTCCTTCACGTCGCGGGCAAAGTCCGCATGATGATCAACCAGGAGAATTCGCATTCATCGCCTCTCGTCCATCCTCGGCAGGACTTGAGCGTGTCACGCTGACCATGAGATTCGGTGGAACCCAGAGGCTGCCGCTTTGGCGTGAATTCGAAACGCCGTAAACGACACGCAAGACGTTGTTGGCAGGCGATCCATGTCTGCGCGTCCATCGTCACCGGATAGGTGGCGGCCTGCGACGGATCGCGTGCGCGGGGCGGCGCGGCTCAAAATCTCCCTTACGCCGGCGAGAGCTTTGCAATCTCTCACGAAGCTGAGAGTCCTGGCCGCGCGCTGATGCATCTGTAGGCCGAGCATAGCCGTGCCTGCATGCACTACACGAGCCTCTGCAGTAGCGATCGTGCCAAACCGCCCGAACGAAACGAAAGCGCAGGCGAGAGCGGCTGTATTTGCCGCCGAATAGACTTGCGAAACCGTCATTGGAAACTCCCCAAGTTCGCCTTGACCGCGGTCAGTCCTGCAAGGCTGTTGAGCCCGTAGTGTCGTCAAGTCACGACAACGCAAGTTTTCCGCGTTTGAAGACACTTCACGCGCTATGCATCGACCAATGGCTGGAACAGGTCGAGATGTGCGACGAAACGATCAACACGCCCATCGGCGCGATAGACATCCTCTCGCTAGTCGGTGATAGCCGAGCAAGATGTCAACTGTCCCGAAGTTCGGTCGCTCCGGAGACGTTCTCCGCCGCAGTCGAGCGAATGCTGCCAACGAACGACAAATTGGGTCCGGCGTTGCTGTCGCGCATTGTCTAAGGTGGTTACGCCGCCTCCCTTTCGTCAGACAGGGTGAACGGCGCAAGAATGATCTAATCTCGAGCTTGGACTCGGCCTGTGGTCGGCATAGGCGAAATAGCGATTGCCCGCGTTGTTCTCGCGCGCTGGATCCTGGTCTGGCTGCGAGGAGGACGCTGCGTCCTGCGCTTACAAAGCAGATAAACGACGCAAACTCTGAAGGGGAGCAGTCGAGTAGTGCCACGAGACGGATCGGCCGAGCATTGAGGTTTTGAGACGTTCGCAATTGTTGCTACCTGTCAGGAAGAGTTCACGCGAGCGGATTCTGTCGCGAGGCTGTCGGAAATCCTACAATCTGACGCTGGGTGAGATTCAAGTGCCTTTAAAGGCTCCTTGTAGCGGTGCCCTCAAACTCGGAATCGTTGTGAGGCAACGGCGACACAGTTCGGCCATGCCGTCGACCTGCGCGTGGCTGTCGGTCTCGCTCTGTCCAACGTCGTGAGCATTTGTCCGTCCAATTGAACGTGACGCCAGAAACCCTTTGAAATGCCCGAAAAGGCAGTTGTTCTTACCAAGCTTTGGGTAAGCCATGACGCCACGATCGGGCGATTCGATCCGCCTCATACGTGGCAATTTAGCGGGAAGACCGTGGCGAGGCGCGGGATGAGTCCACGTGACGACAGGAGCTACCGTCCGAGATGCAGACGGCCGATCGCGCGAGCCAAGTTGTTCAGCAAGGGACCGAGGAGAGAATCGATTGCCAGACGTCATCTTGAATGCGGCCTCCATACATTGCGATCGACTATGGAGCTTTTAGGCGTGCTCGGCAAAATCGATTGTTTTGATGGAACGCATCCAGGTGGCGGATCGGCCGTACTGCAACAACGCCGCTTGCTGCGGACGAGTGAATACCTGATACTATTGCGGCCGAAAGACCTGTTGGTTGACCGCGCGGTTAATGTCAGGCCGAGCTAGCTAAGGCGGGGAGCGTTCAGCGGCTTACCTCACCGGGCGATGTCACAACGCATCCAAGATGCCAGGATGCTTTAACGAGCGGGCAGGGGAGAGAGGATGGTCCGGTGTCCTCACAACCGTCGGCGGTGCATCTTCCGTCGCAGCCCTCAACCGCTGTACCGCTCGATCGGCGAATTGATCGGGCCATCGATCACGTCGCCAATATGCTCGAGCTGTTGTTTTTGACGCGGAGCTAGTGCGCCGTTTTCCAGTTCTTCCTTGGGGGTGTTTTGGTACTTGAACGCCAACGAACCTGTCAAATGGCGCAGTCGACAGACGATCTACTCACTACTCTCGCGCTTGTAGGGATTAGCTTCGCTAGCGGTCCGGTAGCTTTCCGAATTGCCGCCCAGGAACAGGCGCTCGATTTCACGGGTTGGCGTTCTGCCCAGTGAGCACATCAAATCGACGTCCTCATCGATGTTGTCCTGATCTTCGGCGTTCATTCCAAGCCCAATGCTACTCAGCACGTCGTCGGGGGGCCAGACAGTTGGCGTCGGTACGGTGCAGGTGTACAGCGCGTCCGCTTCGTTGGCGATCGCTCTCGCCCAATGATCGCGAGAAACGGCGAGTTTTGCCGGATCCTCGACCAACGATACGAAGGGTGATGCCGTTGTCTTGCCGCGCATATGCCAGCCAGCTTGGCGCGCTCGGTCCATAGGATACCGCTCCGGTGGATCTCCGACGGAAGAATGATCCCGAGCCGTGTTGCGGACATGCGATATCGCGCTCGTGTTTTCTTCCATGCGCGGCTTGCAATCATTTTCCTGATTCTGAAAACGCCGCAGTGTGACATATGACGATCCCGCCACCCTCGTCGAATAGGCGGTCCCGATCGACGGGAGCTGCGGTCGCTGATGACCAATGTGCTGCTTGCTGCTCGGCAAGGTCGATCTCGTTCCGAAGCGCTTCAAGAGTGGCACCTGTCAGTGTTGCGGCAAGCTGAGCGCGCGCGCTGACAAATGATGAGACGGGATAGCGACTGGTTTCCGGGGCCACTCGTTTGGCGCAGACGAGGACGTGGCAGTCGCGGAATTTGCCGCTAAGGAGACTGAATCCGAGGTCGGTTAGACCGAATCTGAGTCGTCTAGATCCAAGTCAGTCAGCTGCTGCTTAAAGCTTTCTTGATCTTCTGAACTGTGTGCCGGTGCGCCGGTCTGGGCGCTAAGCTCGTCCGGTTGCCAGTCGACGCTGTGCGCGTGCTGCAGCGCGTCGTGAACCTCAAAGGGAGTGTCTGCGGCATTCCGTGGATCAACGTTCATATATATCTCTCTCCCTTCGAGTGCCGGCTGTCGGCGTAGATTGTTGCAGCTGCAGCTTTCGAGAAGCTGACGGACCAGGAAGGAAGCCATTTAGCTTTAGCCTTTTGAGGGATGCCGAATGGATTCAGTCAGTGAGGCGGTCAGCTGGACGGAAGCCGCGCAAAGTGACGGATCAAAAGTCGGTGCCGCCTTGTGCCTTCTGGTATTGCTGTTTCGACTAGGCCGAGATCGGGTGCCTTGACTGAGCTTGATCCGACCGCCGCGCCAGGTTCGCTCCACCACCTCATTGCGGACACGTCGGCAGATAATCCTTGCACAGCTATCAAGATGGACGAGCTGGCGCATGCGGCTGGTCGAAGTGTTCTTTCGTGGATCGTCTACTTTATGCAGATGGGAGAATTGCATGCTTTCGGTCGTTGCAATGGAGGAGCGCGACCGGTTGCCGTTTTGTGTTTTCCAAGCGGCCGACGCTCGATCAGATCGTTCTAGTCGACGTAGCGCGAGGCTAAGCCACTTCCGCAAACCTGACATACGAGGTTGTGATGTCGGAATAGCCATCGCAACTACTTGCGCCTGGTTGCGACAGGATGTTTTTGTCGCAGGCGCGAGCGCGCTTGATGTGTGGAATCAGCCAAACGGTTTGCGAGCACGACGTCTTGAAAAATGAGATCTGTGGTACTTATCGAGGGAGAAGAGCATATGAAGCTTACTGGCATAGGACTGACGATCCTGTTGTCCTTGCTTTCGGCCGCGAGCGGGAGCGCGCTGGCGAGAGCCGATGAGCCCTCACCGAAATACACCGAGGTCCTCAATGCCCTGCAGGCCGGGAAGAATGTGAAGCTCATACTGGACATGAGCCGCTGTACCACCGCGGAGGCTGGCAAGCCTGCGTCGGCGACGCAGGCCGGTCTGGTCATAAATGCCTTCAGGGTGACCGCCCAGAACGGCATCAGCTTCGCCAATGCGCACCAAACGGTCGACAGCTCCGGACATGCCGTGACCGAGTACATCCGCCATAGCCTCAGCCGCGAAGGCAAGCTGACGGTGCGAGCCTCGAAGCTTGTCGTCGGGACCACCGAACTCGTGAACCAGGGCGAATTCATCTGCGAACTGCCGGATGGCGCAAAGTTCATCTGGTAACGAAGAGCACAGGGCAGGGCGATGCGCTTCGATTAATCGTTTGGACATCTTCGCAAGCCATGACACGGATCGTTTCGATCGTCAGGAACGGCCAGAGTATTTTCTGGCCGTCTTTTCGTTGGGGGAGGCATCGAGTTGCACGAACTTGCTGCAGTTCGATCAAGCTAACTTATGAGAGCCGTCGATCTCGATTCGATCTCAGTGATTGGAAGATCAGCGGTTCAGGCTATCGTGTATGGGTTGGAGCCAAGGCCTCTCAGTTGAACCTCCAGATTGGCTCGCCAAGGTACGTCCGCATGCTGTCCGCGGGTCCTTGTGAGGGCATTGTTCCCCAACCCGATCAAGCGGCGCCCGCGATGATAACGCGCGACCCTTGCCCACCCCACGATGCGCTCGTATCTCGCATCCCGCGTCTTTTGGGGTCCTTTCACCGGAAACTTCCGTGCTGCCGAATACGGCGTGATTGAGAACCATCCCGCTTTAGATCAGGCTGGGCCTCGCCGCTGTGGGATTTGCTTGCCGCTTAAACTGTCTTTCGGACGCAATTCTAAGTTCTTTGAAAGCAAACGATCCGGCGTGGTTCGGGAGCTTGAGCAGCTGTCCGAGGTGCCGACAGGTACCTCATTCACCAAATTGCGGTCGATGGAAGAGAAGGACGCGGCCTCCGGGTAGGCTTTCGGCCGTGTAGGGCTGACTGTGGATCAGAAAACGGGTCATTGGAACCTCCTGGCTCGGCAGAAGGCCCAGGTTTTGGAGCATGTCGATCACGACAGGCGAAGCCTCTTGGGGGCCGTGCCTCCAGTCGTCACCGAACAACTCTCCGAGTTCAGGCACTTGCAGGGACGGCTGATGGTCCGATCCCGGTGCGGCAGACGGCAGTGGAATGTTTGGCGCCAGCGCCAAAGGAGCGTCCTTTCGCAATTCGAACGAGGAGAGCGGATTAAACCCAGGTACAAGGCCGCCGTAGGCATGCGGGGGAGCCGTCGGCGCTACAAGCGCAGCTTCACCCGGCAAAGCGAGCCTTGGGTGATGAATGAGTTGAACGTCGTTGGATCCTCTCGGTCCCAACACGGCCGTGTAGCGATTCCCGCCAATCTCATAGTTCATGACCGGATGTTCTCCATTAGGCAAGAAGTCCCACTTGCCCAACGTGGAAAGCAACATTTCGGGGGCCAACTGGGTGCCATGCGAAAAATCCTTGGGCACGGCGAACGAAACATCAAACGTATCGCCGATAGCAGGAGACCGCAGATGGATGAGCTGAACATCATTGCGCCCACGCGGTCCTAGCACGGCCATATAGCGTTCACCGTGAATGTCGTAGGTCTTTACCCGCTGTGCTGCATCCGGCAACAGACCCCAGCGGCCGAGCCTGGAGCGCATCATATCCGGCGCGGCCTGGGTGCCATGCGAGAAATCCTCGGGAACGGCCAAAGAGGCATCAAAGCTCTCGCCGGCTGCGACGGACATCGTATCACGTGTTGCCGGGCTCGCACCATCTTGATGCATCATCCTCCCAAAGTCTTCTTCAGAGGCGGGATTCTGCGACCGTGAGCTGGGCTGCCAGGTCACGGCATCGAAAGGATCCGCTCGGCCGACGCTTTGGGTGGGCGACCCCATTGCCGTCCATAACTTGGATGCATCCAGATCGACAGCAGGCGCAGACCCGTCTCGATCCGCGGCAACGAAAAGCTCTTCCTGGGCGACACTTTGCACGGGCGAGTGGGTCACTGAACTCGTGGTTGGCCAAAGCACCGGTGCATCGAATGATGTCGCTGGCACGCCCTCGCGATGCGCGACATCGAGAAGCTCTTCATGGACGACACTTTGCACAGGCGGGTGGGCGACCGAACTAATTGTTGGCCAAAGCGCCGGTGCATTGAAGGGCACGGCTGGCAGCAGGCGCTCGCGATCCGCCGCATCGAAAAGCTCCTCCTGGGCGACACTTTGCATGGGCGAGTGGGTGACTGAACGCGTGGTTGGCCAAAGCACCGGCGCATCGAAGGAAGTCGCTGGCAGCAGGCCCTCGCGATCCGCGGCATCGAAAAGCGCTTCCTGAGCAAAACTCTGCACGGGCGAGGGGGCGGCGGCACGCATTCCCCGCCAAAGTACCGGCGCATCGAAGCTGGCACGTGGAGGTACTTCGCTTCGGCGCACAGCGTCGAAAAGCGCATCCTGGGCGACACGTTGCATGGGAGAATGAAGGGTTAAACCCATTTCCTCCCAAACCTGCGTAGCATTGAAACCGTCGGCCGGCAATGAGCCGCCTTGGTCCGCAGCGTTCCCCAAAGGCTGCTCATGATCGAAAAGCTGCACGGGCAAATCGGCGGCCGGCTGTATTGGCTGGCGCGAGTTACCTCCGTCAGCCCCCGAATTGTCCTGTCCGGCGATCCGGCGGTAGTCACTCAGCCTGTTCAACGCGTAGATGAGTTTCTTGTCCTTCGGAAACAAAGCGTCGGCATGGCCGAGCAGCGCTTTGTGACTGAGCTTAGCAATCGACAAAGGTCGCAGTGCTGCCGCTAGCTTCCGAAGACAGCTAGCATAATTTCCGGCGGTTTTTGCATCGAGTGCTCGACCAAAGCCCGCCTCGGTGGCCTTTCTGATGAGGCTCGCGTCTTCCTTGGACGGACGATAATGTGTTGTGGGGGCCGGAGCGGTGTCGCTGGGCTCGCGGTACCTACTAACCATTGACAATGCAGGGGCGATGATCTTGTCTTTTGGCAGTAGCTTCTTGGAGCGGTCGAGCAACGTATCGTCATCGAGCTCAGCAATCGACTGACCAGACTGCTTCAGCGCCTCAGCCAATTTGCGAAGCCGACGGTCGTAAATTTCGATGGTGGTCGCATTCGGCGGTGGCCCTCGGTCAAGGGCAGCACCAGACGCTGCTCGGATGAGGCGATCGTCTTCTTCAGTGATGTCATGAAGATCGTTATGGGAATATATCGGGCCGAGCTGTCGCACCTCTCCCAAGTGTTGCTCAAACACCGCTTGCGGTTGTTGCGGCTGCTCCACGGTGGTATCTGACGCAGCGGAATCCTTATCGGCTGGGTTGATCGCGTTGGATCGGTCCATGGTGCAGTCCACTGGCATCGCTTCCTCGTTCTTTCGCTACTCACGTTAGCTTTCCAAAACCTGACGTGGAGGGGCGGAAAGATAGAATGAATGACGGCGGGCAAGTGCCTTTTCCAACCTGACGACAAGTGCGGCGAATTTGAAGACGGTACAGCTTTCGGCTGAAACTCTGATTGTCCAAGTGCAGTACGCGGCCAGCTCCCGCTGGCCGCTCCGATCGGAGTATTATAAGTGCCGCGAACGCTGCTTCCGATGTTTCCGAGCATCGGAACAAGACAAATCACCCGTTCTGGATCTTCTTACCCTCAGCGACTTGTCCCTGACTTCCTATATGGATTCGATTCGCTAGCGGTCCGATAGTTATTCAGGTTTCCGCCCAGAAACAGTACCTCGCGCTCTTCAGTTGGGGTATCGCTCACCCATGCTAGATTGGGTTCGTCATTCTCAGTCCCGTCCTCAAGAATCGCGACGATCTCTTCGGCCGTCCGTGTGGTGACCTTCGGCACCGTGTAGGTGTGCAACTCTGTCGCGTTTTCCGCGATTGCTTTGGCCGTACTCGTTGTGATCGTCCGGCGAAAGAAGCAGTTGTGAGGCATCCTCGGACAGAGATACAAAAGGCGAAGAATTGGTGTCGCCTCTCATGTGCGCTGCCGCTGCGCGCCCCAGGTCAAGTTGTTGGCCTCCCCAAATATTCCAGGGGCGGCGTCGTAACGCAAAGCCGCCATGGAGCGCAAATGGTCCATCGCGCTTTGATGGTCCAACACATGTGGCTTATAATGGCTGGCGTGGTTTTGAAAGCGCTGCAGCTCCACGTATGACGATGCCATCACGTCGTAGAAAATGCGGGCCACTATCGACGCCGGCTGACGGACCAGTCGCTCTTGACTATTGTGCTGATCTTTGCGCAGCGAGTTCGATTCTCTTCTGAGTTCCGCAATATTCGCGCAGGTCAGCGTTGCGGCAAGCTGAGCGCGCCCTCTCACAAAGGATTCAGCTGCGCACCGTTCGTTCCCCTGGATAGCCTGCGCTCTCTTATTGCCATCCGTTGCAGTCCGGGTCGATCCAGCCCCGGGTGAAGCTGATGTTGGGAGGATTGGCTGTGGTTCTCTAAGCCGCTGCTCAAAGTCTGCTTGCGCTGTCTCTTCCTGTTGCGGCTCAACGTAATTCATCCGAGCCGCGGATAGGTTGACGTTGTCAAATGGCTCCATTCCCTTCTCCCTTTGGTAGCCTCTGTCGATATCATTCGGACAAAGTTGATCCGATGGCGATAAGGATCAGCAACTGAGGCGCGCGCAAATGTCTATAACTGGATCGGATCTGGTTCTCGAACGGGACTGACCCGGATCAAGCTCCTTCTTCTCTTCGAGATTTTGAGCCATCAAGTCGGCCTCCTGTCCGGATAGAGGTGTTGTATGTTAGAGGGCTTAGCTGTCGAACAGCTGACCAGACTCATTGTTTGAATCAAATTCGGTGCCGTTGCGGCTGTGCTGGCGAGCCTATTGTTCATTGCAGAGCTGAGTTTGGCGAGATGGGGCCATCGTCCTGTCCAGCTCCACGGCAGCACCGTGTGAAAGGTCTGGGAGAAGCAGCCCGGCGGAAGCGCAGGCATCGGTGAGCTTGAGCTGCGTGAGGAAGTCTGCCGAGGCCAGCTTGCATCGGCTGCGAGTCGATGTCCTTGAAACGTTACTCGAGACGCTAGCTCTGGTCCGAACAGCCGATTTGGTCGCGGCCATCGGGCTCGTGACCGCGCCGGCGTTCCGTGGAGCTCATTGTGCTCTGTCGGGATTGCTGATGGGCGCGAGGATTCGCGTGGGCCCCGCCGGGGCGCTGGTCGCCAACAAGACCCGCGCGATGCTACTTCGATCCAGGCATCCGCAACACGCGCGGAATAGCCTAAACTCACAATATCAAGGGGGCTGCGCGGCTGCGAGACGTTGGATTGCCGACCACACTTGGCAAGGCCACGAACGATTCGGCTCGCATGAAAGCCGCGACAGCGACGAACCGGCGCACGGGGGCCTCAGCTCGGAAAGACAAAATGGGGAGTTGACGCTTGCAACCAATGCGCCACACGTGCACCACAAGGTTGGTCGCGCCTAACAACCATATCGCGGCGAAAGCCTTGTGGTGTGGCCTGCAGGCGCAGCCGAACAAAAAGACCTAGAGCGATCTGCGCAGGCGGTCGTATCGGCCCCTCCTTCCCATCCTCCGGGCCCGACGCGTTTCCAGTCAAAGTAGCGATAGATCCCAAACCAGTGATGGACGGGCTTCCCGCAACGCGTACAGCCAAAAAGGTCTGAGCTATTCAAAGCGGCGGAGGCCTGCTCCTGAACACTGAATAAGTAGTGCCGCGAATTAGACTATCATTAGTCTTCCTGGGTCGATCCAAAGCGGCCAGTTGGCTGCTGCGATGCCCGAAGGAAGCGGCTCTTGGCGCTCGCGGGTTGCACCCGTGTTGCTAGTGGCAGGACGGCAGCAGGACGGTGATGGCTTAGGTCAGAGCGCCGGACCTGCGGTCGGCCGCCAAGCTGGCGCGGAGCGTGTCGTCCGTGATGTCCCTCGCCGATGATGGCCGCAGACGTCGACGCTGGGCAGGCGATTCGATCTGGCATTGTTGAAGCTGATAGCTCGCGATTCATCACGAGAGGCGCGCCCCACCTCATGTGCCGGTAAGTGACGCGCTCCAATACTCAACTGCGTGATTTCGTGAACGTTGATGCGGGCGATTTTTGACGCTCTGAGGTGGCCTATGTCCAAAGGTAACTGAATCCGTCCACCTATCGGCGCGCTCACGAGAAGGAGCCGTGACGACGGGCATTCTTGCAAAGTCGCGCTCGGTCATACCGATAAAAAAACGCGAGGACGATGCGGCGCCTGCAAGATGATCAACCGAAGGTTCGTAGCATTCTCGAATGCAGCAGGCGGCACAGGTGGAGAAGAGAGTTCAGCTTCCAATCGTTGCCTTAACGAGGCATCGAGAATCTGGAATGTTTCACCGCATTATTAGATGGTTGGGCTTGGCGCGGCCTTATTGGTGTCGCTTTGCAACGGGGCAGCAAGCGGTTGATCAACAATGTCGCGCCAAATCTGTCGTGTGTTCTCGAACGCATCAATTGATGTCGTTCGCTTCGAGCCGGCGCTGCCAATTGAAGCCGCTGCAGTCAGGCAGCGCGTTTTCGGTGAGCCTGATCAGAGACCATTTGGGTTAAGCGATGGAAAGATAGGCATCGCAATAGAAGAGGATGCCAACAGACGATAGTAGATTGAAATACTCAACTATTGCGTTTGCATGGTCTCGACCTCTACAGATCCTTCTAGCTTGATCCTTGCTGGCCCGGTCGGGAGTCCAAATGTTTCGATCGGCGAATGGGCATCCAAAACACCTTCCTGAGAAGGGGCTGGCTTCTTGATGAATTCTGGAGAGCCGATGTGAGTGTACTCGTGTGGAATCAACTAGGCGCTGGAAGCGGGCTGTACGCACGTCGGCGTCAATCGGGGGCCAGCGTCGCCGAAGCTCTTGTCGGCCGCGTCCGCTTGGAGAACATCACAGGACGTAGCCAAATCTTCTTTGGTGACATTCCTCTCACATCAGCCGACTGTTTGTTATCTATCCCTCAAATCGGCTACCCGGGGCACATTCAGGGTGAGCTTGCGCGAAAGCGCAGGGTGGCCGCCGAGATCGACTTATCCTCAAGGCCCACCAAGCGGCTCACAGGCCGCCGCATTAGAGGCTGTGATGTCTTCGGTTAACTCCATGCTTCATCTTGGCTTAAATCTTCATGGCGCTGGTGGTCATTCCGCCGCGTGGCGCTGGCTGGGCACAAATCCAAGCGCCTTTTTCGATATCGAGCACTACGTCCGGGCTGCGAAGGTTGCGGAGCGTGGTCTGCTGGATGCTGTATTCCTCGCCGATACCCCCGCAATAAGTTTCGACATTACGCACCAGCCCCCGCTTAATGGGCTCGAACCTACGCTGGTTCTCACTGTGATTGCACGCGAAACGGAGCGGATTGGCCTGATCGCGACAGCGTCCACAACCTACAATGAACCATACAATCTCGCTCGGCGTTTCCAATCGCTTGATGTCATCAGTGGTGGCCGCGTTGCGTGGAACGCGGTCACGACGTCGAGCCCGGCGACGGTAGCAAACTTTGGCGGTCGAGAAGTCGGGCGAGCGGATCGATACAGACGCGCCGAGGACTTCGTTGAAACCGTCCGTGCTCTCTGGCTGAGCTGGAGCGGCGAGATGGTCATCGCCGATCAGGCTGCGGGAGTTTACGCAGATCCGAGTCAATTCCGCCTGCTCGACCCCAATACGAATAGTTTTGGCATCCGAGGCCCACTTACGCATCCCGCTTCGCCCCAAGGCCAGCCAGTCATCGTTCAGGCGGGTGGTTCGGATCCCGGACTACGGCTTGGTGCCCGCAGTGCAGATGTCGTGTTTGCGGCAGCCGGAGACTTGACAACAGCTTTACAGGAGGCAGGGCGCCTGCGCGCGCTCTCTCGCCAATTCGGCCGCCCTGCGGCTCCGCTCATCCTGCCAGGCCTTGTCACCTGTATCGGGGGCACCGAGGAAGAAGCGGCTCGTCGCAAAGAGAAACTGGACGGACTGCTCGATCTGGAGCGCGCCGTCGCCGCTCTTGCACGAAGCATGGGCGTGGCGGTCGAGAAGCTTAGCCTCGAAAGGCCGATCCCGGAGGAGATTTTACCTGATGCAGATAATGTTCCGTTTTCTGTCGGTCACCATCGCACGATTGAAACTCTGGCGCGTCAAGGTCGGACGGTTCGCGAGATCATCAGCAGCGTTCAAGCTTTTGGCCATCGCTTGCTCGTGGGTGCACCCGAGCAGATCGCGGATTCGATTGAGGCATGGTTCCGCGCTGGCGCGGTCGATGGTTTCAACATCATTCCCGACGTGCTGACAGATGGCACTCCGGCGTTTGTCGACAATGTGGTGCCCATCCTGCAGAAGCGCGGGCTGTTTCGCAAAGAATATCGGGGACAGACACTGCGAGGCCATTTCGGGATTTCCATTCCTTTCGAGCTGGCAAGAGCCACACCTAGCTCACCGCTCTGACGCTTCCTCAACATCAAATGCTCTGGAGCCTGGATATGCCTTTATCGAATTCGCGGTCAACGAGGCGCTTCACTGGCAAGTCGAACTATCCCGCAAGAAAAGTGGCGGCTCCCCTTGTCGTGCTCTTGGGCCTGTCGCAATTGGTGCCCGGCATTCATGCTCAAGAAGGGTTAGCCGGCAGTGTAAAGCGAGGCGGCGTTATTCGTTACGGGCATTTTCAAGAGCCTGCCTGCCTGTTCGGAGGATGGGTGCAGCAATGGTATCTGCAACGCCAATACAGCGATAATCTGGTTGCGCGCAGTGAGGACGGCAAGATTGTGCCATGGCTGGCCGAGTCTTGGACCATCTCCGACGACAAAAAGGTGTACACATTCGAGATAAAGCCGAATGTGAAGTTCACGGATGGGACTTCTCTCGATGCGCAGGCCATCGCTGACAATATCAACGGATGGCTCAGCAACGACCCCGATCTTCGTAATCCGACTGCCGCTCCTTATCTTAGCGATAGCTTCGAAGCGGCAACGGCAATCGCTCCTCTGAGGTTGCAGGTAACCTTGAAGATGCCATTCCAACCCTTGCTGAACGTGTTCGCTCAGTCCTCACAAGGCATTCTCTCGCCATCCGCGCTCAAACGTGGACTTGCGGTGAATTGCGAGAACCCTGTCGGCTCAGGTCCATTCATTGTCGACAAGTGGCGCCATGGGCGGGAAGTCACCTTCCGCCGCAATCCCGACTACAATTCGGCGCCGGCCACCGCGAAACATCAAGGACCGGCTTACGTTGACGGGATCAGCTGGAAGTTTCTGCCAGATCAGACTGTCCGATACGGCTCGCTGATCACGGGGGAGACCGATGCCATATACGATATCCCGGCTGTCGCATGGAAGGACGCCAATTCCCGCTTTCCAGTATTGCGGCACCTTACCGGCGGCACCCCTCTGCGCCTGGCGTTGTATACGGCCCGGCCCCCATTTGACGACGTACTCGTCCGCAAGGCCTTTGCCTATTCTACTGACCGAAAGGCCGCGGTCGAGACATCCTTCCTTGGCTCTTTGCCATTTGAAGGCAACGGTGCGCTAAGTCAGAGCTCGCCGGAATACCTGCCTGAGCTCGCCCAGTCCTATGCGTACGATATTCGGAGAGCCAATCAGCTGCTTGATCAAGCGGGTTGGACTGAGCGTAATCCTAACGGCGTTCGTGTGAAGAACGGCAATCCGCTCATCGTGCGCATTTCCTATTCGAACGCTTTTCTGAAGCCAGATGGCGAGCAAGCCTTGCAAGTTATCCAGCAGCAGGCAAGGGCGGCCGGTTTTGACGCACGTCTTCAACCCACCAATCCGGCTGATTTCTTCGCCGGAAAAAACCTCGGGCCAGATGATTATGAAGTCGTTCTCCTCTATTGGGTTGCCCCCGGCGCTGAGATATTCCGGATCTCGTGGAAGCCCGATCAGAATGGCGAATCCAATCGCTTCAATCCCTCACGCTACCAGGATCTGACGCTTTGGAACGTCATTCAAAAAGCGGAGCAGGATTTCAATGGGGCTGAACGTACCGCCCTCTATCAGCAGGCGGAACGGAAGATCGTGGATGACGCTCCTGTCATTGGCCTCACGGTTCTGGACGTAACTTTGGCGACCAAGCCGAACCTGAAAGACGTTTGGCTGGACCGCGGGTCAGTTGGCGAACCTGTCTTTTATGACGCTCATTTTGACGACAAGAAATGACGCCGTGAAGATAGGACCCCATCATCCCATTGTTTGGTTCGCGCGCCGGATACTGTCCGGCGTGATCGTGGTGTGGGCTGCCGCAACGTTTGCGTTCGTAATTCAGTGTGTGCTGCCTGGTGATCGCGCCCAGATCATCATCAATGTGGCGAGTGGCAACGTCGGGCCGGCATCATCGGCAGAGCTTGCAGCGATCAACGCGAAATACGGCTTCGATCAACCGCTCGCGGTTCAATACGGCAAATACATATTGCGAATCCTGCATGGAGACCTTGGCGAATCGTACCAGCAGCATCGGCCTGTCGCAGGGATCATCGCGGAACAGATTGGCCCCACGATTATTCTGGCAATCGCCGCGCTGCTGATCGCATGGATTATCGCAATCCTGACAACCTTGTTCATCGCCGGCAGAGACAACATATGGTCGAAGCTGCTCAACGACACGCAAGTCTTTTTGGCAACCGTGCCGCCTTACTGGCTAGCCACAATTCTGATGGTTGTCTTTGCGGTAAAGCTGCGCATCTTTCCGGTCATCGGTGGAAATTCGCCGATCGGGCTCGTTCTGCCGACACTTGCGTTGGCTCTTGAACTGTCGGGCTTTTTCGGACAAGTCGTTCAGAACGAGTTCACGCGCGTGCTCGAGCAGCCTTTCGTTACGTCCGCGCGGGCTCGAGGTATGAGTGATTTCGGCGTCAGGCTTCGCCATGTCCTCCGCCACGCCGCATTGCCCGGCATTACTTTATCAGGTTGGGCGCTCGGCAAACTTCTTTCGGGCGCGATTTTGATCGAGGTGGTTTTCGCCCGTCAAGGCCTGGGTGGAGTCCTTGTCGCAGCAACGTCCTCGCGAGACGTTCCGATTGTCTCGGGAGCTGTTTTGATCTCTGCGGGCCTATTCGTTGTTGCCAGTATGATTGTCGATCTGACTTACCGGGTGGTCGATCCGAGGATCAAGTTGACATGAGCATGTTCGCCGAAGTCACCGTGTCTCGGCCGCTCAAAGAAGTCCTGGCAATCGTCCGCCATGTTCCTTTCCGAGTTGCCGTCTGTCTCATCATCATTGGCTTCTTTTCCCTCGCGGCTATGGCGCCAAAGGTGCTGCAGACGCACGATCCGCTTGCTATTGATTTGAGATCGTCATTGCAGTCACCGTCGAACGCCCATTGGTTGGGAACTGATCAATTGGGTCGAGATCTTTACTCTCGAGTAGTCGAGGGCGCAGGCCAGTCCCTGGCCATCGGACTTGGCGCGACGGCGCTGAGCATGTCCATTGCGATCGTTTTCGGCGTCGCCGCCGCACTTTCTGGTGGCGTATTCGACAGCATCCTCAGCCGGATTGTCGACGTGCTCTTCGCAATTCCCACGCTCTTGCTTGCCCTTGTGTTCGTGACCGTTTTTGGGCCGTCGGTACTGACTGAAGTCATAGCTGTCGGAATCGGCACTGCGCCAGGCTATGCGCGCATGATCAGGGGCCAGATCCTTTCCATCAAAGGGACAGGGTATGTGGAGGCCGCCAAGGTGCTGAGCCATCCATTTCCCCGCATCGTCTGGAGGCATATTCTTCCCAACGCCATGAACCCGCTGACAGCAATGATGACGATCGGCGTGGGTCAGGCGATTATCTGGGCCTCTGGTCTTGCCTTTCTAGGTCTTGGCGTTGCTCCCCCGGCCCCTGAATGGGGCGCGCTGCTCAATGCCGGACGCAATTATGTGATCTACGCCTGGTGGCTGGAGATCATACCCGGTCTGGCAGTGACGGCATTTGCCCTCAGCGTCACCATCGTCGGGCGCCATCTACAGGACCGTCTGGAAGGAAAAAGGTGAATGTTGCAGGTTCGTCCCAAGCCTGTCTCGCAGCAGGCAGACCTCCTCACGGTCGATTCGCTGCGTGTTTCGTTCGGGCGCGACATCGCCGAGAATTCGGTTGTCCGCAGTATGTCCTTCTCCCTCCGACCGGGACGGTGCCTTGCGATCGTCGGTGAATCCGGCTCAGGCAAGAGCGTGACTGCGCGTGCTCTCATAGGCCTTGCTGGTCGCCACGCCGACGTCCATGCACGCCAGCTGAGCTTCGACGGGACGGACCTGATCGGCCTTAACGATCGTGCCTGGCGGCGCATCCGCGGCAACGAGATTGGCTTTGTATTACAGGATGCACTCGTCTCGCTTGACCCGCTTCGCCGGATCGGCAAAGAGATTGGTGAAGGCTTGCTCCTCCATGGTGCGGTATCATCACGCGAGGAGCTCGCACAGCGCGTCATTGCTCTCCTTAAGCTCGTCGGTGTCCCTGAGCCCGAGATCAGGGCCGAGCAGCTGCCGCATCAATTATCCGGCGGCCAGCGTCAACGGGCTCTCATCGCTGCAGCACTTGCGCTCGATCCACGCATCCTTATTGCCGACGAGCCGACTACCGCTCTCGACGTGACGGCCCAAGCTCATGTGCTGGCACTGCTCGAGGAGACCAAAACGAGGGGCAAGGCTCTGATCCTGATCAGTCACGATCTGGCAGTGGTCTCCCGCGTGGCAGATGAGATCCTCGTCATGCGAGGAGGCGAGGTCGTCGAACGCGGCACCGCCGCCCAGATATTCAAAGATCCGCGGCACCCCTATACTCGTCAGCTGCTGGACGCCGTGCCATCAGGCCGGCCGCGCGGCTCACGGCTCTCACCATCGACTATTGTGCATTCGCCTGGCCGGCAAACGCAGCCTCCCGTGCAATCGCTGCCGAAATCTCGTTCCATCCTGCTCGAAGCGACAAGTCTGGTGAAGCGCTTCAAGGGCCCGGATGGCGTTTTACGGGCGGCTGTGGACGGCGTCTCCTTCGAACTGCGATCCGGCGAGACTTTGGGCATCGTGGGTGAGTCCGGATCAGGAAAGTCAACGATGGCGCGCATGGTCCTGGCGCTCGACGAGCCTGACGAGGGCGCCGTTCAGTTTGCGGGCCGGCCTTGGACCGCGCTCGCCGAACGCGAACGGCGGGCTCTGCGGCGGTCGATATCGATCATTTACCAGGATCCCCTTGGGTCGTTTGATCCACGTTGGACAGTCGGCCGCATCATATCCGACAGCCTTTCGAGCGACGTTGAGACACGGCGCAAGCGGCAAGAGCGCGTTATCGACCTGCTCGATATGGTCGGTCTATCCCAGGCCTTGCTGGACCGACGACCGCTCGAGCTTTCGGGCGGTCAGCGCCAGCGTGTTGCGATCGCCCGCGCGATCGCACCGAATCCGGCCATAATCGTCTGCGATGAACCGGTTTCGGCGCTCGACGTCTCGATCCAGGCCCAGATCTTGGACCTGCTTGGCCATCTGAAGGACCACCTCGGCGTAAGTTATCTCTTCATCTCGCATGATCTCAGTGTTGTTCGTCATATCAGCGATCGCGTCATAGTTATGCGCCGCGGGCGAATCGTCGATAGTGGGGCCACTGAGGAGATATTTCGCAATCCACAGTCTGAATATACCAAGAGCCTTATCGCCGCCATGCCGCGTCTTGTGCGCGACCAACAGATAGGTCATTCAGCTACGATCCTCGAAGAAGGCATCGCATGAATGCCGTCGAATTCGACTTCCTTTATCACGCAATCGTCTATCCATCGCGGGGCATTCGCCTAAGCGCGCCGAGTTCGTCACGATTACGCGCTCGCTCATCGCTCGGCCAGGACAGTCTGCGGACACGGGTTCCCACTAGGTGCACCGGCCGGCGCGCGGAGCAGGGCTAGCCGAGTTTGAATACTCGCCAACCGTGAGGTCGGCGATCCGCACGTGTCCAATTGCAAGTCATCGATTGCGTGCCCGCAAGGACTGGCGGCTCTTGCTCTCCTGCAAACGAACTCGGAATTTTCGCTTTCACGATAGCCTTGCGATGGTGCGGTCCCTGACAACGGAACGTGTTTGTCAGGTTCAAAACATTCGGCGTGAAATTCGATTTCATGAAGCCAATTCAGCCCCTTGATTGCGACTGATGCGGCTGGCACGGTCGTTGCTATCGAAATGAGATAACGCCCGGCTGAGTGCAGGTAGATGAACGATCACTTTTCCGCCCGCAAGCCGTGGGTCCATTCTGAAAAAGAAGCAAGACCTTGAATTGTTAGCATTCGGTGTGACGGAGAGCGATGTGGATTTTCCTCTAAGAGCCGACGAGACAAATCGCAACTTCTGGACATATCGGCACGGTCAAAAGGTTCTCAGCTTGCCGGGCTTCGTGAACAATCGTACCGAGCGGCAGTGGGGGGCGCATGACTAGAATTCGGCCGACGTCCTCAAGCGTATCGGCTGCGGAGGACACCGACACAATAGGTGTCTCATCGAGGCATCGTGTCGCCATTTCGCAGACGAGTTCGCCACAAATCGCATAGCGCACCGCCAAGGCCGAGCAAAGAGGTCAAACAGGGCCCTCGTAATCCCGGCAATACGGAATATCGACATGCCGCAAACGATCGGCGCTGATAGCGAGTGCACCGCGAATGAAGGGGCGGAGCACTGGTCAGATCCGAAAAACAACCTTTCATCAGATGGCGACTTTGTTCGGTACTGGAGCCGAGCTGCCGATCGGCTGCGCGCGGTGGCCGCTGTCGGGAGGCGAACCGAGGAGGCGATCAGAAGGACTGGGATTGGTTTGCAGCTATCCTCCGAGAACTTTAACGGTCACGACCTGTCAGATTTCCCGTTGCGACGCTGTACCCTCAATCGTGCGCAGCTCTACGGAGCAAAGTTGGATCGGGCAGACCTTTCTGGGGCGAATCTTATCTGTCCGGGGCTAGAGAGGGCAAGTTTCCGCGGGGCCAAGCTCGATTTTGCGTATATGCACGCGATTGCAGCGCAGGTCTGCAACTTCGATGATGCCAGTCTGCGCAATGTAATTGATGCAACCGGCAGTCTGTTTCACGGTTGCAGCATGAAAAGGACACGCTTTGACAACGCGATGCTTAGCGGGCTCCTCGTTTACCAGTGCGACGCGAGTGATGCTGTATTTGATGGTGCGGAATTACAGGGTTCGACCATCAATGAATGCTTCCTTTCTTCTGCTTCCTTCCGCTTTGCCAAGTTGAGCCAAGTCACGATCACGAAGACGCATCTGGCGGATTGCTCGTTCTTCCAGTCAAAGGGGGACTGTTTATCGATCGTGCGTCCCACCTCGGTCGACGGTCTTGTCCTGGAAGGCGCTCATCTTCCGTATCTGAGACTCTCAAAGGTGAGCGGCCGCATTGCGGCGAGAGCCCTGAGCGCTCCATTTGCTGATCTTCACCTGTCAAATCTTTCAAGTACAGACCTTGAACAGGCAGACTTGACCGAGGCGCGGCTTCTGTCCGTAAGTTTGTCCGACGCGAACCTCGTTGGTGCTGTGTTGAACGGTGCCTCTATTCATTCCTGTCAGCTCGATGGAGCGGATCTGTCTCGGGCATCAGGCGAAAGCATTTCGATAATAGAGAGCACAATGCGAGCCGCCAAATTGATGGGCTTCCGTGGCCGCTGTGCCTTTGTGCGCGACTGCGATCTTGAACATGCAGACTTATCCCAGGCTTACCTCTACAGGTCGATGATCACCGGTGATCCCCCGCAATCAATGGCATTGGATCACGCAAATCTCGAAGGATCCAATCTCGTTCAGGCATATCTCGCCGCGGGAATGACCGACAGCAACCTGCAGGGAACGCGCCTCGCATATGTTCGCATGAACCAATCGTCTTTGCGCGACGCGAACCTGAGTGGGATATCGCCGTTCCAGGCCAGCTTCGTAAAGGTCGACTTTTCTGGCGCTAAGATAACCACATTCGAGCCACCGTTTTTTGCCGACCGATGTCCGGGACTGCAGGCCGCTTTAAAGGCGGATCAGCCGCCCGAGCCATCAAGCTATCTGGCTGAATTCTCATCGTTGATCAGACGTGGTCGAGAAGGGTCAACCTGACTGCTTTGGAAACCGCAAAATAGAAGGGACTATAGTGTCCGTGAGCTGAGAACAGGTTGGTGCAGTGGTCCGAGCTGCGAGCGGGCGGTAAGGCTCTTTGGGGCTCGTTGGCGTGCGCGGCCAATACGAGACGCAGGGCGGACCTTCTGCGATCCGGCCGGTCAGACCACTCTTTTGGCGTTCAAAGAAACTGGAGTAAGAAAATGCATCTGGCGTGTCTTTCCGCAGGCAAAGCGTTCATCCGGGAGGTGGCGAGAACAGGTCAGACTATTGGGACGGTACACACTCTAGGCGCCCTGCATCTTGGGCATGCAGAACTGATCAGAAGAGCGGCATCGGAGAATGACGTCGCGATTGTCACAGTCTATCCGAACAAGACCCAGCTTAGGCCAGGTGGGAGCTACGATTTCAATTTGGACGATGATATTGGACTTGCCCTACGTGCGGGAGCAACTGCCGTGATTTCCTCGAACGACACCGAAATGTTCCCGCCTGGCTATCGAACGTTTGTTTCGCAAGGCGACTATCATTTGCGTTTAGATGGGCCTGAGGCGTACTTGAAGGAAGCCGTTACCGGCGCAGTCCGCTGGATCTGTTATGCGCGACCAACTCGCAGCTACTTCGGCCTGAAAGATATCGGTCAGGCGATCCTGGTGAAGCGCGCCGTCGCAGACCTCCTTCTCGATTGCGAAATAAGGTTTGTGCCGACCGTGAGATACAAGAACGGAGTGCCGATTTCGTCGCGCTTGAGGCGATTTAGCCGCTCCGAGCTTGATGAGCTGTCGTATCTCTTCAAGGCACTTAACCATTCGAGGAAAGAGATCGCCCAAGGAGCGTTGAGCGTCAAGGATCTGGTAGCGTCGGCTATATCTCAGATAGAGTTCCGACAGTTTAAACTCGATTTTGTTCGGATTGTCGGCGCTGATAACTTCGAAGACCTAGAGCAGGTCAAGCTCCCTTTCATAATTGTTGGAGCGGCAATGGCACATGGTCTCAGGGTCTTCGATAGTATCTACGTTCCAGATCAAGATACACTCCTGAATGGTCCTGCGGATCTCTGGATCGATCTGCCTGAACAGTCCTAGCCAGACGACTATTCATAGCACGATGTTGACAAACGTAGCCACTCCGGCCGTACCTGAACGCGGGGGCTACCTTATTACTGTACATTCGGCTTGATGTTGCCTCCAAGGCACAACCATCGTCCAGCCAGGGGTGATAGCTCTCACCGATCCACTGAGTAGATCGAGTTGGAAAGTCAATGCGATCCTTACTGCCCGACATGGTAGGGCTAGGCTAGCTGCACTTTGAGATAGTCTGGTCGAGCGGCCCCTCGCCGCCAAACGCTACGGCAGCTCGAAACGGTGAATCGCGACCTTGGATCCGTAAGCTCTCGAGAGCAAAGTCTGCGGAGATGATCATGAAAAGGCGATTGGAAGATCATAGAGCGGACGACGGGCGTATTATCCCGCTGAGCAAGCTGGATGTAAGCGAGGCCAAGCGCTTTCAAGACGACAGCATCTGGGGTTGCTTCGAGCGGTTGCGAAGGGAAGATCCCGTTCACTACTGTCAAGACAGCCCTCATGGTCCATATTGGTCCCTGACGAAATACAGGGATATCGTAGCGGTAGACACAAACCACAAAGCATTCTCGTCGGAGCAAGGTGTCACTATTGTCGACGTGCCTGACAAACACTGGACCCAGAGTTTCATCAAGATGGGGCCTCCGCGCCACGCCGAGCAGCGCAATACCGTCAGTCCGATAGTCGAAGCGGAAAGCCTAACAAAGCTCGAAAGCTTGATCCGCTCTCGGGTCAGGGCGATTCTAGGCGGCTTGCCGCGCAATGATGCCTTCAATTGGGTGGAGATGGTCTCCATAGAGTTGACGACGCAAATGCTCGCCACGCTGTTCGACTTTCCATTTGAGGATCGGCGACTCCTGACCTATTGGTCAGACGTCGCTGTTACAACTCCGAGAGCAGGCCATGCGATCGACAGCTGGGACAAGCGAAGCACAATCTTGTCCGAGTGCCTGGACTATTTCAACCGACTTTGGAACGAGCGCATCAATGCCGAGCCGCGCCTCGACCTGATTTCCTTGATGGCGCACTCGCCCGCCACGCGCCATATGGAGCCGAGTGAGTTTCTCGGGAATCTGATTCTGCTGATCGTTGGGGGGAATGACACCACGCGCAACTCGATTACCGGCGGCCTTCTGTTCATGAATCAGTACCCCTCCGAACTGCGAAAACTAACCGACAATCGCAAGCTGGTCTCAAGCGCCGTGTCCGAGATTATTCGATACCAGACGCCGATCGCACATATGCGCCGCACCGCCGCGACCGATAGCATCGTAGGCGGGAAACAGATCAGGAAGGGCGACAAGGTCATCATGTGGTACATCTCCGGCAACCGGGATGAAGAGATCATTGAGAACGCGAACAGTTTCGTCATCGACCGCAAGAATGTGCGGCAGCATCTCTCGTTCGGATTCGGCATCCATCGCTGTCTTGGTCGACATCTTGCGGAACTGCAGGTGAGAATCCTCTGGGAAGAGATTTTGGACGCGGGACTGCAGGTCAAGGTTGTCGGTAAACCCGAGCGAATTGCATCCAACTTCGTGCACGGCTATTCCGCTCTCCCTGTGCGGATTGCAGCCTAGGCCCCGATCGCTCCAGTCTGGCAGACGGCACGCGGTGGGGTTGGGCTCGTCCTGAACCATCTTCGCTTCTGCAAGCAGCGGAAATGGTGTGATCGACGCGAAACAATTGCTGCATGTCGGGATCTAGTCATCAACCGGGTAGACGTTTGAAGTGCCCGTGAGGAGCGATAGCGCGCGGACCGCTTGCAAGCGCCTGGCAGGCCGAAAAGGCAACCGCAACGGTAACTCCGATGCCCCGTCTCCGGGCTGTCTTGGATAGCCGGAACTGTAGAGGCCGATGAACTTGGTATTGAAGATTGTAGCAGTGGCAGCGATTTTCCTTGGAGAAGCGCTTTCGATATTCGCCGAGTTGATTGCCTCAAGGCAATTTGGAAAGGCCGGCGGTGATCTGGCAATGCTGTTGCCGATGTTTTTCCTGATATCCTTCGGTGGCATCCTCCTCGTTTTGGGATACGCGCTGGGCTACATGCATCTGAAGAATATCTGGATCATTGTCGCGATATCGGTGGGAGCTATTCTGGTATTGGAACCGATACTCACGCTTCTGCTCTTTAGAGACGTGCCGACAGCCGGTTCGCTGATCGGGCTGATGCTGGGTGCGCTTGGTACGCTGGCTGCCATATTTCTATGAGGGAGATCTGACCGCGCCTGGATGGGCGCCGGCTCGGCGAGATGTAGCTTAAGAGGGACTTGCGCAACGTCGATTCTGCTCGATTCGCAGGAGAAATGTTGTTGCGAATCCGCCTTCAGCGTCTCGTCACAATCGGTGCATGGCCATTGGCTTGGTAAGCTCTTTTGTCGAAGTCTCCTTTCGGGATAGTGGACGCGTGCGGCGGCCGTAGGTCTGCCGATCGATATACGCTGGCCATTCCTGCCTGATCACATTCGCCGTTCAGGAAGCGAGCGGTCTCCCGGCTGCTCTGTAGCGTTTGGGATGGCTTGGCCCAGTTCGTGTGGAAAGAGCCACCGGCATAGGCGCGGGACTCTTACGGATCGCCTCGCGGCCGGTGCTGTTGCAGTCCACAGCGCAGATCTTGACCAGTGCACGTCGGCCGCCGTCACGTCTCAGCTGATTATCCCGCAACTGACGCTGTTATCCCGCATCGCTGTCTTCAGCAACACAGGGGGTGCAATGGAAAATGGAACCCAAGGCGACATCGGCTTTCTTGTGCATCCGGAAGAACGCTCTTGGTCAGCTAGCCGTCAGCCAGGCGGTCTATCCAGAGAGGCTGCGCATTCTCGACTTTATCGGAGATAAAATATGACGGGCATTGGCCGAGCTGGCACATCGCAGGTTGGGGCCGCAGGAGCCGACAGCACCGGGCAAATGAGCAGTTCGAGCCTTGAGCCCGGCCTCTTCGCTGGGGAACGCAGTCGTTCCTTCGACGCCGTGGTGGAGCGGATGCGCTCCGGACCTCAAGATAGAACTGCGGCACTTGCGAACCCGCCACCAACTTCGGATGTGGCGGCGCCAACGCGGGATGAGATCAAGGCAGCAAAGCGAAAATTGAGCAGCCTGCTTGAGGAGTTTGAAACTTGTCGTCGAGCGGCCACGCACGCCCGGGACTTTCCCGAGGCCCAAGAGCTGATCGACCAAGTCGTCAGGGCAGGCTCAGCAGTTCTGGACTACTACGCCGATCTGCCCCAAGACTTGGCACGTCGCATTCTGCCCGACGATCGGGCTCGCCGGCTCCGCGATAACACGCTGGACGCGGGCGACGAATGTAACGCCGTGGCCACCAAGATCATCTATCCACTGGAGAAGAGCAGAAGGAAAGCAGCAGAGTGGCTCGAGAAGATCAAAGACGCGGCTACGCCCGACCAGCTGAGCCGCGCGGTTGCAGGCGTGGCGGAACAGTATGCGGCCTGCATGGAGTGGTGGGGAAAGAAGGCATTGCGCTCGGAGCGGATGCAGTCCGTCTGCGCGGCTACTGCCGACTTGCCAAGCAGCACGCCCGAGATGCGCAAGGCCGAAGAGGCCGCACTAAGGCTGCATACCGGCTGGGCCCTCAATACGAAGTGCATGTATCTGCAATCGCGGATCGCTCTCGCGCAGCTCTTGATTAACTCGCAAGCGAGCACGTTGGAACCAGACGTGCGCGGCGCTCTCATGGACGAGAGCGGGCGGGTGCGTCTGCTCGGGACCTTCATCGGAGATGTTTTTCCGGCGTTCGTCTCGACCGCCGAGGCCGTTCTGAACAGCAACGGGACGCCGCTCGACGCTGAGCATCGCGCCGTTCTGGAAGGAGTCATGGAGCGGCTTTCGGAGTTCGCATCGGGGGTGAGTTCCATGGTTGCCACGCTGAGGGCGGCCGGAACGGGAGCTGACCTTCCGTTGCAGTTGCTGGACGAGATCGTGGAAGGTGCGTGGCTTACGGCGAACGAAGTCATGCGGCTGTTGGCAGTGCAGCCACAGATGCCAGCCACGATTGAACCGCCGGCTTGGGCTGCGACTGCGCTGCCGGAAAATACTGCCCTCGTGGGCGAAGGCAGTCCGGCGCGCAGAAAGGGCAAAGGAAGACGCGCAGCGGCCGCAGGCGAGGGGAGTTCGACGGCCCGCCCGCCCGAGCCGCAACTCGCAAGACCCGATGCCGCCACGGCGCCGACAGGCAAGGTTATCGTGCTCTCGGATCTCGGTACCAAGAAACTCGCGACCGCGGAGGAGGCACGCGCGCGGGCGTCAACCTCTGCCACCGAGCATCTCCAGATGTGGCAGGCTCCGCCCTCCAGGAAAGCACTGGCGGGATTGCTCGAGCGACTGGACGAGCTGCTGCAGTTTAATCTGCGGGCTCAGCAAAGCGCCGTCTCGCAAGCGCGCCAGATGAAGCCCGAGGACGCTGACCACGTATTGAATCTCGTCGCTAAGCGCTTGCAGACGCAGGCCACCGAGATTGAGGCCTGTGTAGCCGCGCTCGAGGAGCCTCGCCGACGTGTCCTGCTCACGCCTGTGCAAGTGCCCGAAGTGCACGAAAAAATTGTCCGGCTGAAGGCGATGTGGTCCGAGGTGCAGGGACAGGCAAACTCATTGAACACGCGAAAGGCAGCAATCACGAGCGATTGCATGAAGACCTATGCGTTTCCATCGCAAAAGTACCTTGAACAGTTGCGGGCGGCGGGGGAACTGGCGTCAGTGGATCCACCGCGCGCCTTGAAGGCAGAGCCGGGGACGCTGTTCGAGATCAAGCTGCAGCCCAAGGCGCTGCGCGGTGGTGCGATGCCAAGCCCGATGTGGGTGCACATCCATACCCAGCGGCCGGTACATGCCTGGCAATTGGCAACGCTCGGTGATCGCGAATTCGCCGCTTGCCACGTGAAGTCCGACCAACAGCGCGGCTACAATCAGCACTGGCAGAGCGCTCGAGCCGCCGAGGGGCACCAGAACGTCGTGATCCACCGCGGCAAGCTCACCCCTGCTTTCTGTAGGTCCTTGTTGAGCACCGCCGCTGGCCGCCATGCGTGGCACCCCCTTCCCGATCCGGAGGTGTCGGCGCAGATGGCTCGACTGGGGATCTAGTGAGCTGGTTGTCTTGCGGCAGTGTGCCGTTCGGTGGCAGCTTCATGCCTCCGGATCGGGAAGGCAGATTGCCTGAGCAGCACCGAGGCCTTCAGGCTCCATTTCGCAAAAGGATGGAGCCTTGGGGAAGAGAATACGCACCACGGGAGCCTTGTCAGCCGGCGATCCGGACTATTGTCGATCGCCGGACAAGCAAGCTGCCATCACGAGGCGTGGCGAAGATCGGCGCTCGGGCGAGAAGCTAGGCCACTGAGTGCGGCAGCCGGAGAAACATGTGCCTGATGCCGGCGGCGATCCGCTCGGATGTACCAGCGCTTTCGCCTGTCTGCCCGCCGCGAACTGGCCGCAAATCTTCGGCGGAGCTTGCGCGTGGTCCGGATGCACGGGAGCTGAGTATCCCGGGCGGCTTTGACGAATCGAATCGGGCGGTGCACAACAACGCTGCCTGTTTGCTACTCTTGCATAAGGCTACGACGGCCCCAGCATCCCGCCTCCATGGCCCCCGGAAGATGCTGGGGCTCGTCGTTCTTCGTTGAGCGCCTCAAGCCGAAGACGTCGAAGCTGCTTCTCTTCAAATGACAATGGCGCCGAGCGCCGCCGAGAAAATTCCGTACATGGACCTATAGTCAGGCATGTCCCTGCTTTTTTCAGTCGCCATCACGAGCGACCAACGGTGGCATCGCCGGAAAGAGTAGACGGTGCCTCCGCAGCCCGATCAGCTTGGCGGGGGCTGTCCATTGAGTCATGGCGCGAGCTCACGACAGCAATCCAAATCATGGGCCTGAGCGACCTTTACAGCTCGAGCCGTGCCCCCCAAGCACCCGGTGCATCACCTCGCTTTTGATCTCCCGGGCGATCTCGTTGACAATTTGAGTTCTCGACCATAACGGCCTTTGCAGGTTCCGAGCGGCTTAAGATAAAGCCATATGGTGATGTCCGAACTTATCCATTCCGTAGATAGACCCAATCAAGAAAATCAATTTTACCACTTGCAGCTTCGTCATATAGACGTCGAGGACGGCTGGGGCCAACCTAGGGAAGCGATTTCTCGAATGAAAAGATTCGTGTTTGTGACTACGAGCGCCCTCGCGCTTGCAATGGCGGCGGTGCCGACTTTTGTTGCAAAGGTTGCCGCGCAACCAGCCACCACCAAGGCGCAGGTAGCGGATACGTCATATCCCCAGTGCGCGGATGACCCGTTGGATGGTATCTGCGACCTGTTTTTTTGTTTGACCGATCCGTCGTGCGTACAACACTGAAAACGGAAAACAATCAAGCAGAGAATGAGGATCGAGCCTCGTGCGGCCGCTTGCTCCGACAGCGGCCGCATCCTCTTCTCGTACGGGTACGCCGCCAGATGGAGCAATCCGCGCCATCGTCTTCTGTAAGAGGATCTGAGCGATTGCTCACTAACATCCAGTCGGGTGACGATCGCCAATCGAGCAAATGCTCAATCGGCGTAGGTTGAGTGAACGGAGATGTCGTTTTTGAGCAGCGACGCGTCCGCACGATCTTGCAAGAATTTCTTGCCCCCACGCCCGTTCGCCTGAAGAAAAAAAGCAAAGCACGACATCCGCCTCGGAACCGAGGGCCCCGTATGGTCCACGGTCCACGGCGGTGCATCGCGGGGCCGTCAACCGCGAGCAATCGTGGGGCGGCGAAAGTGCTTCAGATGCGTTGCCGGGTCGCTCGCGCTCGTTGACCGCAAAGTGGCCAAGCTAGATGAATGTCGGGTGAAGAGGTAGCTTCTAGCGTCGCGGCTCCGCCCGCGAGTGCCCCTCCGCTGAAAATGTTCCTTGATGTCTCTTTCCATCGGGGCGAATTGTAGCGCGTCGATCTGGATGGGAAGGCGCGGCAATCTGGATGGCGAGCCAGTGTCGCGGCGAAGTAATGATTGCCGCGCAGATTGTCGCGCGCAAGAGTTTTGTTGAACTCTGATTGTCGCGCAGCGTCAATCAGCGACGGTTTTGGGTGTCGCGTGCGAGGTCGGCCGTCCCGGACCGCGTTTTCGNTCGAGCGCGGTGCGTCTGCGATAGCTCTCGACGTTCATCTCAACGATGGTGGCGTGGTGAACGAGACGATCGATGGCGGCGAGCGTCATGGCGGGGTCCGGGAAGACCTTGTTCCATTCGCCGAACGGCTGATTGGCGGTGATCAGCATCGAGCGGCGCTCGTAGCG